>JAPYOC010000051.1 GCA_028278955.1 Candidatus Poriferisocius aerobius
CCGTTGATGTGGGGGGCCAGCTTGGAGAGGTCGATCTCCACCACCCGGTCGAAGTAGCTGCCGGGGTCGGCCAGCACGGCGCTGTCGGCCCTCAGGTTGTGGGCGGCGGCGTCGGCCGCGTCGGCCACGGCCTGTCGGCCGGTGGCCTTGAGGTAGCGGGCGACGGCATCGTCATAGGCGAACAGCGAGGTGGTGGCGCCGATCTCGGCGCCCATGTTGCAGACGGTGGCCTTGCCGGTGGCCGAGAGCGAGTGGGCCCCCGGTCCGAAGTACTCCACGATGGCCCCGGTGCCCCCGGCCACGGTCAGGATCTCGGCCACCTTCAAGATCACGTCTTTGGGGGCGGCCCAGCCGTCGAGCTCCCCGGTGAGGCAGACGCCGATGAGCTGGGGCCAGCGCACGTTCCACCCGAAGCCGGTCATCACGTCCACCGCGTCGGCGCCGCCCACCCCCACCGCCACCATGGCCAGGCCGCCCGCGTTGGGGGTGTGGCTGTCGGTGCCGATCATCATGCCGCCGGGGAAGGCGTACTGCTCCAGCACCACTTGGTGGATGATTCCCGAGCCCGGCTTCCAGAATCCGGCGCCGTAGCGGGCGCACACCGACTCCAGGAAGTCGTAAACCTCTGCGTTGTGGTCGAGCGCGGCGGCTAGGTCGCGCTCGGCGTCGAGGCGGGCCGAGATGAGGTGGTCGCAGTGGGTGGTGGTGGGCACCTGCACCTCGTCGAGCCCCGCGGTCATGAACTGGAGCCAGGCCATCTGGGCGGTGGCGTCCTGCATGGCCACCCGATCCGGACGCAGATCCACGTAGGTGGCTCCTCGCTCCGGTGTAAGGGAGGGCTCGTCGAGGTGGTTGACCAGGATTTTCTCAGCCAGGGTGAGCTCTCGTCCGAAGCGCTCTCGGGCGGTGCCGACTCGTTCGCCCAGGGTGGCGTACACGTTTTGGATCAGCTCGATGGGGGTGGAAGCGGCTACCGGCATGGATCGGATTCTACGGGCTTGCGGGCGTTTCGGCCTTGTCGCGAGGCGATGACACGGCGACGGCAAAGACGGGTCGGTGTGTCGCCGCTGCTGATTCAGGGGCCGGCGTCCAAGACCGCGCCGGTCGTCACGAGGCCGTCGATCTCCTCCGGCGACATTTCTGTCCAGCGCTCGAGTATCTGGCGCGAGTGCTCGCCGAGCCTTGAGGGGGCGACCGCGAACGCGCTCCTGGCCCCGACGGCGCCCGAGAGCCGCTGAGGAGAACCGGGGAGCACGAGATGGCCGAGGTCGGGGTGAAGGACGTCTTCGAGGAAGCCGCGGCTCGCGAGCTGGGGGTCGTTGTACACCTCTTCGCTGTTGGCGACGCTGGCCGCAGGCACTCCCGCCCTGGTCATCACCTGGCCGACCGATCGGGGAGTGCGCCGCAACGCCCACTCGTCGATCTCTCGGGCCAGAAGGCCGGTGTCCGGCTCGTCGGGCGAAGACGGATCCTGGGCCAGGTCTTCGCGCCCCACCAGGCGGCAGGCCGCGTTCCACTGCGCGAGGTCCTCGATCTCGATGATCGCCCATCGGTCATCGCCCTCGCACCGGACCACGCGGGAAAAAAGCACCCCCTCGGCGCGGTCTCCCCCAATGGAAGACTCCCTGCCGTTGACAAGTGGATCGAGGAAGACGCGGGCCGCCATCGCGGGGAATATCTCGGTTTGGGCGGCATCCACGTAGACGGCCCGCCCCGAAGCGGCAGTGCGGATTCGGGCGGCGAGCACGGCGAGCGCGGCGTGTACCGCGGCCACATAGTCGGTGAGGGTGCCCGA
Organism: Candidatus Poriferisocius aerobius; assembly: GCA_028278955.1. Lineage (GTDB taxonomy): Bacteria > Actinomycetota > Acidimicrobiia > Acidimicrobiales > Bin134 > Poriferisocius > Poriferisocius aerobius. The sequence continues at coordinate 1,796 of JAPYOC010000051.1, forward strand.
GTTCCACCAGATCTCGCCGAGGCCGGTATGGCTGGCAATGCTCGAGGCGTAGGCCTTGCTCGACCCCTTCGGTCCGGTGCGCCCATACCCCGACAGGGACACCATGATCAGCTTGGGGTTCAGCTTGGCCAGATCATCGAAGCCCGCACCCCACCTCGCCATCACGGTGCCGCCGAAGTTCTCTATGACCACGTCGCTGTTGGCCGCCAGCTTTCTCAGGGCCTGCTGCCCCTCATCGCGGTACAGGTCCAAGCCGACGTTCTTCATGCCCCTCGACAGGTAGGCGTTCAAAGGGGTGTTGGTGGCGCCCGACGGCTCTTGCGCCAGTCTCTCGCCGTCGTTGTATCCCCCGCCGCGCAGCGATTCAGGCCGCCGCAGGTTCTCCACCTTGACGACATCCGCCCCCACTCCGGCGAGGATCTGGGCGCATATGTTGCCGGCGACGTAGGTGCCCAAAGACAAGACTCGAAAGTCCGCAAGAGGCCGGTCGGGCTCGTTGCCGGGGCGTGGGGCTGCCCCCGCGCTCGCCGGTGCGCCCGGGGGCTCATCGCTTGGCCCCTCGCGGCGTGCCGCGGTCTCAGCGGGTCGGAACAGAGGGGGGCGGGCCAGGACCGGTGCCCCGGGGGCGGCGAATGGCAGGTCGCAGGCCCGGCAGTTGTAGGCCCAATAGCCGCGTTCGGCCAGCTGCGGGTCGGCCACGAACTCCGAGGGTGTGTTGCGGAGGCAGACCGGGAGGCCGGCACTCTGGCCCCTGTCGAACAGCTCTTCGCGATTGAAGCCGGCCACGATCTCGGCGATCACCGGTATGAGGCCGTCGAATATCTGGCGCCGCACCGCCATGTCGGCCAGCGAGGGCTCGGACAGCTCGGGGGGGTGGTCGAGCATTTCCAAGAAGGCCGGCCAATGGTGGTCGGCGTAGGCCGCCACGTCGATGCGCCCATCCGCGCATTCCCACAATCCGCTGGGGGGTATGAGCTTGCCCGCCCGGCGCTGGCCTGAGACCGCTCCCTGAGCATGGTATGCGCCCACGGCTGCGAGTTGGAACGCCTCGACCTCCTGCGCCGAGATGTCGAGGAAACGGCCTCCGGCCCCATGGCGCGCCGCGAGGGCGGCCAAGACGGCGACCGCCGCGTGAGCCGCCGCGCCGTGCCAGTGGATCTCGGCCGGCAGGGCGCGGGGCGCCGCCTCCGCTTCCCCGGTTTCGGCCATCTGCCCGCCCAAGGCGAACGAGGTGGCATGGGTGAACGGCCGAAGCCAGTAGGGCCCGCCGACGCCGAACGGGGTGATCGAGCAGACGATGGCGTCTCTGGGCGCCCATGCCAGCTCGCGCGTCTCGGGGTTGAACCCCCACAGCCGGCGCTGAGCGCAAGGCGAGATCAAGACCACGTCGGCGTCGGCCCCCAGCTCGGCGAGCCTCGACTGTCCGGCTTCTGAGCCCAGATCCAGCACTGCGCTGGTCTTGCCGGCGTGGTAGTAGCCGAACACAAGACTGGCGGCCGGGTCGGCGATGCCGTCTCGAAACGGGCCCAAACGCCGATAGGGATCGCCTTCGGGCGGCTCGACCAGCGTCACGCTGGCCCCGAGATCGGCCAGCAGGCGCCCGCAGTAGGGGCCGACCGGCGAACTGAGGTCGACGACTCGAACTCCGGCAAGGGGGAGCGCGAAGGCGGCTTCTTCTCCCGCTGGCCCAGCTTCTCCCGTTGGCCCAGCCCCCGGTGTCATCGGCGCAGCCTCAACTGCTCTTCTCGGGCCAAGGGGAACAGCGCGGCCACGGTGACGCCCATGCCGATGATCTGAGCTGCCACCAGCGGCTCGTCCACCACGAGCCACGCCACCACTGCGGTCAGCACAGGCTGGAGCAGGTGCACGTTGCTCACAACATGCAGCTTTACATACGCAACGCTGTAATTGGTGAGGACGTGGCCGATTCCGGGCAATGCGGTCATCAGCGCCACATGTGGCCAGTCCGACGCCACCGGCAGCGGCATCAGCGTGCCTTCCGCCACCGCCGCCGCAGGCAAGAGCACTGCCCCGGCCACGATGGTCATGGCGGTGCTGTAGGTGAGGGCGTCGTGCCTGTTTCGGGCGTTCCGGCTCAAGACCAGCAAGCAGGTGCCGGCCAGCATGCCCAGCAGGGCCAACATGTCGCCGAAGAGGGAGTTGCCGCTGTTCTCGCCCGCGCCGACCACCATGATGGACACACCGCCTATGGCGAGACAGGTCCACACCAAGGAGGTGATGCGGATCTTCTCGCCGAAAAGCGGGCCGACAACCAGCTCCGACTTGGCGCCAGCGGTCTGATTCACAGCGGTCCACTGGCAGTGGAGTCGAACGGGCATTGCGACTAGTATACTTTGTATAGCAGCAACCAGCTTCGTGGAGGCCACCATGACAACCGCACCTGCGCCCCCCGGATTGGACTATCCGATCAACGACGCCGACAACCACTTCAACGAGCCCCCGGACTGCTTTGAGCGCTACATCGACCCGAAGCACCGAGATTTGGCCATACGGCTGGTGACCGGACCGGGTGGGGAGCGCGTCGAGCTGTTCGCCGGGGCGCCCTCCAAGTTCAACACCAACCAGATCACCTTCTCGAAGGAAGAGCTGCGCGAGATGCTCGGGCAGGCGCCGGAAGTCGAGGCGGCGAGCTCGCAGCCGGCGGTGAGCGGGGATGAGGACGGCGCGGGCATCCTCCCCGGAATGCTCCTGAACCGGCTCAATCCCCTGAAGGGCCTCTCCGAGGAAGAGCGCAGGGAGTTCATGGACGAGTTCAAGAACAAGTCCGAGGCCTATGGCAACCGCGATCTGCGCCTTGCGCTGATGGATGAGCAGGGCATCGACAAGGCGGTCATGTTCCCCGCCGCCGCCCACAACATCGAATACGAGTTCGCCGACAACATTCCGGCGCTGTACGCCAACGTCAGAGCCTTCAATCGTTGGATGCGCAACGAGCCCGGTTTCAACGCGATGAACCGCATGTTCTTGCCGCCCTACATACCCCTGGCCGACCCCGAGTTGGCGGTGCGGGAGCTCGAGACCGTCCTCGAGGAGGGTGCCATGATGATCCAGACCAAGTCGGGGCATGCCCACGGCGGTGCCGACAACCCCTTCGGCGGGCGCTCAGTGGCCGACCCGGTGTACGACCGGTTCTGGTCCATCGCCAACGAAGCCGGCATCCGCTACGCGGTTCATTTGGGTGGCACCGACTATCAGAAGTACGGGGCCGACTGGTCGTACAACGCCGATACCACCTTCGGCGACTTTGACGCCTTTCAATGGGTCATGTACTGGGGAGACCGGCCGGCAGCCGAATTGACCGCTGCGTTGGTGCTTCACAATTTCTTCGGCCGCTTCCCCAACATCAAGGTGCTCTTGGCGGAACAGGGGACGGTGTGGCTTCCCTACACCCTCCGCAAAATGGACCATGCCTTCATGATGGGCCGCAAGGTCCGCTGGCATGAGACGGGCCGGCTGGACGCCCGGCCGTCGGAGGTCTTCAAGCAGCACTTCTACGTGGCACCGTTCCCAGAGGAGAACGTCGGGCGTGTTGCGGCCGAGATCGGCGTCGAGTCGCTGGTGTTCGGCTCCGACTTCCCCCACGGCGAGGGTCTCGCCCGACCGGCTGAGTATGCGGGCTCGCAACTCTCAGGCTTCAGTGACGAAGACGTCCGCCGGATCATGCGAGACAACATGGAGGACTACATCGCTCCCTGCCTGGCCTGATGACTCCATCAGAGGGCAGCCGCTTCGTCCGCTACGAGATCCGAGAGGGCGTGTCGATCATCACGCTCGACCGTCGGCCTCTGAACGTGTACGACGCCGCCTTCAACGGGGAGTTCCAACGCTGCTGGCAACTCGCACGCGACGACGACCGCACCACGGCGGTGCTCATGTGGGCGAAGGGGAGGCACTTCTGCGCCGGGGCCAACCTGCGAGACCCGGCCCCGGCCCCCGAGGGCGGGGTTGGTCTCCCGGCGCCCGACGAGATTGAGCTGATCAAGAACACGATGAAGCCCACCATCGCCGCGGTGAACGGCGGCTGCATCGGCGGCGGGCAGAGGATGGTGTGGCCGTGCGACATCATCTTCTGCACCGAAGACGCATTCTTCATGGACCCAACGGCCGGCATGGGAATCGGCGGAATCCAGTCCCATGTCCACACCTGGTTCTACGGGCCCCGGCTGGCCAAGGAGATGATCTACAGCGGCGAGCGGCTGGGCGCGTCGAGGCTGCACGCTCTCGGGCAGGTGAATCGAATCTATCCCGATGCGGAGACGCTCCACCGCGAGGCGTTCTCGTTTGCCCGCAACGTCGCGGCCAAAGACCCCGTGGCGCTGCGGCAGGCCAAGCGGGCCAGCGACATCACCATGGACATCATCGGCCAGCACTACGTGCTGTCGCGAATGCGAGAGCTGCTCGATGAGCCGGCCGTGCTCACTCTTCCCGCCGAGCAGCCCCAATGAGGCTATGCCAGCCCTTTGGGCCGAATCGGTAGACGGCCCCGCGAGCGTCGAGGACTGAGCCAGTGTTGGGTCTGCCCGTGCAACTCCAGATGAGCGATGAGCAGGAGGCGTTCCGGGAGGCGATCCGCCGCTTCATCGAAACGGAGGTTCCCCTGTCCAAGGTGCGAGACCTCTATGGGGTGGCCGAGGGGTTCGAGTCGGCGTGGTGGCAGGAGGCGGCCAGGTTGGGATGGACGTCGCTGTTTGCGGACGAGCGCTACGGCGGGGGCAGCCTCTCCGGCGGCCGGGTGCGCGATGCGGTGATCCTCGCCGAGGAGATCGGACGGGGTCTTGCCCCCGGGCCGTTCCTCCCAGTGAACATCGTCGCGGCCGCCATCAGCCGAGGGGGCAGCGACGAGATCAAGACCGAGCTGCTTCCGGCACTGGTGGCGGGCGAGGCCGTCGCCGTGTGGGCTTTTGCCGAGCGAGCCGGGCGCTGGACGCTCAACGGCTTGGAGGCCGCTATAGATCGCACGGGCGACGGGCTCTTGTTGACCGGGGCCAAGCACTACGTGGAGGCGGCCGACAACGCCAGCCACGCGCTGGTGGCCGCGCTCTGCGACGGCCTCCCCACCCAGGCCATAGTGAGACTTGACGGCCCCGGGGTTGCGGTTCGCCGCGGTCGGAGCATCGACATGACCCGGAGGTTCGGCACCATCTGCTTCGAGAACGCCCCGGTCGAGCCCGCCTGGGTGGTTGGAGAGGTCGGACAGGCGGCCGAGGCACTGCATCAGCAGCTCCACATCGCCGTCGCCTTGCAGTGCGCCGAGCTGGTCGGCGTTGCCGACCGCACCCTCGATTTCACCATCGAATACGGCCGAGACCGTTTCGCGTTCGGCCGGCCCATCTTGTCGTTCCAAGAGCTGAAGCACCGGATTGCCGACATGGTCCAGTGGCTCGAGGCGTCCAAGGCGCTCGCCGGGGCACTGGCCGAGGCGGTGGACGAGGGCGATGCCGATGCCGGGCGCCTGGCCCACACCGCCAAGGCCTATATCGGTGATAAGGCGGCCCGCATCGTGGACGACTGCGTCCAGATAACTGGCGGCATCGGCGTCACCTGGGAGCACGACATACACATGTACAACCGCCGGGCCGCGCTCCTGCGCGCCCTCTACGGCTCTCCAGAGGAGCACAAAGAAGAGCTCTACTGTCTCTTGGAGGCCACGGTGGGCGCGAGCACATGAGCGGCGCCAGCGGTACCGAGGCGCTGAGCGAGTTCCGCCGTCGCTGCCAGAACTGGATTGCCGCCAATCTTCCGCCCAAAAGCGCCCCAGCCGAGGACCCCGTGGCGCTGCAGCGCCTCCTGTTCGACAGCGGTTACGCCGGGATCCCCTTTCCCGAGGAATACGGCGGTGCGGGCCTGACCCTAGAGCACCAGCAGGCGTTCTACGACCTGGCCCATGAGCTGGGCCGCCAGGTTCCATCCGGGGTAGCGCTCATGGTCTCGGTGGGGATGCTCGGACCGACCATCCTCGAACACGGCTCCCACGAGGTGAAATCCCGGTTCTTGCCCGGGCTGTTGAGAGGAGACGACCTCTGGATACAGCTGCTCTCCGAGCCCCGGGGCGGCTCGGACATGGCCGGGGCGCGGACCAGGCTCGTCCGCGACGGCGACAGCTATGTGCTCACCGGATCGAAGATGTGGAGCACCGGGGCCCATCAATCCGACTACGGGCTCTGCCTGGCCCGCACCGACTGGGAGGCGCCCAAGCACCGGGGGCTTTCGATGATCGCGGTGCCCTTGGCGCCCACCACGCCGGGGCTCGTTGTGCAGCAGACCCGCTCGGCCGATGGCACGATGGGGGAGTTCTGCGAGGAGTTCTTCGATGACATCGTTCTCCCCTCCGAGAACCTCATCGGGGAGGAGAACATCGGATGGGCCGTTGCCCAGACCCTTTTGTTCCACGAGCGCAACGCGGTGGCCAATGTCGGCTACGGCTACATCGGGTGGGACCAGTCTGAAAGCCCTGCGGGCGCCTACGAGCCGGGACGGGTCTCCGATCTCATCGGGATCGCCCGACAGCGCGGCGTCGACCAGAACTCGTCGGTACGACAGCTCATCGCCGACGTGTTCATCGAAGAGGCCGTCTTGCCGCTGAGCAGCGCCCGGGTGATGACTGGCATGGCGCTGGGAACCCATGAGGGCCAATGGGGCTCGCTGTTGAAGCTCCAAGAGTCTGAGGCCGCCATCGAAAGGGTGCGGGCCGCGCTGGCCGCTTGTGGCGCCGAAGGCGTCATCTGGGAGGGCGACGACATAGAGCTGGACAATCCGGGTACGAGTTGGCTCCTCGCGCGCGGGGGCACCCTGGCCGGCGGGAGCAGCGAGATGCAGCGCAACATCATCAGCGAGCGGTTGTTGGGACTTCCCCGCGAGCCGTCAGTTGAGCGGGGTCTCTCCTTCAACGAGGTGCTGAGGCGCCAAGAGTCGTTTGAGTAGCGGGCTCGGCCCGCGGTCAAGACCGGGGAAGCCCGAGCACGCGATCAGCGATGATGTTGCGCTGGATCTCCGAAGACCCCGCTGAGATCGTCCCTGCGAAAGTGGAGAAAAAATCCTCCTGGGTTCCCACCTCGGTGTCACGGCCCGATACCGGTCGCAGCCCGGCCGGGCCGGCCAGTTCGGCGGCGACGAGGGCCAGCCGCTGCCTGACCTCGCTGGTGTAGACCTTCATCAGAGCCTGCTCCGGCGCGGTGCCCCCTCTCACATAGCGGGCAAAACCTCGGTATCCCATGCAGCGAGCGGCCAGGACGTCCACATGGAGGCCGACGAAGTCGTCGATGGCGCCGGCCCTCTCCAGAGGCCCCAAGTCCCCGAGGAGCTCGGGGGCGAGCTCGAGAAGCCGTTTGAGAGCCACCTCGTTTCCGAACACCGACATCAGCCACACCAAGCTCCGCTCGTGGGCCAGCGAGTCGTTTGCCATTCGCCAGCCGTTGTTCAGCGCTCCCACGAGGTTCTCGGCGGACACGGTCACGTCGTCCAGAAAAACCTCATTGAGGTCGGGGAAGCGAGGGTGGACGATCTCCATGAGGGGGCGCACGGTCACCCCGCCCGCGTCCATGGGGACCAACACGATCGAGATGCCCTGATGCTTGGGCACATCGGGATCGGTGCGGCAGAACATGAAGCAGAAATCTGCGTCGTGAGCGCCGGAGGTCCACACCTTCTGGCCGTTCAGGACGATTGAATCCCCGTCGAACACCGCCCGAGTCTTGAGGCTGGCCAGGTCGCTTCCGGCATCGGGTTCGCTCATTCCGAGGCACGCGGTGAGGTCGCCGCGCAACAACGGCATGGCATAGCACTCGATCTGGTCCTCGCTGCCGTGGTCGATGAGCGACGGAGCGACAATCCCCAAGCCCTGCGGGTTGGTGGTCCGTGGGATACCCCTGTTGTCGAGCTCTTCTAGGTAGACCAGGGTCTCGACCGGGTCGGCGTTTCGACCGCCGAGTTCAGGCGGCCAGCCCGGTACCAGCCAGCCATCGTCGAACATCCGCTTGGCCCAGCGCCTTGCCCACGGAGGCCGGTGGGCAGAGGAGCGAACCGGCGCCGACTCCATCTCCTCTGGGGTCGGCTGGTTCTCGTCGAGCCATTCCTGGAACTGGCCTCGGAAGCGCTCCACGTCGTCGTCGTAGCGGAGCTTCATGACTCCCCCCTGTCCGCGAGCCCCAGAATGGCCGCCAGCTCGCTGCGGTGGAAGCGGCTGCTTCCACACAGCAACTCGCCCGCCTTGGCCCGTTTGAGCAGAAAGTGCAGGTCGTTCTCCCAGGTGAAGCCGATGCCGCCGTGGAGTTGAAGCCCGTCTCGGGCCAGAAGCCTCTGGCAGTCTCCCGCCGCGATCTTCGAGGAATGGGTGGCCGCCGCTCGGCCCTCATTGTCTTCGGCGATGCACAGGCTGGCGTAGTAGCACACGGCGGTGGCGCGCTCCACCGCCAGCAAGAGGTCGGCAAGACGGTGTTTGAGGGCCTGGAACGAGCCGATCGGCCGCCCGTACTGCTCGCGCCCCTTGGCGTACTCCAGCGTGACTTCGAGGATTCTGCGGCAAGCCCCAACCGTTTGCATCGCCATCGCCACCACCGCTTGCTGAAGCACCCGCTCGACCGCCTCGCTCGATCCGTCGCCCGGTTCGACGAGGGCCTTGGCCGGGGCTCCGTCGAACTCCACGTCGGCGAGGGCGAGGGTCGGCTCTATGGACGGCCGGGGCCGCGCCTCGGCGTCGCTGGCCTCCACGAGGAACAGCCCAGGTGCGCCGGTACGGCCGTGGGTGGCCAAGACCGCGAAGGAGCTGACTTCGCCGCCGGAGAGGGCATCGGTCTTGGATCCCGAGATCCTCCATGCATTTGCGGCCGGCTGGGCCACGGTCTGAGGTTTCTCAGGCCGCCACCGGCCGCGTTCTGAAACAGCTAGTGCGCCGGTTCGCCGGCCGGCCGCCACCTCTTCCATCTCGCCGTGCGCCTTGGCCTTGAGCAGTGCGGGAGTGAGCTGCGAAGCGGTGGCCAGCAGCGGACCCGGAGCAGTCGCCCGTCCCAAGTCTTCGGCGAGAAGAGCCACTTCGACGAACCCGAGGCCCAACCCGCCCGCGCCCTCCGGCACCGACAGGCCGGGCCAGCCGAGGTGGGTCATCTGCTCCCACAGCGCCGCTGCATTCCCGGTCCCCTCGTACACTGCTCGAACGGCGGCGGGCGGGCAGGCGCCTTCAAGCACGGCTCTTATGTTTTCCCGCAGGTCAAGCTGGTCATTGGAGAGTTCGAGATCCATGCGTCTTCCCAGAGTTTGGTATACCTAGTATAGTAAATCGTGTCCACGAAGACGGACAAAAAGCGCCGTTGGCTAGCCTGACGGCCGCCCCAAATGAGGAGAGACCATGAGTGTTTCGTTTCGCCTGGTGATGCCGGTCGTGTTGGCGGTCGCATTGATTGCGGCCGCGTGCGGCAACGACGACGACTCATCGGCTGGCACCGATGTTTCCGCGACCGGTGAGGCAACGGCTGAGGCCGAGGTGCAAGCGACGCCGGAGCCCGAAGAGCCGGAGGCAACGGCTGAGGCCGAGCCCGAAGAGCCTGAGGCAACGGCTGAGGCCGAGCCCGAAGAGCCTGATGAGAGCGATATGTTTGTTCCCCTCGATGGCGTGCCGGGCGTGAGTGATGAGGAGATCGGCGTCGCCGTCATCGGGACGAATTCGAACAACCCGCTCGGAAATTGCGTCCTCGATTGCTACCAGACAGGCGTGCAGGCGTATTTCGACATGGTGAACAGCGAGGGCGGGCTGTACGGGCGCCAGCTTGTGATCAACCGGAGCATCGATGACGAGTTGTTCAACAACCAGGCAGCCTCGCTGGAGGTCATTGCCGAAGACGACTCGCTGGCCGCGTTCACGGCCACGCTCTTCGCCAGCGGCTGGGCAGACCTCGATGAGGCCGGGATTCCCAACTACCACTGGGGTATCCACCCCACCGACGCGGCTGGCCTGCAGACCAACTTTCCCCTGCCCGCGGCAAGCTGCCCCACCTGTACCAGTCGCTTCATTGCCTACCTCGCCCAGCAAGCCGGCGCCACCAGGGTGGCGGCGCTCGGCTATGGCATCACTGAGAACTCAAGGACCTGCGCCAACACCTATGCGGACTCGATCGACCTCTACTCCGGAGACATCGGCGCTGAAACCGTCTACCTCAACAACGAGCTGGAGTTCGGGCTGCCCAACGGGATCGGCCCCCAGGTGACCGCGATGGTCGAAGCCGGGGTGGACTTCATCGTGTCGTGCATCGACCTCAACGGGATGACGACCCTGGCCCAGGAGCTTGAGCGCCAAGGCGTGCGCGACCAGATAGCGATGCACCATGCCAACGGCTACGACCACGCTTGGGCGGCCAGGCTGGGCTCGCTCTTGGACGGCGACCTCGTTGCTTTCCAGCATGCGCCCTTCGAGGCCACCGGCGTGGCTGCGGTTGCCGATTTCCTGGAATGGACGGAGGCCAATGGGGGGCCCATAGGCGAGCCGACGATGTACGGTTGGGTCAACGCTGACTTGTTCGTGGCGGGCCTCAAGGCCGCCGGCCCTGAGTTCAGCCGAGAGGCAATCATCGAGGCCAGCAACACCGAACTCACCGAGTACTCGGCTAATGGCCTGGTCAACGAGACCGACTGGTCGCGCCAGCATCTACCGCCCGTTCCCGAAGATCGCATCACCAACGGGCACAGGAAGGAGTGCGTGGCGGCGGTGAGGATACAAGGAGGAGCGTATGAACTGCTGGGCACGGCCGATGCGCCGTTCCTCTGCTGGGACAACTCCAACACTGATTGGGCCGATCCTGAACCCACGAGCTTCAGCTGATCCGCCCCGCGCATTTCCGCACGTGATCTAGAGCACCCAAGCGGGGGGTACGAATGTGATCTTGGCCTCGGTCGGAGAGGACTTCTTTCGAGCGATCCTGCAGGGAACGCCGTCGGGGACCGTTTTCGCCCTTGTGGCGCTTGGTTTCGTCCTCACCTACAAGACCTCTGGGGTGTTCAACCTGGCGTTCGGGGCCCAGGCCTACATCTCCGCGGCGCTGTATTTCCATGCCGTCAACCAGTGGGGCTGGTCGACGGTGCCCGCGCTCTTGCTCTCGGTCTTCGCGGTGGCCCCGGCCATCGGCCTGGTGCTGGAACGGACGATGTTCCGCAGGCTTCGCACGGCCAGTGCCGTGGCGAAGCTCGTGGTGGCCATCGGGTTGAATGTGGCCCTCCCCGCCATCTTCGAGCTGGCGGTGAGGTACGAGCCCGTTGCCGGGCGCACTCCGACTGGAATCGTGCCGAACGGCGCCAGCGTCTTCTATGACCCGTTCGGCATCTACCCCTTCAGCCGGGACGAGCTGGCCCAGATGGCCGTGGCCTTGTGCGGAGCGCTGTTGTTGGCCGCGCTGTTTCGATTCACCTCCATCGGCCTGTCCATGCGGGCGGTGGTCGAAAGCCCCCGGATGACCGAGATGGCCGGTATCCGGGCGGATTGGGTGTCGGCGTTCGCCTGGGCGCTCTCCAGCGCGTTTGCGGGCATGGCGGGTGTGCTGATCGCTCCCCGCTTCAACACCCTGATTGCTCCCGACTTCTTCTACCTGGTGGTGGTGGCGATAGCCGCCGCCGCCATTGGCCGCCTCGTCAGCCTGCCCCGCGCGCTTGCGGGCGGCCTGCTGTTGGGCTGGGGCACTGCGGTGTTCAACACCTTCGCCCCCGACTGGGCCGAGTCGTTCACCTTTCTGGAGCCCCTCACCGACAACATCACACCGGCGATTCCTTTCATCGTGCTATTTGGCATATTGGTTCTGTGGCCCGCCATCCGACGGTTGCGAGAGGCGAACGACCCCATGGCCGGAGTCGACCCTCCTCCGCCCGCCCCTCCCGACTACAAGCGCCACCCGTATCTGACCATGGGCATCCGGGCCTTCACCTTGTCGTTTCTCATCATCCTCGGCTGGGTGGTGTTCACCCAGGCCGATGTTCGATGGCTGTTCCTGGTGACTCAGGCGGTCGTCCTTTCCATCGTCTATCTGTCCATCACCGTCATCACCGGGTTCGCCGGACAGATCTCGCTTTGCCAGGGCGCCTTTGCGGCCATCGGCGGCTTCACCGTGTTCCAGATGGCCGACCGCTGGGACGTGCCTGTGCTCTTGGCCGCGGTGGCCGGAGCGTTCGTCGCCGCGGCCGTGGGCGGGCTGTTGTCGATACCGGTTCTGCGCCTCGGCGGCGTGTGGCTGGCGTTGGCCACGCTGGCATTCGCCTATTTCTTTGACGCAGTGGTGGTCAAGTTCCCTTGGGTCGGCGGCGGCGAAACCTCGCTCTTCCAGGGGACCCGGATCCCCCGTCCCCACTTGGGCCCGTTGGACTTCAACGACGACAAAGCGTTTCTCGTGCTAGCGCTCATCGTGCTGGTAGTGGTGTCGTCTTTGGTGATCCAGCTCCGAGAAGGCACGATCGGCCGCACCCTGCGCGTGCTGCGCGGCAGCGAGGTGGCCGCCGAATCCATCGGCATCTCCCCGGCCAAGGCGCGCGTAGCCGCCTTCGCGGTGTCGGCCTTCATCGCCGGGCTCGGCGGCGCGATGCTCTCAATGCACCAGGAGAACGTCAACTATCCCAACAACTTCGCGCCCGCCACGGCGCTGTTCTGGTTGGTCCTCGTGGTGTCGTTGAGCGCCCGCACCGTGGAGGGGGCCATCCAGGCCGGTGCCGCCTTCTCGCTGTTCCCGCCGATTATCCTCAACGGCACAATCCTGGCCTGGATCCTTCGGGCTGAGGAACGGGTGCCCGGGATCTTCCCCGTCTCGCCGAAATGGAGGTTCGTGCTGTTCGGACTCGCCGCCGTGCAATACGCCCGCCACCCCGAAGGCATGCTGGAGTTCAGCAAGCGCCGGTCGATCTCCCGACTGGACGCCCGACTGTTCGAGAAATACCCCCACGCGGGCCACGCGAAGTTGCGCCGGGCTCGCCGCGGAGAGCCTGCGGCGCGGCCCGAAGCGGTCGCCGAGGAGTCAGAATCGTGAGCGGGCTGCTCGAAGCGACCGGAATCTCGAAGTCCTTTGCCGGAATCCAGGCCTTGCAGGACGTGACCCTCTCGGTCGACGCGCAACAGAGGACTGGCCTTATCGGGCCGAACGGCGCCGGTAAGACGACATTCTTCAACTGCTTGCTAGGGGTTCTCGCTCCCGACGAGGGCGAGGTCCGGTTCAAGGGTCAAGACATGGGAGGGGTGCCGGTGAGCCATCGCGCCCGGGCCGGAATCGGTCGCACCTTCCAGCGCATCGAGCTGTTCGACGAGACTTCGGTTTTCGAGCACCTGTTCATCGCCGAGCGGGTCCGCAACGGCTCTGGGGCGTTCTGGAAAGACCTGGTCGGCCTGGGAAGGCCCAAGCCCGCCGAGATCAACCGGTGCCGGGAAATGCTCGACCTTCTCGGATTGCTCCCCGTGGCCGATGAGCCCATCGAGGCGCTCAGCTTGGGCCAGGGACGCCTCGTGGAGGTGGGGCGAGCGCTCATGACCAACCCTGAGCTGCTGCTCCTTGACGAGCCGAGTTCAGGCCTCGACCGCAAGGAGACCGCGGCTTTGGCCGCCACCCTTCGAGCGGTCCAGGCCGAGCGGGGGTTTGCCATTTTGCTGGTCGAGCATGACATCGAGCTCGTCGCCGATTTCACCGAGCACACCTACGTCCTCGATTTCGGCACCCTTATCGCCAGTGGCCCCACCTCCGAGGTCCTCGACGACCCCGAGGTGCGCGCCTCCTACCTCGGCACATTCGAGGCAGAGGCATGAAGCCGCCGGACTCTGCACCCCCGGTGCTCGAGATGCGAAGCGTGGAAGCGGCCTACGGGCCGTTCCGAGCGCTGTTCGGCGTCTCACTCCACGTCGGTGAGGGCGAGGCCGTCGGCATCCTCGGGGCCAACGGGGCCGGCAAGACCGCGGTAGCCCGGGTGGCCAGCGGGTTGGTGCCGCCGAACGCCGGCGCCGTTCATATCGGCGGGGTGGACATGAGCGGCGAGAATGCCTACAAGTTCGCCCGCGCCGGCGTGGCCCACGCCCCGGAGGGCCGCTCGGTGCTGGCCACGTTCACGGTGAGGGAGAACCTCGAGCTTTCGTTTCGCCGGGCCCTGGGCCGGAGGGGGGTGAAATCGGGGCTCGACCGAGCGTTCGACTTCTTCCCCCGCCTCGGCGAGCGGCGGAACCAGATCGCCGGCACCCTCTCGGGGGGCGAGCAGCGGATGCTGTCGCTGGCCCGCGTGCTCGTCGAGGAGCCCCGGCTCCTGATCGCCGACGAGCTCTCGCTCGGCCTCGCCCCGATCATCATCGACGAGGTCTACCGGATTCTCGAATCGATTCGGGGTGCCGGGACCTCGCTGCTCATCATCGAACAGCACGTCACCTACGCCCAGAACCTTTGTGATCGGATCGTCTTGATGGACCACGGCCAACTCGACTGGGTAGGCCCAGCCCAACAGGCCGGAGACGCTCTTGCCGCCCGACTCTTCAGCCCCAACTCCCCACGACAATGACGCCTGATGGACGAGGCGGCTGGTTTGCGCCCGGCGTGGGAAGCAGCAGCCGATCTTGGGTGAGCCGGTAGCTCATGGTCGGCATCAAGATGTTGTGGCACACCACGGCCATGGGCGCCGACTACGACGAAATGCTCGGTCCGTTGCAGCGTTTGTTCGGCGCTGCGGTGATGCACGAGAACGTCTCTGAGGCAGTCGGCGTGGGAAGGCGTGGGGGGATGATCTGGGTGGGGGACAACTCGATAGAAATCGGCGCTCCAGTGGGCGAGCGGTCGCCGGTTCGCAACTTCGTGGAGCGCTGGGGCGGCGGCATGCATTCGATCGCCCTGCAAGTGGATGACGCCAAGGCCACCGCCGAGCGGCTGGCCCGGCACCATGTCGCCCCGCAAGTCTGGATCGACGACGGCATCTTCTTCTCCAAGCCCCAAGACACCGCCGGCTTGTTGTTGGAATGGTCCGACCGCCACACCGACGACGATCCCCGTTGGGGACATGCCCTCCGACCGCGGCCCGAGACGCCGGTGGCCCCGGCGTTGCAGTACGCGTTCGTCACCGCAGTAGTGGCCAGGCCCGCCGCCGTAGCCGATCGGCTGGCCGGCTTGTTCGACACCGAGGTTCTCAGCGCCAAAGAAAATCCGGCCCCGGACGAAATCGGGGCCATCGTGTCGCTCAAGGACTGCCTCCTGTTGCTGTTTCCCCTGCCAACGGAGGGCGCCTCAAAAGAGATATGGGGAAGCGGCATCACCCGCAATCGGTTCCATGCCCACGGACTGCTCGTCAACAACCTGGCCGAGGCCGTATCCGACTTGGCCTCCCACGGCGTCTGTCCAGTGGCCCAGATTGCGGGCATGGCCTATTTGGATCCAGAGGCCGTGCCGATTCCGACCTTCCTCGTCGAAGCGCTCTTGGTCGAAGACCCCCGGCACGCGCTTGCCCAACCGCACGCACAAGAGAAACAGGAGCCATGATGCCATCGGCCTTCTTGCCTTCCCGCACCCAGGAGTGGCAGCCCGAGTCTGCCGACGAGTGCCTGGACCACCTTCGATCGGTCCAGCAGATACAGCAGCTTCCGGTGCGCTATGCCCTGGCCGTGGACAGTCGGGACATGGATGCCCTGGCCGAGCTGTTCGTGGAGGACGTACAAGTCGGCAAGCAGCTTTACGGGCGAGACGAGTTCAAGCGCTGGATGACCGAGGCGTTGGGCAAGCTCGGTCGAACCGTCCACCTGGTGGCCAATCACATCCTGAGCTTCCGCGACGCCGATCATGCCGTGGGCGTGGTGTACTGCCGCGACGAGGTCGAGCATGAAGAAAGCTGGACAGTCGGACACCTCCAGTACTGGGACACCTATGAACGGCGAGCAGGTCGGTGGTACTTCGTTCGGCGCCTTTATAACCGCTGGGCTGTGGTGGACGAGATCGCCAGATCCGACAGCGGTTTTGAGGACCAGGGCTTGACCACTCGCGAACTCCCCCAGGCCTGGCCCACTTGGGACCGGTTCCACAACCGGATCGCCTCTTCGGGGCGGACGGGCTAGATTGAGAGTGTGTCCATGGCAGAGACCCCTCGAATATCGCCTCCGGCGCCGAAGAGCCTCAGCGAAGAGGCTCAGGGCCACGTCAACCTCCTCTCGCAGTTTCCGGGTTCGTCCAGCATGCCCGCTCACGGCGCCGACCCCCAGGAGTGGCTGGACTGGGCGGCCGGCGTCGACGAGCTGATCGTCGCTGCTTTTGCGGCGAGCGTGCCGCCTGGCGCCCCCATCAGGCACACGGAGTTCGAGCTCGACGGGGTTCGGACCAATGTGTTCACCCCTGACTCGGTGGCCGAGAACCCATCGCCTCCGCTCTTTATCGATGTCCACGGCGGCGGGCTGGTCTCTGGCGCTGGAGCGGCATGCGTCGCCCTGACCAAAGCGGCGGCGCTTGAGCGGGACATGATCACCTGGGCGCCCGACTACCGGATGCCCCCGTTGCACCCCTTCCCGGCCGCTCTGGACGACTTGATGGCCGTCTATCGAAAGGCGCTGAGCGAACGGGATCCGCTCGATCTCTTCGTCGGCGGCGGTTCAGCGGGCGGCAATCTGGCTCCAGCCATGCTGTTGAGGGCCAAAGACGAGGGACTTCCCATGCCGGCGGCTCTTGTGCTGTTGACCCCCGAGGTTGACCTCACCGAGTCGGGCGACAGCTTCCAGACGAATCTGGGCATTGACCAAGTGCTGGGCAGCCTCATGGAGGCCAACCTCCTCTACGCCAACGGCCGCGATCTCGACCATCCGTATGTCTCGCCCCTCTATGGCGACCTCCGGGGATTCCCTCCCACCTATTTGCAGACCGGCACCCGCGATCTATTCCTCTCGAACACGGTCCTCATGCACCGAAGGCTGCGCAACGCCGGGGTTCAGGCGGAGCTGCACATCGGAGAAGCCATGTCCCATGGCAATTTCGGCGGCAACACGCCTGAGGATCGAGAGCTAGCCGAGGAACTGGCCCGGTTTCTCCGCCGCCACACCCGACAGCCCTAGCGGCGCGGCGGCCCAAGCCGCGGCACTTCCGCCGTCGGTCGGCAGTGGCGATGCGTTCAGTTTTGGTGTACGCTGTATAGCTAGGAGGGGCCGAGGCTTCGGCGCCTGAAGCTAGGAGGATGCAGATGACCGACGATCATTTCATGTATGTGCGCAACCGAGATCTGCCGTACAAGACCTTCGACGCTGACAACCATCTCTACGAGCCCAAAGACGCGTTCACGAGATTCCTGCCCAAAGCCATGCAGGGCGTCATCAAGTACGTCGAGGTGGACGGTCGGACGAAGATCGCGCTGAAGGACCGGATCAGCGGGTACATCCCCAACCCCACGTTCAACCGGGTGGCGGCGCCCGGCGCGTGGGGGCTCGATCCCGCGGCTGAGGGCGGCGAGCAGCCGAGAGGGTCGAGGACCGGGAACTTCGTCAGGTCGGAGGAATTCAAGCCGCAGGTCATTCCGGGGGTTGAGGCGTTCTTCGACCCCGAGCCCCGCCTGAAGCTCATGCAGGACATGGGGATCGACCGGACTCTGATGTGGCCCACGCTGGCCAGCGTGCTCGAGGAGCGCTTGGCCGACGATCCCCGCACCGTGTGCGATATCATTCATGCCTTCAACCAGTGGACCTACGATCACTGGACGTTCAACTACGCCGACGCCATCTACGTCACGCCGATCATCTCGCTCTCCATCCTCGACCGCGCCATCGAGGAGTTGCAGTGGGTAGCCGAGCGGGGCGCCAAGGTCTTCCTGCTCCGGGTGGCGCCGGTGCCCACCTATGAGGGCCGCAAGTCTTTCGCCCTGCCGGAGTTCGACCCCTTCTGGGAGCTGGTCCAAGAGCTCGACCTCGCGGTCGGCATGCACTCGGGCGACTCGGGATACACCCGCTACACCGACGAGTGGGAGGGCCGCAACGGAGGGGAGTTCCTGGCTTTTGAGCCCAATGCTGCTCCAGGCTTTCAGCTCTTGGCATCGGAGAAGGACAACCTGGTCGATGCGATGGCGTCAATCATCGGCCATGGCCTTGCCAGCCGCTTTCCCGGCCTCAGGTTTGCGCCGGTCGAGTTCTCCAGCAAGTGGGTGAGGCCGTTCGTGGCCAAGCTGCGCGATGCATCGGAGAACAAGGCGATCCTCTTCGACGAGGATCCGTGCGACGTGTTCTTCCGCAACGTCTATGTGCATTGCTTCCATGAGCCCGACCCCGCAGGGCTCCTGGCAGAGACCGGCATGCCGGCTGATCGCGTGATGTTCGGCTCAGACTTCCCGCATCCCGAGGGTATGGCCGATCCCCTTGCCTACGCCGACCTGGTCAAAGACATGCCGGCCGAAGAGCAGGAGCTGATCATGGGCGGCACCGTGGCCAAGCTGCTGGGGGTCTCCTAGTCAAGCTAGCCCAGGGAGACCTGTACCACCCCGTCTACCACTTGAGTCCTGAAGGTTCGCATCGGTCCAGACCAGCCGTCGTCGGAGGCGAGGACGCATTCGCCGGTTGACACATCGAACACCGACCCGTGCTCCGGGCACCGCAACAGCACGCCGCGCAAAAGCGGAACCCCGCCGAGCGGCGTTTCCTGGTGCGGGCACATGCTCTGAAAGGCGCACCACCGGTCGCCGGTGTTGGCGATGGTCACAGCAGTGCCGCCCACATCAACGGTGGCGGTCTCGCCGGGTTCTAGATAGTCGTCGGGCGCGGCATCCACGAACCTGGTTTCATCGGCTCCAGTCTCATCTGCCATGGAGTGCTCCTCGTGGCGCCCGGTCGGCCCGCCCGGCTCTCCAGGCTGTTTTGGCGACCCAAGCAAGTAAACTTTACATCGTATAATAAACCCGGGCTCGTCAAAGCGGAGAGAGGTCGCGGTGAGCACAGTACCGCTGGAGAAATATGGGCCATGGGCCGCGGTGACGGGCGTGGCCCGACCCGAGGGGATCGGCTACGGCTATGCCCGCCGTCTGGCAGGCCAGGGGTTCAACCTGGTCCTCATCGACATTTGCACCGACGAGCTGCACGAGCGCGCCGAAGAGCTTCGGTCCGCCCACGGGGTGGAGGTGAAAGCAGTCGACTGCGACCTCGGCGATCCCGATTTCCTCGATTCGCTGCGGCCGCAGACCGCCGAAATCGACGTCGGCTTGCTGATCGCCAATCATTACATCAGCCCTGAGGGCTCACCGTCTGTTCTGGAGATGGACCTGGCCGCCCATCACCGAATGCTGGACGTGAACGCTCGGGCCTACACCACCCTGGTGCATCACTACGGCGGGCGCATGGCCGAGCGCGGCCGCGGCGGGATCATCCTTACCTCGTCGGCCGCGGCGCTCCTCGGCGCGCCCTACATGGGCCCCTACTCGGCCAACAAGGCGTATCAGCGCAACCTGGCCGAGGCGCTTTGGAGCGAGATACGGCCGTTGGGCGTCGATGTCCTGGCGGTGCTGCCGGGCGCGGTCAACTCACAACCTGAGGGCGCGCTGGACCACTACCCGAAGTGGCTGGTGATGGAAGTGGACGATCTCGTCAGCCGCGCCTTCGGTGCTCTCGGCCGAAAGCCGGTGCTGCTGCCCGGTCTGGCCAACGCGGCCATCGGGGGGATCATGGTGCGCCTGCTTCCTCGGTCTGCGGCGCTCAAGCTGGGCGCCCGGCTCTCTGGCGGCACCCGCGGGGCCAGAGGCGGCCAGTAGAGGCTCGTTCGGCGCCTCGGTTGCTACGTCCCGGTCGCCGACTGCTCGCCGAAGTGGCCGAGTTGCCCGCGCACCCGCACCATGGCGTCGAGCAGCTCGGCCCCGCGCCCGTCTCCCAGGTTGACGGAGGCGTGCGTCCCGCCGGCCGCGGCCCAGTTCGACACCGCCGCGCCATAATCGCCCGGTTGGTCGAGGGAGGCCTGAAAGCCGATGGCGTCGGGATCGCGCCCGACTTCGACCGCTCTGGCGCGGATGAACTCGATGCCGGCCCGGGACCAGCTCGTGTTGCCCGCCCACAGAAAGCCGTCGCCGATGCGGGCGCACCGATCCTGCTGCACTTTGGCGAATCCGCCGAACCAGATGGGAACCGGCTTGTCGAGCAGCGGGTTGAGCCCGGCGCGGTCGATGCGGTGGTGATCGCCGGTGAAGTCGATCACCGTCTCGCTCCAGAATCGCCGCAACAGGTTTACCTGCTCCTCGAGGCGGGCGCCCCGGCTTCGGTAGTCGGTGCCGAGCGACTCGTATTCGATGTGGTTCCATCCGCTGCCCACGCCGAGCCGGAACCGGTCTTCGCTGAGAATGGCGAGCTGGGCGGCCTGCTTGGCCACCAGAGCCGTCTGGCGCTGCGGCAAGACGAGCACCGCCGCGACCAGCTCGATGCGGCTGGTGACGCCGGCCCAGTAGGCGAAGAGGGTGAGAGGCTCATGGAACACGCTGTTCTCGTCGTAGAAACCGCCCTCGGGGAAGGGGGGCTTTCGGCGGTCGTGAGGCGTGCTCAACACATGGTCCACACAGGTGATGAAGTCGAACCCGAGCTCTTCGGCCCGCACGGCGAACTCGCGGATCACGCCGGGGTCGAAGCCGATCTGCTGTTCGGGGAGATGTACGCCGATCTTCATACGTTGCCCTGCCTCCCGGCTTTTCGCTAGGGGCCGGTCGGCCATCCGACGGTCTTGGTCTCGGTGAATATCTCCAAGCCCTCGACCCCGCACTGGCGACCGACGCCCGAGGCCTTGTAGCCGCCGAAGGGGGCATCGGCGCCGTACCAGGAGCCGCCGTTGATCGCCAGCGTGCCGGTGCGGATCCGACGGGCCACCGCCATGGCCCGGTCGAGGTCGGCCGAAGCGATGGATCCGGAGAGCCCATACTCCGAGTCGTTGGCGATTTGGACTGCATGGTCGTCGTCCTCGTAGCCGATGACGGCGATGACGGGCCCGAAGATCTCCTCGCGGGCAATCGTCATGGAGTTGTCGACGTCCGCGAAGACCGTCGGTTCCACGAAGTACCCTTTGTCGAAGCCGCTCGGGATGCTGCCGCCGGTGACGAGCCTGGCCCCCTCGGCGATCCCTTTTTGGATATAGTCCAATACCCGGTCTCGCTGTTTGGCGGAGATGAGCGGGCCTTGCAGGTTGGCCGGATCGATGGGGTCGCCGTAGGAGACGCTCTCGAAGCCCGTCTTGACCAGTTCGACCGCTTCGTCGTACCGGGAGAAGGGCACCAACAGCCGGGTGGTCATGGCGCAGCCCTGCCCGGCGTGCATGCACATTCCGGCGGCGGTGGGCACGGTGGCGGCGAAATCAGCGTCATCCAGGATGAGGTTGACCGACTTGCCTCCCAACTCGAGGAAGACTTGCTTGAGCGTGGCCGACGCCGCTTCCATAATCCGGCGACCGGTGGCAGTAGACCCGGTGAACGCCACCATGTCCACCAGCGGCGACGTCGTCAGCACCTCGCCCACGAGGTGGTCGCTGGAGGGAACGATGTTGACCACCCCGGGGGGGATCTCGGTCTGCTCGGCGATCAGCCGGCCGACGCGGTTGGCGTTGAGCGGGGTGTCGGGCGCGGGCTTGATGACGCAGCTGTTCCCCATCGCGAGGATCGGGCCCAGCTTGTTGAGAATGACCTCGAAGGGAAAGTTCCACGGCATGATGACCCCGACGACGCCGACCGGCTCCTTCCAAACCTCGCGGTGGGTTTGAAAGCCGAGGCCGAAGGCATCGTTGTCGGGAAGCCGGCGCGACCACGAGAACTGTTCGATCATCTCGGTGGGCCACCCCAGCGCTTCTCGCAGCGGCGCATCGAGCTGGGGTCCGTACGTGGTGAGCACCGGGCATCCGACCTCGGCCACTAGCTCGGCCCGAAACTCTTCCTGCTCGGCCTCCAGCGCGCTCTGAAGCTGGACCATGGATCTCTTCCGCAGCTCGGGGTCGGTGGCCCAGTCGGTGCTGTCTTGGGCTTGACGGGCCGCGGCCACGGCGCGGTCCATATCCGAGGCGTCAGCGTCGGCGCTCGTTCCCGCGACCTCCTCGGTCGCGGGATTCAGCACGTCGAACTCCTGTCTCCCGGCGAGGAGTTCGCCG
Organism: Candidatus Poriferisocius aerobius; assembly: GCA_028278955.1. GTDB lineage: Bacteria > Actinomycetota > Acidimicrobiia > Acidimicrobiales > Bin134 > Poriferisocius > Poriferisocius aerobius. The sequence continues at coordinate 23,860 of JAPYOC010000051.1, forward strand.
TCGATGAGCATTCGCGTTTCGCTGGACATGTGAGGTTCCTCCCCCTGTTCGTGGAGACGTGCCTGCCGCTTGCTTCCCGCGGCAGGCGCTATGCGTCGAATCTCGGGCTGTATGACGTGAGTGTTAGTTTAGGCTCAATCGGGTTCTACTGTGAAAGAGGTCAATTGTGGGTTCCAGCCGGGGCATGAGCAGGCTTGACCAGTTGCGGGCGCTGGCCGGGTCGATGTCGAGACAGCGGCGCAAGCCCGACCCGGCTCATGCGATTCCCGAAGCCGATCGCGACCTCGCGTCCAAGACGGTGGTCTTCACCGGGGGCACCGACGGGATGGGCCGAGTGGCGGTTGAGCTTTTCTGCGCCATGGGGGCCAAGGTCGTTCTGCTGGGGCGGAACGAGGCGAAAGGCCAGACGGTCGTGGATGAGTTGGGCCCGTTGGCCGAATTCTTCCACTGCGACCTTTCGTCTTTGGCGAGCGTTCGCAGCGCGGCGGCCAAAGTGCTCTCCGATCATTCCAGCATCCACGTTCTGGTCAACAACGCCGGCGTCAACGCCGGGGAGCGGCAGGTGACCGAGGAGGGGTTCGAGCTTCATTGGGTGGTGAACTATCTCGGTCCTTTCCTGTTGACCAGTCTCCTAGAGGAGCGGCTGAAAGCGTCGGCACCGGCGCGTGTCGTCAACGTCTCCTCCGCGATGGAGGTCTTCGGCCATGTGCGCTTCGACGACCTTCAGCTCGAACACGGCTTCACCACCGGCAAGGCGTATTCGCAGGCGAAGCTGGCACTCAACATGTTCACGCTCGACCTGTCTCGCCGGCTCGAGGGGTCGGGGGTGACGGCCAATGCGCTCAATCCGGGCTTCGTGAGCACCAACCTGCTCCGCGACCTGAAGGGCGCCCAGGCTGTGGGCCGGCCCTTGATGAGGCTCGTCGCCTCGCCCCCCCTCGTGGGTGCCGACCGCATCGTTCGGCTTGCCGTGTCGTCGGCCTACGAAGGGGTCAGCGGTCAGTTCATCTATGAGGACAAGGCCCGGCTGCCCAACAAAGAGGCGCTTGACGAAAAGATCGTGGAGCGCCTGACGGAGGTGAGCCGGGCCTCAGCCGGCCTTGAGCCCTAGACCTCGACCACTGCCTCTGACATCATATCTGCCGAGGTGAAGAGGTCGATTTTCACCAGATTATCTCCAGGTTATCGACCTGCCGCAGTCCCCCTTCGGAGTATTGGATGTCAACTCCGTCGGCAATCTGGTAGTGGGGCACCCTGGCGTGCCACTCCTCAAGCACCACCCGCAGCTCCATTCTGGCCAGGTGAGAGCCGAGACACCGGTGGACCCCGCCCCCGAAGGCGAGGTGCTTGTTGGTCTCGCGGTGGAAGTCGACCTCATCGGCGCGCGCCATGAAGCTCTCGTCGGTGTTCGCCGATATGAGCGCCGGCGATACCGACGTTCCCTTGGCTATCGGGCATCCAGACAGCTCGGTGTCCTGCGTGGCGATGCGGACCACTCTGCTGACCGGGGTTTCCCATCGCAACAGCTCCTCGATGGCGTTGGGAATGAGGGCGGGGTCGTCAAGCAGCTCTTGGCGACGCTCCGGATGGGTTGCCAAGAACGTGATCATGCAGTCGAGCGAAGCGGTTACGGTGTCAAGGCCGGCGAGGAAGAACAGGTAGCAGATGTCGATCACCTCTTCCACGGTCAGCCGGTGTCCGTCGACTTCGCTGTCGAGGAATCCCGAGATCATGTCGTCTCGCGGTTCGGCCACCCGGTCTTTGACCACTTCGTCGAGGACCGCGTAGATCTTGGCCCCGGTGGCGCGAACGGCTTCGGCTCGCTCCGCCATGGTCTGCACCGGCGGGCGGATGATGCCGTCCTTCAGCTCGATGAACTCGGGGAGCCGAGACACCGGGAGCCCGAGGAGCTGGAGGAACACGATGCTGGGCACCGGTTCAGCAACCGCCTTGTGGAAGTTGGCCTTGCCGTTGCCGACGATCGCCTCGATGAGCCCGATGACGAGTTCCCTCGTGGTGCCTTCAAGGGCTGCCACCCGCTTGGGGGAGAAGAGCGGATCGGTGAGCTTGCGATACTTCGAGTGCTCGGGAGGATCGATCTCAAGCGGGGGAAGCGGTCGGATCTGCCCGACATCCGCGGCAGCATCGGATGAGAACACTTCTGGTGACCGCAGGACGGTGAGCACGTCTTCGTGTTTGGTGACCACCAAGCCTGAATCGTAAGCGCTCTCGGCCCTCGCAACCGGAGTGGTTTGGCGGAGCAGTTTGTAGGCCTCTTGGGGGTGATTTCGGAAGTAGGAATTGTTGAAAGAGCGCGGCTGCTCTTCAGACGCCACCTTGGGCTCATCGTTCATTGGCGGCCTCCTTTCGGATCCCGTCATCCTACTTTTCTCCTAACGTTGGTGTCACCCCTGTCGGCCCCGAAGATGGGCTTCTCGACTGCCGGCGCTCGAGTAATCTAGTATCCGTGTCGTTCAAGGGAAGCTGGCGTTGGAGGCACCGAGGAGCACTTGTTCGCCGAGTAGGGGAAGGGGGCCATGGATTTCGCCTACAACGATGATCAAGAACTGCTGCGGGGCGTGACGCGCCGTTTCCTCGAGGAACGCCACCCGATGGCCTTGACGCGGACCCGCCTCGAGGCTGAGTCGACGTTCGACCGAGGTGTCTGGCGCGACGGCGCCGAGCTCGGTTGGACCGCCCTGGTTGTTCCCGAGCAATACGGCGGGGGCAGCGTGACTGATCAGCCTGTCGTGGATCTCGCCGCGGTTGCCGAAGAGGCCGGACGGGCGCTCTTTCCGGGGCCGCTCCTGTCGACCAATGTCGTGGCCGATGCAGTTGCCGCCTACGGCGACGAGCAGCAGCGACAGCAGTTTCTCGGGGCCATTGCCCGCGGTGATTGCGTGGCCACGTGGTGTACCACCGCCGACGGGTCAGCCGAGGCGGACGCCATCGGCGTCGAGGCGGTGCCCGCACCAAGCGGGCTTAAGCTCGACGGGGTCGCCCGCTTCGCCCACGACGCCCACGAGGCTGACCTGTTGCTCGTGTCGTGCCAGGCGCCGAGCGGGCCCACGCTCGTGCTCATGCCGCTGCCGGCGCCCGGCGTGAGCTTTCGGGTGCTCGGTGGCCTCGACTTGACCAGGCGGCTGTGCGAGGTCAGCTTCGAGAGCGTTGAAGCGGCCGGCCACCAGATCCTGGGCGCGGTCGGCGCGGCGGGCCCTGCCATCGACCGCGCCTACCGCCTGGCCACCGTGCTGCAATCGGCCGAGGCGGTCGGCGCCGCGGAGCGCGTCTTTGAGATCACGGTGCAGTACGCCAAGGACCGCCGGCAGTTCGGCCGGGCGATCGGCAGCTTCCAGGCCATCAAGCACCGGCTCGCCGACCTTTTGATTGAGCTGGAGGGAGCGCGCGCGGCAAGCTGGTACGCCGCGCTGGCCGTGGCCGACGACCGGTTCGACCGTGACGAGGCGGTGGCGGTGGCGGGCGCGGCCGTGCGCGACGCATTCGCCTTCATTGCCGGGGAGTCGGTGCAGATCCACGGCGGCATCGGCTTCACTTGGGAGCACGACGCGCACCTGTTCATGCGACGGGCCAAGGTGGAGCAGCTGCTATTCGGCGATCCCGACTGGCATCGCGAGCGGCTCTGTCGTTTGGCCGAGGCGAAAGCGCCGGTCTGATGGACGTGGACATTCCCGAGATTCCATCTCGCTACGATGCCTACCGCCAAGGTCTCCGGGAGTTCATCGTCGGCAATCTTCCCGAGCTGGCCTTCAAGCAGCGTTCCGGTTTGCGGGCGCCCGAAGATCCCGAAGACGTGGTAAAGCTGCGCCGCTGGGTCCGAGGTCTGCACGACGCCGGCTACGGCGCCAACCGCGACGACCCCTTCGAGGCCCGCATCAGCATCGAAGAGCTCGAGCGCACGCGGATCCCCTATGTGCTGGGCAACCCGCTGGTGGCCGGGGCCATCGTGCGTTTCGGGACCGAGCAGCAGCGCGCCGCCTATCTGCCCGCCATCGCCTCGGGCGAGCACATCTGGACGCAGCTTTTCAGCGAGCCGGATGCCGGCAGCGACCTGACCTCTCTCAGAACGCGGGCGGTGCTCGACGGCGGCCACTATGTGGTCAGCGGGCAGAAGGTCTGGAGCACCTGGGCCCAGTTCAGCGACTTCGGCTACCTGCTGGCCAGGATCGGGTCGGGCGCAGGGCGCGACGGCATCACCGCTTTCATACTGGACATGAAAAGCGAGGGGGTGACCACCCGCCCGCTGCGCGAGATCACGGGCACCACCGACTTCAACGAGGTGTTCTTGGACTCGGTGCGCATCCCGGTCGAGAACATGATCGGCGAGCCCGGAGCGGGCTGGAGCGTCGCGCAGGCAAGCCTGGCCCATGAGCGCGGCACCCTGCCGGGCGACAAGGAGCAGGATCCCGCGGGTGCGCTGGTGCGGGCGGCGCGCCACCGTCGCCGGGGCGGCCGGGCGGCCATCGAGGACGGCGCGGTTCGCCAGCAGATCGGCCGGGTGGCCGCCCGCAGCCTGATGGAGCGCTACCTGGGCTATCGGGTGCAGACCCGGGCCGCGAACAACCAGACCGCCGCATGGGACGCACCGTTGGTCAAGATCTGGTTCAGCGAGCTGAACCTCGAGGTGGCCGACTATGCGCTTCGGCTGCTGGGCGGGCGCGGCGCGCTGGTGGAGGACGAGCCGCTGGCCCACGAGGACGGACGCTGGCAGGACACGTTCTTGTACGCGCGCTCTTGGACCATCGCAGGCGGCTCCAACGAGATCCTGCGCAACGTCATCGGCGAGCGGGCCTTAGACCTCCCGCGCGAGCCCCGGGGCGACCGCTAGCGGAGCGCTCTTAGAATATGCCGACGAGAAACGCCGAGGGGAAGACCATCCATGAGTGAGCCAACCGTCATCCGCGACGACCGCGAGGGGGTCGCCAACGTCATTTTGAACCGCCCCGAGAAGCTCAACGCGGCCACCGTCGAGATGGTCGAGGCGTTGTGCGCGGCGCTTGAAGAGCTGCGAGACCGCGACGACCTGCGGGTTCTCGTCGTCAGGGCACGGGGCCGCTACTTCTGCGCGGGATTGGACATCTACCAGAACCCGCAGCCCGATTTCGCAGGGAGCAGCCGGGCCGCTCGCCGCTGGTACCGGGGCAACGCGCAGCCGCGCCAGAACTTCCGCTGGGCGGCCGAGCTGGCCGAGACGATCGAGAAGCCGACCATCCTCGCGGCCCACGCCCCTTGCCTCGGCGGAGCGCTGGAGTTCGCGCTGGGCTGCGACTTCCGGCTGGCCGCCGAGAGCGCCAGCTTCGGGCTCCCGGAGGTGACGTCGGTGGGGGTTCTGCCCGGCAGCGGAGGCGTAAGCCGGCTCTCGCGTCTGGTCGGCCCCGCCTGGGCGCGGTGGCTGGTGCTCGCTGAGCAGAACGTGTCCTCAGAGCGCGCCCTGGCGATGGGGCTGGTCCACGACGTCTATCCCGACGACGAGTTCGATGAGCGCGTTGACGCGTTCGCCCGCCACATGGCCGCCCGCCCGCCCGAGGCCTTTGCCGTGGGCAAGGTGGCCATCGAGCTGTGCGCCGACCTCGGCCTCTCCGACTCGCGGAGCATCGAGGTGCTCGCCAACGGCCAGCTGCTCACCGGTGTCGAGGCAGCAGACCTTCGGCATTCCTTCGCCGAGCGACACCGAGGAAGGTAGCGGCACCGGCTCGATAGGCGAGCGCGTCGCTCACTCGACCTCTTTGCCCTCTAGGAAGACGTCGATCACCGCCTGCTGCATGCGGCGGCCGGTGGGATCGGCTTCGGTCTTTATCCGGCACATGGCTTCGGCCCATGCGGATGTGATGAGGCGGACGGGCGGCGAGTCGAGCTCGATGCAGTTGGCGACGATTGCCGCTACCTCGGCCGCAGACTGCACGATCCCGCTCTCGGGGCTGGAGCGGCGAGCCGCACCGGCCAGGTACTTCTCCCGGATCGGCCGGTAGTCCTCCCGCTCGACCGGCGCCGTGCCCTGCACCAGCCGCGCCGCGTTGGCGCCGAACTCGGTGTCGATCCGACCCGACAGGACAGAGGTGAAGTGAATGCCGAAGGCCGGCGCCATGTAACTGGCCATAGCCTCGGTGTAGCCCTCGACCGCGAACTTGGAAGCGCAGTAGATCTCATTGAACGGCTGGCCCACGAGGCCGGCCAGCGAGGAGATGTTGACAACATGCCCCCGGCGCGCCCTGCGCATATGGGGAATCACCGATCTCGTGCCGCGCACGACGCCCATCACGTTGATGTCTAGGACCTGCTGGATGTGCTCCTCGTTTGCGTCCTCGGTCGCGAGGAGGAAACCCACCCCGGCGTTGTTGACGAGGACATCGATTCGCGTGTGCTCCTCGACGATCCGGTTGACGAGAGAATCGAAGCCTGGGCCGTGCTGCACATCGAGAGCGGCAATCTCTGTCTCCACCTCCGCGTCGCTGAGAGCGGCGCGGAGGGCGGCCTGCTTGTCGAGGTTGCGCATCGTTGCGATGACGATGTGGCCTCTTTGGGCCAACTCGACGGCGAGGCCGATGCCGAGCCCGCTGGAGCAGCCGGTAATGAGGCAGACTTTCTCGTTTGCACCCGTCACGTAATTGCTCTCTTTCTTGTTCCGCGGCTTTTGCTGTACACAGTAAAGTCGAGACAGCTCCAGCTATTTCTTGGAGGTGCCTATGCGCTGCGTGATAACTGCTAACGACGAACAGGGGCGGTCCTTCGTCGCTCGGGAGATCGAGGTCGGGAGCGGGCTCACCGATGTGTTCGCGCACGACGACGTCGCCTCCTTGGCGCCGTTGGGCGAAGTTGTGGACTGGGGAGACGAGATGCCGGCACCGGGCGGGGTCCGCTGGCTGTTCAACCGGGTGGCGCCCGGGCAGCGCTGGGAGATGCACGCCACTCCCACCATCGATCTGGATGTGGTCATCGAAGGCGAGGCGGATCTCATCCTCGACAGCGGCACCGTGAAGCTCGGTGCCGGAGATGGCGCACTGGTGACCGGACGCCATGGCATCCAAGGTGGCCCCGAGGGCTGTCTGATGGCGATCGTGCTGCTCGGGATCGGCGGCTGAGCGGGCCGGCAAACCCTCGCTGCGGTCCCCGCTTGGCGTCCGTCGCGCTACCACACGCATCCCGGCGTGTCGACGGCATAGGCCGTCTTCAGCGGCGACGGCTCGACATCGGTTGCCGGGATCGCAACCGGGCCGCGCCGACGCGAGGGCAGAAGAACTTTAGCCCGGCCCGGCGCGGTGACCTCCCCCCGCTGGTTTTCGCACCAGATCTCCAACTCCACCAGATTGCGCTCCCCCTCCTGGCGCTTGTCGGCGACTTTGGCGTTCACCCAGGTCGTGTCGCCGTGGAAGTTGAACACCCGGACCTCGTCGGCCAGTTCCCAGACGAAGCCGTCGTCGCCCACCCAGTTGGTGAGATAGTGCATCATCCACGAGGTGCGCATGAACGCGTAATCGTAGGCCCGGGGATTGCCGACCTCCTTGGCCCGGTCGTCGTCCCAGTGCACCCGCATTGTTGAAGACCAGGCCCCGTCTTTGGTCTTGCTGTAGAAGGAGGGGATGCGCTTTCGGTTCAGGTAGTCGAGGCGGTTGACACCGTTGCGGAACATGCCCCAGCCCATCCCCATGTGCCAGGCGATCATGTCCTGCACCTGCAGCGGCCCCTTGACCATCGAGGGCATCTCCATGCCGGGCTCGACGTCTTCCCAGTAGAGCGTGTCGGAACCCCGGCGAAACTCGTTCTCGTAGGCCCCGTCGATTCGAGTGAGATAATCCTCGTCGTAGAAGGGCGGCTCATAGGTCTTGGTGTTCTTGCTCGCCTTCTCCGACGCCTCCCGCTCGACGTAGAAGAAATGGAAGCGGCGGATCGCAATCATTTCGTTGCGCTGGTTGACGTACTCCTTGCGGTGGCGAACGATCAATGCCCTGCCGCCGCCGAACTCGCTTTTGGTTTCCTCAACGTCTTCGACGAAGTGGTTCAGATGGACGAGGTCGCCCGGTCGGATGGGCCGAATCAGCTCGTAGCTGCCGCCCGCTAGGTAGTTGGGCACACCGCGCAGTGCTCCAGACCCGGCGGCGCGAACCTCTTTGGGCACCGGCGGAGTCCCGGTGTTGTCGAGCGAGAGGAGGTACATCGGAGGGGCGACAACCCCTCCCCATCGCGTGGTTTTGGCGTAGTCCTCGTCGCAGAAGATCGGATTGTCGTCACCGTAGGAGTGGGCGAAATGGCGGATCGTGTCCTTGTGCGGCTCCTGGTTGAACGGAGCGCCCTCTTTGATCAAAACCCCGATCCTCTTGCGGTATCTCTCGATCCCGTCTGCCGTTATCTTCCCGGTCACCTCGGCGTCCCCCTGCTTGGCCATGGCCTCCTCCTCTGGCCGCGGGTCAGATCCGCCGGCCGGAGTCGGCCCAGTAGCGGTCGCGGATCTCGCGTTTGAGCACCTTGCCGGTGTCGCTGCGGGGCAGTTCACCCACGAAGTCGACCGAGCGGGGGCACTTGGACGGCGCGAGCTTCTCCCGGCACAGGGCGATCAGCTCGTTCTCCAGGGAGTCCATCTCCGCCGCGGTGGCGGGGGCAACGACCGGCTCCACCACCGCCTTCACCTGTTCTCCCCACTCGTCGTCGGGGATGCCGACGACGGCCGTGTCGGCCACTGCGGGATGGGTGGCGAGGACGTTCTCGATCTCCGAGGGGTAGACGTTGACGCCCCCGCTGATGATCATGTCCTTCTTCCGGTCGGCGAGGAACAGGTAGCCGTCTTCGTCCAGGTAGCCCAGATCTCCGATGGTGAAAGCGGTGTCCTGGAAGACCTCGTCGGTTTGGGCCGGATCGCCGGTGTACCGGAAGAGCCGCTCGCCGGTGTCGATGAACACCTCGCCGACCTCGCCCGGAGGCAGCAGACCGCCGTTGTCGTCGCGGATGGTCACGGTCACGCCCCGCACACTGCGCCCGACCGTCCCCGGCTTCTCGAGCCAGCGGTAGGGCTTGGCGATCGTTGCCGCGCCTTCGGTGCCGCCGTAGGTCTCCCAGAGCACGGGTCCCCACCAGTCCATCATGCGGTGTTTGACCGACGGAGGGCACGGTGCAGCGCCGTGGACCACGACTTCGAGGCTTGAAACGTCATAGGCGGCTCGGGTGGCCTCGGGGAGCTTGAGCAACCGGTGGAACATGACGGGCACGGCGTAGACGGTGGTGACGCGGTGCTCCTGGATCGCCTTGAGCATTTTCTCAGCGTCGAACCTCGGGTGGATCACAACGGCCTGTCCCATATTGAGCGCCGCCATGTAGAACACGCGGCTGCCGCCATGGAACATCCCGGCCGTCATCAAGAGACTGCCCCGCAGCGGCGAGAGCGAGAAGGCCCTGCCGGTGAGCGCGGCCTCGTGGGCCAGCTCTGAGGGGTCCCCTTCCCGCAGTCGCCGTTTGATGCCCTTCGCACGGCCGGTCGTGCCGGAGGAGAACGCGAAGAACGCCCCCGGGCTCCGTTCTTCGGGTATGGTGGCCGGGTGGGGCTCAAGGAACGCGTCAACCGACGTGATTCCGGGAACCTCCCCGACCGAGACGAGCGCGCGCAGCCCTTGGCACCGGGCGATGCCGCTCAGCGCCTCGGCGTTTGAGGCGTCGAAGACGAGCGCTGACGCCTCGGAAGCCTCCAATACCGCCTCGATCTCATCTGACGATGAGCGTGGGTTGATCATCGTCAGATGGAGCCCGCTCTGCTCGCACGCGAGCAACCACTCCACAAGCTGGCAGTCGTTGGGCAGCAAGGCGGCAACGGCTCCACCGCGCTCGAGGCCGGCGCCGCGCAGCGCATGCACGATCCGGTGGGCCTGCTCGGCCAGCTCGCCGAACGAGCGGGGGCCCGAGGGGGAGGCAAGGATGGCCGGCAGCTCCGGATGGTCCTCGGCGATCCACCAGAATCCCAGCCGCTGTGGCCCCGGATCGGTCACTTGCCGCTCTCGTGCTGGGCGCGGTCGAGCATCGCCTGGAGTCCGGCGATGACGGTCTCCACCCCGAAGGCCAAATGCTTCTTGGCCGAGATATCGCTGAGCCCCATGGCCCGCGCTGCCTCCCGGTCCAGGTTCGCGTCGACACTGAGGCGACCGTGGACGTAGGTGATTGCACATGGCCAGGCGAGTCGGGCTAGGCGGGGCGGGAAACCGGCGCGCTCCAAGAACTCGATCCCGCCGTGGTAGACGTCAGGCGACATCCCGAGATCAGGCAGCGCGATCAGGTGTTCGTCCAAACCCCGATACGCCCGCAGCGTGGTCCACAGTGACGTCAAAAAGCTGTTCAGGGCCTCCTCCCACGTCGTGTCGCCTAGATCACTCGGGAGGTCGGACTGCTCGGCGATGACTGCCGCGGCGAGCAGTCCGAGGAGATCGTCTTTGTTCTTCACGTGGTAGTAGAGCGCCATGGGCGTGACCTCGAGCTCTGCCGCCACCGATCGCATGGTGACGGCATCGACCCCCTGGTCGCGTGCGAGCCGCAGGGCGACCTCCACGATCTCATGGCGCGACAGGGGAGAACTCCGGCGGCTTGGGGCGACAGCCATGGCGCTCACGGTAGCGTCAGTCGCAGGGCGGGCGGCGCAGTGGCCGCCGCGCAGTTGGCATCGAAGCAACCGAGCATTGGCTTGACTCTACACTGTACAGCGAACAGGCCCGCCACGGGCAGCGCCCTGAGAGCAGGCCCGCTTCAGAGCTGCTGGCGCAACTCGACCTTTTTGATCTTGCCCGATGCCGTGCGGGGGAAGTCCGCCACCGCCACCACCTTTTCCGGAGTCTTCTGCTTGGCCGCCCCGAGCTGGGCAAAGTGATCGGCGAGCGCGGCAACGGTGGGCGCTTGCGCTCCCTCGGCCGGCCTCACGAAAATGCAGACCCGCTCTCCATACCGCGGGTCTTCCATGCCGACCGCGGCGGCCTCTGCGACGGACGGATGGCGTCGGACGAGGTCTTCGATCTCGAGGGAGGAGAGGTTCTCGCCGCCCCGGATGATGATGTCCTTTATCCGGTCAGTGATCGTGAGGTTGCCCTGGTGGTCGAATACGCCGACGTCGCCGGTGCGGAACCAGCCGCCGGGCGCGAAGGCCGCTGCGTTGAGCGCCGGATCGGTGTAGCCAACGAACTGGTCGGGTCCGATCGTCCAGATCTCCCCCTCTTCGCCGGGTTCCAGATCGCGCCCGTCCCCGTCGACAATGCGCAGTCGGGTTCCCTCATAGATCTGGCCATCGGTCCTCGACCGCTGGCCGAGCGGGGTTGAGCGAAGGCCCATGCTGACCGACGGGTGCTCAGAGGATCCGTAGGTGCGCCGCATGGTCCATCCCAGTTTTTCTGAGCGCTCGACCAGCGAGGGCGGCACACCGGCGGCGCCACAGGTGGCCTCTACCACCGTGGCGAGTCTCGGGTCGCCGGCTTCGTGCAGATCCATCAGGGCGCCGACGTGGAACGGGGTGCCGTTCACCAGGGTGACTTGGTGGGCTTGGATCTGGTCCGCAGCCGCGTCTGGATCCCAGCGGTCGAGCAAAACGTTCCGCAGGCCCGCGACGACTGGGTTGAGGAGCATGATCAACCCGGCGATATGGCCGGCGGGGAAGGGGTGGAGCGCAACCATGCTCTTGTCGCAGACCGGGGGAGCGAAGATGTCGCGCACCTCGGTGATAAAGGTTTCGTGGGTGTGGATAACCCCTTTGGGGTCTGAGGTGGTTCCCGACGTGTAGACCACCAACAAGGGGTCGCCAGCGTCGAGCGCCGCGGGCTCGAAGGCCGGCTCGGCTCGGGCCCGGCCCTCGAGTTCGCTCCAGGCCACTGTCTGGGGTGGAGCGTCATCTCCCACGATGATGACATCGAGGTTTGCGGTCGCCGGCATATCGTGCAGGCGGCCCGCGAAATCGAGGTTTCCCCAACGGTCGGGGCACATGTACAGGCGCGCCCCCGATGCCTGGAGGATCCAGTCGGTCTCACGAGGCCCATACGTATGCACAATCGGGACGAACACCACGCCCAGCGTCGCCAGCGCCAGGTAGGCAACGGCCGTCTCGCGCCAGTTGGGAAGCTGAACCGCGACGACGTCGCCATGCCGGAGCCCCGTGGCGGCCAGGGCGCTGGCCATGGTGAGCGAATCGCGCTGAAGCTCCTCAAGGGTGAAGACCGAGGGACGCTCCATTGAGTGCAGCACGAGCTGAAGGTCGGGGGTGCGCCGGGCCGAGTCCGCCAAAGCCTCCGGCAGCGTTCGACCGTCGTACCGGCCCGTGCTGCGCCAGTGCTGGCGCAGACGCCGTCGAGCGTCTCGGATCCCCTCGTCGGCAAAGAGCGCATCGGGATTGAATGGGTGATCTAGCATTGGACTCCTCCGGGCAGGTTCGCCGTCGCCGCCCCTGAGACGAAGACGAGTCCGAGATCTCGGCGTGCGCTCACTTGGCCGCAGTTTACGCCGCAAAGTAGGTTGATCTGATGGACATATCAAGCCACTGCTGGCTTGAGAGCCCCTCTGTTTGTCGGCCGGGCTTGCCGCCCTACCCTGTAGGAGTGTCCCGCCGTTGCTGGCTCTGGTCCGCCGTCGTTCGGCCGCGGTTTTGGGGGCCGCACTCTCTGGGAAGGCCGACGGCGTGATCCGACTCCGACCCGACGACGACTACATGCTCGCGGTCCACCACCCGACGACGCCGGCGCAGATCGGAGCGCTGCTCACGTTCGAAAGTGCCGGCGCCCCCGCGGAGCAGTTCGCCGATGCTGCGAGGTGCCACCTCGCCGGGCGCCTGCCGCTCACGCCGCTGCTGCGGCTTCGGCGTTCGGCGCCGGCTCATATCGATTGCGACGCCTGGTTCGAGCTGGCCGATATCGACGTCGACCGCGTGATCACCGTTGCGGGCCAAGACGACGAGTTCAGCGACGATGGGCTCCACGACCGCACCGCGCAATGGGCGATGGAGCAGCTCGACCCCGAGGGTCCTCCGTTCCACTTCATTGTGGTGCCGCGTGTGGCGGGTGGGCGAAGTGCGGTGTATCTGCGAACCCTGCACGCGCTCGCCGACGGCGTCGGCTTCCAGTCGATTGTCCGCGATCTGACCGACGGCGAAGGCGATGCCCCTCCACAGGGCCCTCGCCGGGGCCGCGACGAGCGCATCCCCGGCCGGGTCGAATGGCTGGTGCGCTCAGGTCTCGCCCTGCTGGGCGACTCATGGCGGGCGCGGTCGACCCGGGCCGAGCAGGCCCACGCCCGCGAGGCTCTCGCCGCGTTCAAGGCCGATCCGGCGAAAAAGCGGGCGCGAACACCCAAGCTGGAGATGGGCGGGCCAAACTCGACGAGCCGATCGTTCGCCACGCTGACCGTTTCGCTCGACCGCTTGCAGCGCCTCGGCACGGCGCTGCAAGCCACGGTGAACGATGTCTTCCTCCTCGTCGGGTCGGGTGCGGTTCGAGGCTTCCTGTCGGAGATCGGCGATCTTCCCGACGAGCCGATCGTGGCGAACGCGGCGCGGAGTTATCGGCGTCCAGAGCACGGCGAGATCGGCAACCGGATCATCTCGCTCCACCCCCACCTGGCAACCCATCTCGATGATCCGCTGGCCCGCTTGGAGGCAATCCAGACGTCGATGGCAGCCGAAATCGAACGGAGCCGGCTCCAAGAAGCGACCATGGACCAGAGCGCCACCTTCTTCTCGGCCCGCAAGATTCGGAAGCTGGCCGCCTCACGGGTGCGCGACGGTGGCATGATGACGCCGGGGAACGTGACCCTGTCAAACGTGCCCGGCCCCGCGGCCCCGCGGTTTCTGGCCGGCTATCGGATGGTCGGAAACTATCCCACGCCGATCGTCGGCTCGGGCCGCTTCCTCAACGTGACCATGCGCCGGTACTGCGACGGCCTCGACATGGGCATCATGACCGACGCCGAGAAGGTGGCAGACGCCCGCCTGATACGCCGGCACATTGAGAGCGCCCTCGAGCAGCTCGAACAATTGGTCGCCGCCCGGTGATCGAGCGGCAGAGGCGGCTTGGCCAACCGCGCTCAGCAGGGCTGGTTCTGCTGGGGTGAAGAACTCGGCGCCGCCGTGGACTGCGGTTAGCGGTTGGCCGGCGCCTGGCGCCCCACGACGTCTTTCTCCCACCCGTCGGCGCGCCGAACAAAGGCGTTGATCTTGTCGGCGACTGCCTCGGTTCGCGGCACGAGGTCGGCAATGAAGTCGATTTCGGCGGGGTAGATGTCGGGCTCGCCTGCGAGTATCCCTTTGACTGAGAAGCGGGCGAATCGGTCGATGGCCTCGGCGCCGAACTGCTCCTTGCCCGGGAGGCTCATGTCGGGGGCCAGCCCGGTGTCGAGAAGGGGCGGGTAGATCTCCACGACCGTCACCGGGGTTTCGGCAAGCTGTCGGCGAAGCCCCATGGTGAACATGTGGAATCCTGCCTTGGACGCGGAATAGAGCGGGTTAGGCTCGAGCGGGAACAGCGCCCCGGGCGTGCCAATGTTGGCGATGGTGGCAGAGCGCTCCTCCCAGCCCTGCTCGCGGCGCATCCACAAGAAGCGGCGGGTGAGCTCCACCGGCGCGGCGAAGTTGGTCTCGATCTCGGCGCGGGCCAGATTCTGCGAGAGGGTGGTGTCGTTGGTGTAGTCGCAGGCGAAGCTGACCCCGGCGTTGTTCACCAGCAGGTCCAACGGCTTTCCGGTACGCAAGACCTCGGTGCAAAGCCGATCGAGGTCGGCGGTATCGGTGATATCGGCTTGCGTCACCCGCAGCGCCGGTACATCGGCTCGGGCGGCCTCAAGCCGCGCCGGTGTCCGCCCGCAGGCGAGCACGTCGTAGCCGGCGGCTAGGAGGTGGCGCGACAACGCCAGGCCGAGTCCATAGGTTCCGCCGGTGACCAAGGCGAGCTGCCGGTCGGATTCGCTCATCGCCTGCTCCTTTCGGGTCGCGGTGCTCGATGCAGCACCGCTGTTATACACAGTATAATAAAGGGGTGGGGCCGTGGCCCTGCCCAGCAGCAGGAAACCCCAGCGGGAAACCCCATCAGTGGGAAACCCCAGCGGCGGGACATCTCAGGGCCAGCGGCGGTGCTGGCGACGGGATCGGGGGGAGCGGTCGCCGAGGGCCCAGGCCCGCCGCCAGGGGGAGACCGCGGGGCCACCGAGGCCGGGGGTGGTTCCGGCGTGGGCCCGGCGCCGGGCCTGGTACCAGTCGGTGGCGCACTCGTCGGCCAGGGCGGCCACCGCCACCTCGACGCGGGCCGCAAACCGCCGGGCGTTGTCCTGCTCGGCAGGCACGAGGGGATCGCCGAAGGCCACGGTGGTGGCCGACACCCTGGGCATGATGCGGCCCTTGGGCAGAATCCGGTCGGTGCCTTCCACATGCACCGGCACCACCGGCACGCCGCAGCGCACGGCTAGATAGCCGGCCCCGCCGAGGAAGGGCTGGCCCCAGCCGTCGGGACTGCGGCCGCCCTCGGGGAAGATGAGCAGGCTCCAGCGGTCCTCGATGAGCGATGCGGCCAGCCGGGCCGAGCGCCGTCCCACTTTGGAGCGCTCGATGGGGATGGCCCCGATGAACAGGGCCGAGGCGGCCGACCTGAGCGCCCCGGTGAAGAAATAGTCGGACGCGGCCCCCACGACCAGCCGGTTGCGCCACCGGGGCGGTATGGAGGTGAACAGCAGGGGGGTGTCGATGTGGCTGTGGTGGTTGGCGGCGAAGATGACCGGCCCCTCGAGGTGCTCTATCCGGTCGAGGCCCCGGCGCTGGGGGCGGGCCACCCCAGCCATGGCCGGCTGCATCACGACTTCGGCGATCACCCGCCGGGCCGCTTGAGCCGCGGGCTTGCGAGCCCAGTCGGTGTCGTAGTCGGCCCCCTGCTTCTTGGCGGTGGGCGCAGGCGGCACCCCGAGGGG
>JAPYOC010000052.1 GCA_028278955.1 Candidatus Poriferisocius aerobius
GTGTCGTCGTCGATAGTCGTGGAGGACGAGCTTGACTGATACCGGGATCCAGCTCGACCAGCTTGATGCGCTGGCCAACGACGCCTTCGCGGGCCGCGTCGTGCGCAAAGACCTTGTCCGCCAGGTCAAGGTCGGGGCCAACGTGCCGGTGTACGTGCTGGAGTTCCTCTTGGGGAAGTACTGCGCCTCCGACGACCCGTTATCCATTGAAGCCGGGCTCACGGTGGTCAATCAGACCCTCAAGGACAATTTCATCCGGCCCGACGAGTCGGAACTGGCGAAAGCCCGCGCCAAGCAGACAGGAGAGTTCCGGCTCATCGACAAGGTCGATGTGCGCCTCCTGGCCAGCGAGGACAAGTTCTGGGCCCATCTCCAGAACTTCAATGACAGGTTCGTCCACATCCCCGAGAACCTCGTCTACAAATACGACAGGCTCCTCCAGGGAGGGGCCTGGTGCCAGGTCGACCTGGTGTACAACGCGGCCGACGACGAGGTCCAGAAGCGGCCGTTCTACATCCGCGGGCTCAAGCCAATCCAGGTAGCAGCGTTCGACCTCGAAGAGTTCATCGACAGACGCCGCGGGTTCAGCCGCGACGCCTGGCTCGACCTCGTCATGCGAACCATCGGGCTCGAGCCGGAGCAGTTCGACCTGCGGGGCAAGCTCCTTGCCTTGTGCCGGCTCATCCCCATGGCCGAGCGCAACTTCAACCTCATAGAACTCGGGCCTTGGGGAACCGGCAAGAGCTTCGTCTACCGGGAGTCCAATCCCAACGCCATCCTCATCTCCGGCGGCAAGGTGACCGTCGCCCAGCTGTTCATCAACACAGGCTTCACTACTACCTGCCGGGCTGGGAAGTCCCAAAACTCGAGACCAAGCTCTTCACCAGTCACTTCGGCTTCGTCTCCGACTACTTCGCCGAAGCGCTGCGCCAGATTCGCAAGCAGAGCTTCGTGCGGGCCATCGATGCCGAGTTCGCCCTAGGCCCGCATCTGTCGGCCAGGGACGAGAAGGCGGTCCGCAAGACAGTCTCTGGCCTGCTGAAGATCATCCACCCGCATGGCGAGTGGACCCGGGCCGAGCTTCGCGAGTATCTCGAGTTCGCGCTCGAGGGTCGCAGGCGAGTCAAAGAGCAGCTCAAGAAGCTCGCAGCCCACGACTACGCCAAAACAGCCTTCAGCTACATCGAGCGGGACACCGGCCACGAATTCTGGATCGAAGTCCCCGAGCAGCCAGAGGACGCAGATGCGGGCCGAGGGGCAGGGGCCGAAGCAGCCTCCGGTACGGACACCGCAGCGCAGGATGAGTCGTCAGCGGCTCGGGAGACAACCCAACAGCTGATCGAGCAAGGCGAGTCCAAGAAGGTGGAGTTCAAGCAAACCGGGCGGGTCAACCTCCACACCAAGCAACAAGACTCGGTCATTGAGCAGATGGTGGTCAAGGCCATAGCCGGCTTCATGAACTCAAGCGGAGGAACGCTCCTCGTAGGCGTCTCCGACTCAGGAGAGGTCACAGGCATCGAGGCAGACTTCAAGACCCTGGGCTACAAGCAGAACACCGACGGCTTCGCCTTGTGGCTCAACGGCCTCATCGACAATCTGCTCGGCCCAACAGCCGCCGCGAACATGACCGCAGGCTTTGACGAATACCCCTCCGGCACTGTCTGCCGCATAGATGTAGCCGCCGGTACCGGCCCTGTCTTCGTCCGCAGGAAGAAAGGCCAAGCAGAGCTCTATGTGCGGCTCAACAACTCCACCCGCCTCTTGAACACCGCGGAAGCCTTGGACTATGTGCAAACTAGGTGGCGGGCATGATTTATCCACGGCGGCGAGTTCAGTGAGAGGAGGCGGGCTGCGGTGACTACGGCAGATCATGTGAAAGCGCTGGTGAGAAGCCATGCCGAGGGAGACGACACCAGGTTCTACTCAGTCGCCCTCCAAGTTGCCGCCCGAGCGGCCCGAAGCGGGCAGTCTCGCTTTGCGCAAGAACTGCGCGACCTCGTCGATGAGCTTCGAAAGGCCCAAGGCCAGACGGTGGTCGCGCCCGGGCGGCCAATTCCTGTCGCCAAACCCCGTGGCGAACTAGCTGACTTGCTCAGCATTTCCTATCCGGCGAAAAGAATGGCGGACCTCGTTCTGGAAGAATCCGTGCGCGAGCAGCTTCTCCGCGTTATCTCGGAGCAGCGCCAGCAAGACCGCCTACAGGAGCAGGGGTTTTCTCCATTGCAGCGCATTCTTCTGCTCGGTCCGCCTGGCACGGGCAAGACGATGTCGGCTCGTGCTCTGGCGGGGGAGTTACGCCTTCCTCTCTTTGTGATTCGTCTTGATGGCATCATCACCAAGTTCATGGGCGAGACAGCCGCCAAACTCCGACTTGTCTTCGATGCGCTCGTCGAGACTCGGGGTGTATATCTGTTCGACGAGGTCGATGCACTAGGGGGTGAGAGGGCACGGTCCAACGATGTCGGCGAGATCAGGCGGGTCCTCAACTCCTTCTTGCAGTTCCTCGAACAAGACGAATCCGAGAGCCTTCTGATCGCTGCCACCAATCACCCCGAGCTTCTAGATCAAGCGATATTCCGCCGATTCGATGCGGTCATTGCCTATCCGCTGCCAGGGCCAGAATTGGCCCGCGCAGTCATCCGCAACCGGCTGGCCAACGTGCCAGTCGCCATACCGGCCTGGCAGGAGATTGATGAAGCTGCCTGCGGACTGAGCCATGCCGAAATCACCCTGGCAGCTGAGCACGCGGCAAAGGACGCGATTCTTGTCGGGAAGGACACGGTGACGACTAGATCTCTAGTTGATGCCCTCAGCGAGCGCCATATCCGAACACATTCCTGATTGATGGCTGAGCGCAATCGACCACATATCGTCATTCGGGAACCAGCCCAAGCCGAGGCGTATCGCCCACCGCCTAGGCGCATGAGTGGTGCTGGTCTATCTGCTCCCTATGATCCGCTAGCTCACGGGCTCAGACTCCGCCGAGAACTGGCCTCAGCTGAAGATGAAGGACGAGTTCGCCGTGAGCAGCGCGACATTGAAATCGCAGGCGCAGTCAATGGCATCTACGTCACGTTTGAGAGCTTCCCAGATATCCGCCTTGCACTGGAATCGCTTGACCCTCGCCAGGGCAATCTCCATCCTGAGCTAGTTGCCGTTCGAGAGATCCAGTCTGAAGATCAGACAGTCGAAGAGGCGACGGTCTTCGTGCCGGACGGCAAGCTCGGCTATTTCCTTCGCCAGCTTGATCGCTACATAGGCACCGCTGGCGAGGAGCGACGCCGACATCGCAATCTCTATGACCGGGTTGCGACGGTCGGTCTGGCCTCGCTCGAACAACTCTGGACAGACCCGCCTGATCAATTCCCCAGCATGGAAGAGGCCGCGTGGTGGGAGGTGTGGCTGCGCCGCCGCGATGGCAATGAACTTCAGCGGTTTGCAATTTTCGCAGAGAGAGCCAGGCTACAGATGGGACGGCCAGTACTCGGCTTTGCTGATCGCACGGTTGTGCTTGTGGAGGCGACTGCGATGCAACTCGCAGGTGCGCTAGACGTACTTGACGACCTAGCAGAGCTTCGGCAACCTCAGGAATCGGCGGCACTGATCGCCCAGGAGACCGCCGAAGAACAGGCTGAACGGGTGACAACGCTTGCCAGCCGAATCAAGCCTCCGCCAGCCGACGCACCTGCGGTCTGTGTTGTCGACACCGGCGTCCACCGCCACCACCCGATGCTGGCGACATCGCTTCACGATTCGGACTGCCAAGCCTGCGATCCCAACTGGGGCGTCGGCGATCATCACGGTCACGGAACAGAAATGGCCGGACTCGCGCTCTTCGGAGACGTTGGCGCTGATCTCCTGTCATCGGAGAGCATCCGGCTTCGCCACCTACTTGAGTCGGTGAAGATATTGCCTCCCCCACCCCGCCACAATCCCAAGGAGGTCTACGGAGCGGTGACGGCCACCGCCGTGAGCCGTGTCGAAGTAGCACGCCCCGAACGGAGCCGGGTGTTCTCAATGGCAATCACCTCAAAGCGGTCGACCCAGGTGGGTGGAGAGACCCCAGAGACTGTCTTCGGACAGCCCACGTCTTGGTCATCAGCGCTCGATGCGCTCGCAGCAGGGCTGGCGGTCGACACCGATACCGAGGGCATGGCTTATCTCGATGAAGCTGAACTGGCAGCCCACCGCCTCTTCATCGTGTCAGCGGGAAACGTTGAAGTAGCAGATGCCAACCACCTAGACAGAAGCGACATTGAGCCGGTGGAGGATCCTGGTCAGGCCTGGAATGCACTCACTGTCGGCGCCTTCACCAATCTTGACGACATGAGCCAGGCATCGGATTTTCCCGGGTGGAAGCCCGTGGCCTCGCGAGGCGAGCTTTCTCCGTTCAGCCGTACCTCTGTTGCATTTGGTCGCGGATGGCCGGTGAAGCCCGACGTAGTCCTAGAAGGTGGAAATGTTGCAAAGTCGCCGAGTGGTCGAGATTTCGATGCCCCTGAGGTGCTTCAACTCCTGACGACCAAGGCTCCTCTGCGTGATCAGCGGCTGCTGACAGTTACAAGAGCAACCAGCGCGGCCACAGCACAGGCGGGCTACCTCGGGGGGTCGATTCTCGCCGAGTATCCGTCTTCGTGGCCCGAAACAGTGCGAGCGCTGATCGTCCATTCGGCCCAATGGACGCCGCCCATGCTGAACCGGTTCATGCAGGCCACAAAGCGGCACGAACGTTTGGCGTTGCTCAGGAGATATGGGATGGGCGTACCGGACCTTGCACGGGCAACCAAAAGCGCAACCGATTCTCTCACCATGATCGCTGAGGACATCATCCACCCGTTTGACGGTCAAGGCCGGATGCGCGAGATGCACCTCCACCAACTGCCCTGGCCAACCGAGGTTCTCGCTGGCCTCGGTGAAACCACGGTTCAGATGCGAGTCACGCTCTCCTACTTCATTGAGCCGAACCCTGGACGGCGGGGATGGGTCAGGCGCTACAGCTACCCCTCCCACGGACTGCGCTTTGAAGTTCGCCGAGCCACAGAATCGACCGACGACTTCAGAAAGCGAGTGAACGCCCTGGCCCTCGCCGAGGATGAACGCCGCCCTAGAAGCGACAGCGATTCAAATGAGTGGTTCTTCGGGCCGCAAACACGCACCACAGGTTCGCTGCATACGGACATCTGGACGGGCACTGCGGCCGATCTCGCTCGCCGAGGTGCCATCTCAGTCTTTCCCGTCAGCGGCTGGTG
This sequence comes from Candidatus Poriferisocius aerobius, assembly GCA_028278955.1. Taxonomy (GTDB): domain Bacteria; phylum Actinomycetota; class Acidimicrobiia; order Acidimicrobiales; family Bin134; genus Poriferisocius; species Poriferisocius aerobius. The sequence goes on from JAPYOC010000052.1 coordinate 5,250, forward strand.
GAAGGAGAGGAAGGACCGGGACCACAGCGAACGGGGTGCCCGCTACACCCTCATAATCTCAATCGATACCCCGGAAGTCGATGTTGACGTCTACACCCCAGTGGCTCAACAGGTTGGCATACCCATAGAAGTGGAAATTTGAATCACGCCGACACTGAGGGTTGTCTTCCAAGCCGCCCGCTACCAGCCTCCCGACGGTCCTCGCCGCCATTGTCGTGAGCGCTCAGAGCTAGCCCAGGCTGATGCCGTCGCTTTAGGGGGTCTTCTCTGTGAAGCTGGGACCGGGGTTTTTGTGAGGGTCCACCGCTGAGGTGGGGGCCTCGCCGATTCTTGTGACTGTCATATCGTCCAAGAGTCGGGTGGTCTCTGGTGGTTGTGGCTGGTTCGG
>JAPYOC010000053.1 GCA_028278955.1 Candidatus Poriferisocius aerobius
GACTACCGAACCCTGGGTCTGGACGAAGACGCCGGCCGGAACTTTCGATGGAACGGCTGGAAGGCCATCGAGGGGCTGTGGGAGTTGGAAGACCCGGGCGAGGTGCGGGTGGCCGCCACCGAACAGGACGTGAGGGTTGAGATCAACGGCGTTCCGTTCCGGGGCGTCATCGACCGGCTGGACGAGACCGACGACGGCCTGGTGGTCACCGACTACAAATCGGGCAAGGCCCCTTCGGAGCGGTACTCGTCCAACTACGACACCCAGATGCTTTTGTACGCCGCGGCGCTGACCGAGCTGGAGGGCCGAAGACCGGCCAAGGCCCAGCTCCTCTACCTGGGCCAGAAAGTCGTGGAGGTGGAGATCACCGAAGAGAACCTCGCCGAGGCGGTCGGCGAGTTGCGCGCCACCTGGCTGGGCATCATGGAGAGCTGCATCTCCGGCGAGTTCGCCGCCTCAGTGGGTCCCCTGTGCGGCTGGTGCCCGTTCGTGGCCCAGTGCCCGGAGGGCACCGCCGAGGTGCTCCACCGCGACAAGATCAACACGTTGCGATCCGACGCACCCGCCCTCGAGCGGATCGCCCAAGCCGCAGGCGGCTAGCGCTCACCGCCGCACCGGTCCACTTCGAGTGGTCTCCAACTGTCACCGCCGATCTCTACCATCTGGCCCGTGACTATCGAGGTGATCTGCACCCCCTACGGGCCTGCGGCCACGCAACGGCTGGCCGAGCAGGTCGAGGCGCACAAGGGTGGCGATCCGCTGGCACCGGTCACGGTGGTGGTGCCCACCAACGTCGCCGGCCTAGGGGCTCGCCGGGCGCTGGGGGCCATGGGCCGGGGCATCGCCGCGGTGGACTTCCTCAAGCTCTTCGACCTAGCCGAGCGGCTGGTTGGACGGCAGATGGCCATGGAGTTTGGGCGCAAGCCCCTCTCCAGCCCGGTTCTCAGCGCAACTGTGCGGAGCGTGTTGAACGCAGACCCCGGCCTGTTCCAGGCCTCGGCGCACCATCCCGCCACTGAGCAGGCCCTCGTGCAGTCCTACCGACATTTGCGAGAGTTGTCCGAAGAACAGCTCGACACACTGGCATCACAGAGCCGCCGGGCCGCCGATGTAGTCCGGATTTACCGTGAAGTCAAAGAGGCGCTGAAGCCGCAGTGGTACGACGAGCACGATCTCACAGAACAGGCCATCAACGCATTGAGATCAGGTTCGCTCGGTGACGTGCTCCAAGGGTTCGGCCCGGTGATCATCCACCTGCCCCAGCGGGTAACCCGATCGCCAGGCCGGATGGTCACCGCCTTGGCCCAGGCCAAGCCGGTGACGGTCATCGTCGGGCTGACGGGAAATCAGAAGGCTGATGCCGCGGTGGTGGAATCGGTCAGCCGCATGGGCGCAGCCCTCGGCCCCAGGCTAGAGACAAGCCCGTCCCACGGCCAGCGGATCATCACCACCGCCAGCGTCGACGAGGAAGTCCGAGTGGCAGTTCGGGAAGTGACTGACGCGGCTCGAGGAGGCATATCTTTGAGCCGGGTCGCTGTGCTGTGCGGCGGCGGCGAGGCTGTGCTCCGCCAGCTTCACGACCAGCTCGATGCCGCGGGCATCCCCTACAACGGCCCCAGTGGACGCACTCTAGGCGACTCGTTGGCCGGCCGAGGCCTCATAGCCATCTTGAACCTCGAAGGCTGCGACTTTCGCCGAGACGAGGTGTTCGCCCTTCTGTCAGCGATATCGGCCACCGTTTTGCGTTATGAAGCGCCGAGCAGCGAGCGGCCCGTGCTAGGGGCCGACCTCGTAATGGCATGGGAGCGGGTATCGCGCCGGGCCGGGGTGGCCCGGGGGGTCAAGCAGTGGGAGACGCGGCTCAACCGGTACGCCGAACAGCAGCGAAAAGCTGCCCAACAAGAGTTCAGCGATCCCGACGGTGTGGAAGCACGCGCAGATCGGCACCGACGGGAAGCCGACCGTGCGGAGTCGCTGGCCCAGTTCATGGCCCAGCTCGTCCACGACCTGTCTTCAGAACCAGAGCTGGTTACATGGAAGAGCTGGTGCAAATGGATCAGGGGGTTGATACACACCTATATCGGCGACGAGAAGGCTCGGGAACGCTGGCCCGAGTCTGAGCAGGAAGCGGCGGGCAAGATCGAGCGGATCCTCGACCGGCTGGCCGGTTTAGGCGAGATCGAGCGGTTCCCATGGTCGGCTACGTTCCGGCACACCTTGAGCTCGGAGCTGGGCGCGCCGGCTGGGCGGGTTGAACGGGTCGGCCACGGGGTGCTCACTGAGAAAGTGGGTGCCACGCTGGGAATGGAGCTAGACCGAGCCATCTTCATCGGCATGGCCGAGGGAACTTTTCCTCATAGCCCCTCCGAAGATCCATTACTGCCCGACCGGGAGCGCAAAGCGGTCGCCGACGATCTAGCCCTGCTCGCCGACCAGGTGTCCGAGCAGCACCGCCAACTCTTGGCGACATTGGCCTCCACCCAGCACAGCACATTGGTCTATGCCCGGGGAGACGCGCAGCGGGCCTCCGAGCAGCACCCGTCCCGCTGGCTTCTGGACACCGCAAGCGCCTTGGCCGGGCACCCCGTGAACAGCGCCGATCTACAGAGCTGGGTTGGCGGTGAGACTTCGAGCTGGTTTGAGCATGTCCCCTCGTTCTCTGGGCGGGTGCTCGGCGCCGAGGTCCCGGCCACCGCCCAGGAACTACGACTGCGGGCTCTAGTCGGACATCATCGATTGGACAACCCGATCCTCAAAGACGATTCAGTCTTAGCCCGTGGGGCCGAGCTTTTAGCAGCACGGGCCTCCAAACAGTTCACCCGCTTCGACGGCAATTTGGCTGAGCTCGACACTTCAACTCTCCTAGACGGGGTGGTATCGCCCACCAGCCTGGAAACATGGGCCGACTGCCCGATGCGCTACCTGTTCCAGCACGTTTTGCGGGTGCAGTCGTTTGAACAGCCCGAAGACCTGTTAGAGATCTCTGCCTCGGAGAAAGGCTCGCTGGTTCACAGAGCCCTCGATATCTTCTTGGCCGAGCAGCTGGCCAAAGACACCGTGCCGCCTGCTGAACAGCCATGGAGCAAGCAGCAGCGCAATCGGCTCCAAGAAATCACAATTGAGCTGTGCAATCAAGCAGAGGCCCAAGGACTGACCGGAACGCCAGTGTATTGGCAGCACGACCGAAGCCAGATACTCGCCGACCTCGACCGCTTCTTGGCAGAAGACGATGATCAGCGCCGCTACTTCGCCGTTACAGCCTTCGCCAGTGAAATGTCCTTCGGTATGCCCGAGGACGACCTGGGAGAGGTCGCGGTGGCATTGCCCCAAGGCCGGACCGTTCGGTTCCGGGGTCGAGCCGACCGCGTGGACCGAGGCAGCAGCAACCAGCTTCTGGTCACCGACTACAAAACCGGCAGAGCCGACAGCTACAAGGGCTTGGACCAACACAGCCAGGACTGGGACCCCGTCATGCGCGGCACCCGACTCCAGCTCCCGGTGTACGGGCTGGCTGCCCGAGCCCTCATCAACGAGCCTGACGGCCCGACGAGAACCCAGTATTGGTTCGTGACCAGCAAAGAGAGATTCAAGACCCGCGGCTATCTCCTGCACGACGAGGTGATCGATCGCTTCTGCGAGGTGATCGGTACGATATCCAGCGGAATCGATGCCGGGGTGTTCTGCGACCGGCCCCAGCCCGACCGCACTGAAGGACCGTTCAGCCAGCACTGCGACTACTGCAACGCCGACCGGTTGGGCACCCATAGTCGGCGCCGAGAATGGGAGGACATGCGAGACCAGGCTGCACTGGCCGAATACCGCTTTCTCGCAGAACCGCCTCCCGAATCCGAGCCAGGGGCCGGTTGACATTGGTGTCCGCTCGCAACGACCAAGCCGATCGCGATGCCATCACCACTGATCTGGCCTCAACCCTGTTTGTAGAGGCTGGCGCTGGGTCGGGCAAGACCACCGCGCTCGTGGAGCGGGTGCTAGCCCTGCTCGACGACGGGGTGGCCATGGAGAACATTGCGGCTATCACCTTTACCGAGAAGGCCGCCGACGAGCTGAAGAATCGTCTTCGCCGCAAACTGTCCGACTCAGGGGTCAACGCCAAAGCCCTCGACGAACTAGACGGCGCGGCCATTACCACGCTTCACGGGTTCGCTCTTCGCATCCTCTCTCAGCACGCCATCGAGGCCGGTTTGCCCCCTCGGCTAGAAGTGAGCCCAGATCAGGCTTTTGAAGATCGGTGGGACGAGTTTAGAAGTCGTCTGCTCCACGAACCCGACCAAGAACATGCCCTAGTTCTAGCTCGGATATTGGGCCTGAACATGAGGCACCTGCGGGAGTTGGCTCAGCAACTCGGCCAGAACTGGGATCTGGTTGCCGATTGCATCGGCAGCGATTTGCCGACCACGGACCCATTTGAACTTCCCGACATCAGCATATTCCCCGCTTGGTTCGACAGGGTGGCTGATCTCTCGAAGCAATGCAAAGACCCCGACGATCGAATGCTGGCCAAGCTCAGCGTCATCGAACAGCAGGCAAAGCTGTTGCATCAAGCAGCCGGTGAGCAAGGTCAGGTGCTCCGTCTTCTCTTCGCTCCGGAGTTGAGCTTTACCCGAGCAGGCAGAAAGGATAACTGGCCCAGCGACGCCTATTCTCAGTCGTCCTTGGATTATGTGGCGGCCCAGCTTCGGGAGCTGGGAAGAGCGATAGACGAGCTGAGAGCGTATGTGGCTGACATCGTGATCCGGCGTTTGACCCTCGTCCTAGGCGCGTTCACCGTTCAAGCGGCTGAAGAGCGCCGTCGCCATGGTGTTCTGGAGTTCCACGACCTGCTGGTATTGACCAGGAACCTTCTGCGAGATCCTGAGCACGGTGCCGAGGTCCGAGAAGCACTGGCCGAGAGATATCCACGGATGCTGCTAGACGAATTTCAAGATACCGACCCCATCCAAATCGAATTGGCCAAGCTGATAGCCACACCTCCAAGCGACACACGGGATTGGTTCGAATTGAACGACGAACCCGGACGGCTTTTCTACGTGGGAGATCCGAAACAGTCCATATACCGGTTCCGGAGGGCTGACATTGCTTTGTACACCCAAGCAGGACAGAGCCCGACCATCACCCGTAAATCGCTTACCCGCAACTTCCGGTCGGTCGAGCCCATCCTCTCCTGGATCAACGACTTGTTCGACGGCTTTCTCGTCCCACCCGATGGAGAGAAAAGACACGTTCAACCCGATTATCAGGCGCTCGACGCTGTGCGGGGGTCGCCGCCTGTGGGACCGCCGGTGGCCGTTCTCGATCACGAGCACCCCAAGCGGACCCGGACCGGCGAGTTGCGGATGACCGAGGCGAAAGATGTCGCCCGGGCCGTGTTGATCGCCGTTGGGCGAGGATGGTCGGTAGCCGACGGAACAGACGAGAACGACCAGGACTGCTGGCGCAAGGCCCGACTAGAGGACATCTGCGTCTTGTTGCCCACCCGCACCTCACTGCCCCAACTCGAACAAGCCTTTGAAGAGCACTCCATTCCCTACCGGATCGAAGCCGGATCGCTGATTTGGGCCAGCCAAGCCATTCGCGAGGTGATGGCCACGGTCCGCGCCCTCGCTGATCCCACCGACGAAGTAGCTCTGGTCAACGCCCTGCGCTCCCCGGCATTCGGCTGCGGTGACGACGACCTGTTCACTTTTAAAGTGGACTATCGCGGCAGTTGGGACTACACGGCTGCTAGGCCGAAGGATCTTCCCGGCAGCCATCCAGTGGGCGAGGCCATGGAGTGGCTGGCTGAACTGCACGCCGAGAAGCATTGGCTCAACCCCGGCCAGTTGGTTGAACGCATCGTGCGAGAGCGAAGGCTTCTGGAATCAAGCTGCTATGGCTGGCGGCGGGCACGGGATGTATGGCGCAGCCTCAACCTGGTTATCGACCAAGCCCGCCAATTCGAAGAACGAGGTGGGCAGGGCACCCGGGAGTTCATCGCCTGGGTCGACCGCAAGATCGGCGAGCGAACCAGAGAGTCTGATGTCATCTTGTCGGAGACTGACGACGACGCGGTGCGCATAACCACTGTTCACGCCGCCAAGGGCCGGGAGTTCCCCATCGTCATCTTGTCGGGCTGCTACGTCCAGAGTCGCCCGTATACAGCCAAAGTGATATGGACCGCCGACGGCGACTTCAGCGTGGGCTTCAACAGATTCCTGTGCACCAAGTCGTTCGCCGAGCACCAAGAACATGAAGAGGAGATGGAGTACGCCGAGCGGGTGCGCCTGCTCTATGTGGCCCTCACCCGGGCGATGGACCACTTGGTGGTATCGACTCATAGAAAGGAGCGGGGCGAGAACAGCACCGCCACGCCGTCGCTAGCGGAAATGGTGGTTCAGCACGCCGTTGAACTGCCTGCATCAGAGTGGCCCGAACCAGAGTGGGAGCACATCCGACTGCCCGAAGAATCCTTCCCGCCTCGCCCCCTGTGGTCAGTTCCCGACTGGCAGGCCGAACGCGACGAGGCCTTGTCGTCAGCCTCCCGGCCGCGGACCGTTGGGGCCTCCTACATTGCCCGCCAGTCGGATGCTGCCGGTGACGCTGAGACTTTTCCCGGCCTGGCCAAAGACGGACCCACCGACGGTGACGACAATCGGTCGCCGTTGCGCAAAGGCCGGGGCGGCACCCAGGTCGGCCAGGCCGTCCACGGCGTCTTGCAGGTTGTGGACCTCGATGCCGACCTCGATGCCCTGCGCCGGGTGGCTGCGGCTCAAGCCGAGGCCGAAGGGGTCTCGCCGGCGGTGACAACCGTCGGCGCCTTGGCCCGATCGGCTCTGGGTTCGACAACCGTGCGAGAGGCGGCCGTCGACGACCACTGGAAGGAATTGTTCGTGGCCGCGCCGGTAGAAGGCACCGTGGTGGAGGGCTACATCGACCTGCTCTACCGCGGTCCAGACGGCCTCGTGGTGGTGGACTACAAGACCGATGACACCCACGACGACGACGTATTGCAGGACAAGATCGAGCGCTACACGCTCCAGGTGGCTGCCTACTCGCTCGCCGTTGAACAAGCGGCGGGTGAAGAGGTAGACCGCTGCGTGCTGGTCTTCGCCCGAGCCGGACAGCCAGCCGAGGAAGTCGCAATCACCGGGGATTCCTTGGCCCGAGCCCAACAAGAGGTCCGCCGAAGGCTGGCCAGCGACCCGGAATCGAGTAGGAAATAGCGATGTTCACATTGGTAGTCATGGCCGCAGGGCTGGGGTCTCGATTCGGCGGCACCAAACAGCTTGCCCAGGTGGGGCCCAACGGGGAGGCGTTCTTGGACTTCGCCATCGCCGACGCCCGAGCCGCCGGTGCCGGCCGAGTGGTGCTCATCGTGCGGAGCGATATCGAGGCCGATGTCCGACGGCACTTCGCGGCCCGCGGCGGCCTGCCCCACGATCTCGAGGTGACCTATGTGCGCCAAGACACCTACGGCCCGCCCCGACCCAAGCCATGGGGGACGGCCCACGCCGTGCTCTCGGCCTCTGAGGCCGTGACCGGCCCGTTCGCAGTGTGCAACGCCGACGACTACTACGGCGCCAGCGCCTACTCCACCCTCGCTGGCGCCATGCAGAACATGGCCGACGACGAGGCCTGGCTGTGTGCCTACCGCCTCGGCCACACCCTGCCCGCCGAGGGCGTCGTGACCCGGGGGGTGTGCGAGGTTGACGGGGGCCGGCTCATCGGCATCGTCGAGCAAGAGGGCATCTCCCGAGCAGACAACCAGCTCCCCGAGGACACCCTCGTCTCCATGAACCTCTGGGCCTTCTCCCCCCCGTTCTTCGATGCCCTCCGAGCGGGCTTCACCGGCTTCCTCGAAGAGCACCACCAAAGCCCGACCGCCGAATACCTCCTCCCCCACGCCGTCGCCACGCACATGCAGAGCGACACCCTGGGCGTTGGAGTTGCCACCACCGAGGAGAAGTGGATCGGCGTCACCAATCCCGCCGACCTAGAAGCCGCCCGCCGCGCCCTGCGGTCCCGGTAGCCCGTGCCCGAGCTCCCCGAAGTTGAGACAATCCGCCGTCAGCTGTCACCCCGGCTCGAAGGCCGCCGCATCCGAGCCGCTCGCACCCACGAATCCGAGAAGTTCACCCCCGCCCAAGATGCCGTCGGCGCCAGGGTCCGAGCAGTCGACCGCCGGGGCAAGTACCTCATCGCCCTGCTCGACGACGGCCGGGAGCTCATCGTCCATTTGGGCATGACCGGCAGCCTGGCCATCACCCCCGCATTGCCCCGAGATCCCTACGTCCGGGCCTGGTGGCAACTTGACGACAACGAGTTTCTCGCCTATCGGGACGTCCGCCGATTCGGGCGAATCCACTGTGTGCCCTCCGGCCACTACAGCGCCGTACCCACACTGGCCGGCCAAGGCCCCGACGCGCTCAGCCCCGACTTCACCCCGGAGGGCTTCCACCTCGCCCTCCGCAAAAGCCGCCGCCGGATTGCCACCCAACTCCTCAGCCAGAAGCCGGTGGCCGGCGTCGGCAACATTTACGGGACCGAGGCGCTGTGGGCGGCCGGCATCCACCCGGCGGCGCGCCAAATCAGCCGACCGGCCGCCGAGAAGCTCCACGCCGCTGTCGTGCAGGCGCTCGAGGCCGGGTTGGCCAACGGCGGCACCACCCTGCGGGACTACCGCAACGCCAAGGGCGAGAGGGGACGCCATCAACACGCCCTGGCCTGCTACGGCCGCTCGGGCCAGCCATGCTTGCGCTGCGCTCGGCCGCTGCAACACCGCCGCTACGACGCCCGCACTCTCACCTTCTGTGCCGGATGCCAGCCGCGGTAGCGTGCGCGGCGACCTGAGGATGGGCGAAGAGACGGCCGACGCGCACACCTAGGCCTTCGCCGTCAGACTGCGCCAAGAAGCCGGCACGCTGGCCGCCGGGCACCCGCCGCGTCTGTTCCACCGCTGCTTCTATTGGAATGTGTATGGTTCGGGCTGACAAGATGGCATGGAGTTGTTCCCTACGAAAGAAGCCCAACTATGAAATTCAGCCATGAGCGCTCTGGAGACACCTTGGTGGTTAATGCTTCAGGCCGGGTAGACGGGTCCAACGCGTCGGATTTTCTGGACTCCCTGCAAGGGACGTTCGACCCCGGCGACCAGCGAATCATCTTGAACCTCAGCAGCCTTGAGTACATCAGCAGCGCCGGTCTGCGTGTGCTGCTGATGGCAGCCCAGAACCTCGACAAACAGGAAAAGTCGCTCAGCGTTTGCTCAATGACCGAAGCGGTAGGCGATGTGTTCCGCATCAGCGGCTTCGACCAGATCATTGACGTTTTCCCGTCGGTAGAAGACGCCAAGCAGGGGTAGGCCCTTGACCGACGCCTACAAGATCCTGGTGGTTGACGACGAGCCGGATCTTGAGCCTCTCATTCTCCAGCGGATGCGGCGGCAAATACGTGCCAAAGAGTACGGGTTCGTCTTCGCCCGAGACGGAGTGGAAGCGCTCGAAAAGCTCAACGCCGATCCGACCATCGACATGGTCCTGTCAGACATCAACATGCCCAAGATGGACGGTCTTACCCTGCTCCAACAGCTTCCGGGCGTAGACCCCAACCTGCGGGCGGTGATCGTCTCCGCCTACGGCGACATGGACAACATTCGCACCGCGATGAACCGGGGGGCGTTCGACTTCGTCACCAAGCCCATCGACTTCGACGACCTGAAGATCACTATCACTCGCACGTTGGCGCATCTAGCCGAGTGGCGGGAGGCGCTGTCCTCGCGCGACCAGCTCGTGGCCCTCCAAAACGAGTTGAGCATCGCCAGCCAGCTCCAGCAGTCCATCCTGCCCAGCATCCCCCCGGTCACCCACGGGTGCGAGGTCTCGGCCAACATGGAGCCGGCCCGCAATGTGGGCGGCGACTTCTACGACTACTTCGTGCTGGAAAACCAACTCGGCTTCGTTGTGGCCGACGTGTCCGACAAGGGCATTCCCGCATCCATGTTCATGATGTCGAGCCGTACCGCTCTCAAGGGAGCGGCAATCGGCGTGCGCGAGCCGGAGATGGTGCTGTACGAGGTCAACAAGCAGCTCCAGCAGGACAACCCCACCTTCATGTTCGTCACCGCGATATACGCCCTGTTCAACCCGGACAGCGGGCTGCTCACCTACTCCATCGCTGGCCACGACCCCCCGCTGCTGGTCAGCGCCAGCGGCCAGGTGACCGAGCTGCCCCTCACAAAGGGCATCGCGTTGGGCATCGCCCCCGAGGTCGCCTATGAGCAGCATTCGGTCACTCTGGAACCGGGTGATACCGTGGTGCTGTTCACCGACGGTGTGACCGAGGCCATGAACGCCGACAACGAGCTGTTCGGTATGGACCGGTTGACGGCGGTGTTCGACGGCAACCCGCCCTCAAGCGCCACCGCTGCCAGCGAGGCGGTGTTCGAATGCGTGCGGACGTTCGCGGGCGATGCCCTGCAATCCGACGACATCACCTGCCTCACCCTCAGGCGGCCTTGATGTCGGCATCGGCTCGCTCTCAGCTCATCACCAGAGGCTGCTGAAGTGCGACGGTTGCTGCATCTGCCTCACTCGACACAGCACAGCCAAACCTCCGATGTCCTGCCGCTGATCGAAAACGTGCTGAACGAGATGGCCGAGGCCGATGATTGGCCGGTAACGCTGACCATGCGGGCCAACTTGATTCTGGAAGAGCTGATGCTCAACACCTTGACCCACGGTGACACGAGCGGTCTCACCGAGATCAACCTCGACCTGGAGTCTGAGAGCCATGCTCTCACCATCCACGTCACCGATGACGGATCGCCCTTCAACCCGCTGACCGATGCCCCTGAGCCCGATCTCACTCTTCCCCTGAGCGAGCGCCCGATCGGGGGTTTGGGGGTCTATCTGGTGCGGACCATGGGCGAAGAGATAGAATACCGCCGGGAAGACAACCGCAATCACCTCAAGCTCGTTGTACGCCCTGAGTCGTGAGGAGCCTGAAACTGGGAATCCTGCGTGGCGTGCGGTTCGCTGGTCTAGCAGCTGCGGCATGGGCCACCGCGCTGTCGGGGTGTGGGTCCGACTCTGCCGACCCCCCACCCCTTGAGCCGACCGCCGTCGCCACCGCGGTACCGACTCCAGACGAACCCGAGAGCCTCGGAGTGCCCGGGGTGTTCGCCGACCGGGTGGTTTTCGGGCAGTCGGCGGCCTTCAGCGGTCCCGCCCAAGAGCTGGGCATCAACATGAACCTGGGAATCGCCGCTGCGTTCGAGGAGGCCAACCGGAACGGCGGGGTACACGGGCGCCGGTTGGAACTCGTCACCCGAGATGATGGCTATGAGCCCGAAGCAGCCATTGCCAACACCCAGGCCCTGATCAACGAGGACCGGGTGTTCTCCCTCATCGGGGCGGTGGGCACCCCGACGTCGCGTTCAGCGACCCCGCTGGCGGCCGAAGCGGGAATCCCCTACGTAGCGCCGTTCACCGGGGCGGGATTCCTTCGCGACGACGACCGGGACAACATCATCAACCTCCGGGCCTCCTACGCCCAGGAGACCGAGGAAATGGTCGAGCGGCTTACCGCCGACTTGGGCGTCAGCCGGATCGCGATCTTGTTCCAAGACGACTCCTTCGGACGGGCTGGATACAACGGAACGCTGGCCGCGCTCGAACGTCGGGGGATGGAGTTGGTGGGCACCGGCGTGTACCCCCGCAACACCACTGCGGTGAAGTCGGGACTGCTCGACCTGAGGCGAGGCGACCCCGAGGCGGTTATCCTGATAGGGGCTTACCAGCCGGTTTCGGCCCTCGTCGCCTGGGCCCGACACATCGGCTTCGACCCGATCTTCATGACGGTCTCGTTTGTGGGCAGCAACGCGTTGGCCAACGCGCTCAGAGCAGGCGGAGAGGGCGTCTACGTCACCCAGGTGATCCCCTTTCCCACCGACCTGTCGATTCCTGTCGTGGCCTCCTACACCGCCGCTTTGGCCGCGCTCGACCCAACGGCCAAACCGGGATTCGTGTCCTTGGAGGGCTACATCGCCGGCCGTTTGGCCATCGCCGGGTTGGAGGCCTGCGGTGCCGAGCTAAACCGCGATTGCTTCTTGGAAAGCACCTTGGGCGCGGGCCAGTTCGATATCGACGGATTCGCCTTGGATTTCGGAGACGAAGCCGACCGCTCTGTGGACAACCAGGGTTCTGATGCCGTCTTCTTGACCGTGATCGATTCCAACGGGGACTACCGACCAGCGGCCTCCATGGGAGACCCCAGCCCGTGACGGCGACGAATCCGCCGTCAGGCGGCTCAGCGCCCACAGTCGGGGCTCAGCGGCCCGCGGTCCACCGCCGGATATCCACCCGGATCTACGCTGGCTTTTTCGCCGCGGTGGCGCTCACCATTGTGGCCAGCGTCGTGAGCTGGCTCTCCTTCTCCAGCGTGAACGAGAACCAGAGCCAAGTGACCGAGGAGAGAGTGCCCGAGCTGGTCAACGCGTTCAGCCTGGCTGAGCTGAGCTATGCCATTGCTGCGGCCGCTCCCCGCATCACCACCGCGCCCTCCGGCCAGTTCACAACCATCTCGGCCGAGGTGACCGCTGTCCAGCAGCAGTTCAAAGAGCTTTTCCAGCCGCTCGCCGCCGCCGATCCAGACAACATCCAGATCCAGGGAATCTCCGCAGCCGCTGAGGAACTAGAGAACAACATCATCACCGTCACCGCTGACATGCCCCGCCTCTACAACCTTAACCACAGGATTGAGCTGCTCAAGAACGAGATCTCAGCCCTGTCCAATCAGACCAACAGCATCGTCCTGCCAGCGCTCGACAACCAGCTGTTCTTCCAGATCACCGGCTACCGAAACTTCGCCACCGAGCCGACCGATGCCGCCACCCGCACATCAGCGGGCGAACTGCTCCTCTACCGGCATCTCAACACCCTCCAGGCCGACATCGCCCAGACCTCCGAACTCATGGGCAGCGCCCTGATCGCATCTGAAGCCGGTTTTGTTGAGCCATTGCGAGAGAACTTCGAGTCCACCGAGGATCGCATCCAGATCAGCTTGTCGACCATCGCCGAATCGAGAATGCTCCCAGGGCTGGAGTCGGTAGTCATGTCGCTGCTGGCTCGGGGCAGCGGCAATCAGGGTGTATTTCAGGTCGCAATCGACCGCTTGGACATTATCGAGCGGCAAGACCGGCTGCTGGCCGAGAATCAATCGCTCGCCGCTGGTCTGCTCAGCGAGGTCAACGCCATCGTGCAGAATGCCCAAGCAGAGGCCGACCAGGCGGCGCGGAACTCAGCCCAAACGATCGACAACGCCCGCGTCATATTGGCGGTCATCAGCGCCATCGGCATCATCGGCGCCGGGCTGATCAGCTGGCTGTTGATCGGCCGCGTTCTGTTGCGCCGCATCGCCGGACTGTCGGGTCGCATGCGGGCCCTGGCCCGGGGCGACCTGGAAGAAGAGGTGGAGGTCAGCGGACGCGACGAGATCGCCGAGATGGCATCAGCTTTGGAGGTGTTTCGCCGCCACGCTTTGGAAGTCCAGCGACTTAACCTGGTGGAGGAGCTGGCCCAGGAGTTGGGCCAGCGCAACAACGAGCTACAAGGCGTCTTGGCCGAGCTGGGTCAAGCCCAAGATCAGATCGTCGCCCGGGAGAAGCTGGCCGCGCTGGGCGAAGTCACCGCGGGCGTGGCCCACGAAATCCGCAATCCGCTCAACTTCATCAACAACTTCTCGGCCGCGTCGGCGGAACTGCTGGAGGAGCTGGCCGAAGTCTACGAGGAGATCGAAGCCGATCTCTCCGATGATCAGCAAGCCCTCGTAGCCGAGATAAACCAAGATCTCATCGACAACCTCGAACGCATCCAATCCCACGGCAAGCGGGCCAACCGAATCGTGCAAGACATGCTGATGATGGGCCGCGGCGGGGGCGATACCCAGATGACCGACCTCAACGACCTCATCCACGAGCACTCGCTGCTGGCCTACCACAGCGCCCGGGCCCAGGATCCCGAGTTCCAAGTCTTGTTGGAGGAGGAGTTCGACCCGGACATGGGCCAGGTGGAGGTTGTGCCCCAGGACCTCGGAAGGGTTTTCTTGAACTTTGTGGCCAACGCCGGCTACGCCACCAACAAGAAGCAGAAAGAGCTGATCGAAGCGGGCACCGCGGGCGACTACACCCCCACCATCGTCTTGAAAAGTCAGCGCACCGATGACCATGCCATTCTCAGCGTGCGCGACAACGGCAACGGGATTCCCCCTGACGTGGCCGCGAAGATGTTCGACCCGTTCTTCACCACCAAGCCCACCAACGAGGGCACCGGGCTGGGATTGGCGCTGTCCAACGACATCATCCGCGAGCACGGCGGCACCATCACCGTGGACACCGAGCCCGGCGAGTTCACCGAGATGGTGGTGGAGCTGCCGCTGATCCGAGCCAAAGCCGCGCCCGGCGACGAGAACGGCGGAGGCGGCGCCTAGACCGCAAGGCTGCGCTGCGGCGGGGGTGGCTGCGGCAGCGGAATTCAGCGACAGGCCGCCCAAATTACCGGGTTGAGCGAAGCAGGGCACCGGCCAGAGCCGACGCGGCACCCCCGCAATAGGCCAACCACACACCGGGGCCGACCTTGGCCCCAACGGCTGCGAGCTCATCATCCATGGCCAGGCCTTCAGCGACACAGAATGCCATCGCCAGCAAGCCAACCGCCACCGCCGCCAACCATATCGGCTGACTGCGGCCAGCCACCGCGGCTATCAACAGCGCCCATAGCGCCACGGCTGCGGCCACAACCAGCAACCAGCCGTCAGCAACGCCTCCCAGACCCACCAGCCACGGGATACCGCCATCCACCACTCCCTTCTCATCCGATCCTGCCTCAGCCCAGGGGACAAGCAGCGCGGCCACCAGCAGAGCCACCGCGGCGCCCATACAAGCCAGCCCTGTCCTCTGGCACCGGGAAGAAGAGCGGCTGCCGGGCAGCAAAGCCGACATCCCCAGCGCGCCGCCCGGCGATTCAACCCAGGCATCCCCATCCCAGTACCGGTACCCGCGTTGGCCCTGCCCGGCATACCAACCCGCAGGAGCCCGTCGAGCGGCAACGGTCTGGGGGTGCAATTCCATGGGAGCAAAGCTAGCCAATGCACTTCGAGCGAACACTGGGGCGGTAGCGTCAGAACTGTGAACCAGCCACCATGCAGGCTCACGGCCTATAGCAGCGGCGCCGGTTGAGCGGGCAAGCTCGGGCCAGCCGAGTTGGCGCAGGTCATGCGCTCCCTGCCACCGCAAACCCACAAAAACCTGATCGTGGGCACCGAGACCGGGGACGATGCCGCGGTGTGGCGCCTCGGTCAGGGCCGGGCCCTGATCTCTACCGCCGACTTCTTTGCCCCGGTGGTGGACGACCCCCATACGTGGGGCCGCATCGCAGCCGCCAACGCCGCTTCCGACGTCTATGCCATGGGCGGCACCCCGCGTTTCGCGCTGAACCTGGTGGCTTGGCCCCATGGGGTACTTGCGCTGGAGGTTCTC
>JAPYOC010000054.1 GCA_028278955.1 Candidatus Poriferisocius aerobius
GTTCGTGCTGAACACCGAGTTCGATCCCGTTACCGGTGCCCATGTGGCCGGGGCGCTGGCGGCCAAAGAGCGCGAGCTGTGGCGCCAAGAAGACCCGAATCGCCGGCGGACCCCGGCCCAGCGCTCAGCCGACGCGCTGGCCGAGCTGATCTTGCATCCTGAGAAGGGCAAAGCCGCCGGCGTGGCGCTGGTATTAGTAGCCGACTACGACGCCGCCCACCAACAACTCGTCGACGCTCGCATCTCAGATGGCACGCCGCTTCCCGCCGAAGAACTGGTGAAGCTGGCCTGCGAAGCCGACATCTTCCCTGCGGTGTTCAACGCCAGAACCCAAGACCTGTGGCTCGGCCGGCGCCGCCGCTGCGCCTCCGACGCCCAAAGAATCGCATTGATGGTGCGCGACAAAGCCTGCGTAGGCTGCGGCGCCGACGCCAACCGCAGCTTCTCCCACCACATCTGCCACTGGAAAAACGGCGGCAAAACCGACTACCCCAACCTCGTCACCGTGTGCAACGACTGCCACCACGACATCCACGAACACCAGCATCAGATAGAAACCGACCCCCGCACCGGCCAACACAGCGTCGTTCCCCCACCCGACCCATTTCCCGACACCGGAACCACCGCATGGCAGCCCAAACACCTCAACCCCATACTCAGAAACTGAATTCAACCACTCCTGCGACCGGTGAGACCGAAGAAGACGCGGAAGCTGAACTCTGCTACTGCCCGAACCCTGCGCCATTGAACGGCCTTCAAGCATCTAGACGTGGATCGAGACACATGCCGAATCACAATCTGTCACCGCAAGCCAATAGGTTTTACCAAATGACGCCACGAGCCTGCCTGGGAGCGCAGTAGTCATGGTGATGGCCAACACCGAGCGCATATCTCGGGCGCTGGGCCTGTTGCGCGATGGGTTGCGGCCCAAGTGCGAGGACACCTGGCGGGGGTTCTACGGCAACGGGTGGCTTGAGACGGTCAACGGGCGGCTGCACACCCCCGAGAGCAACCCCTCTGTGGGGGATGCCGCGTTCTTGTTCAAGGGCATGAAGGCCACCTGGCAGGAAGTGTTCGGCCACGGCTTCGGTCCGGCGATTCGGGCGCTGGTGTTCGAAGTGGCCGATGCCCGCAACAGCTGGGCTCACCAGCAGTCGCTGTCCACCGACGACACGGTGCGGGCGCTCGACTCGATGGAGCGGCTGCTGGAGGCCTTCGGCAACCTCGACGAGCGCCGGCAGATCCGCAACCTGCGCCGCGATCTCATGCGCCAGATGGTGGAAGAGGAGTCGCGTGCCGAGCGTCGCAAGACGGCGGCCAAGCCCACCGAGGGCCACCCCACCGCGGGATTGACCCCGTGGCGGGAAATCATCGCGCCCCATGCCGATGTGGCCGAGGGCAACTTCGAGCAAGCCGAGTTCGCCGCCGACTTGTTCGAGGTGCTCCAGGGCAACGCCGAGCCCGAGTATCAGGATCCGGGCTGCTGCTGCCCGACAGGGTGTCACGAGCGGTGCTGGTCGGCCAGATGCTCTCGGCTGCGGCGCCCGAGCAGGCTGAAGACGGCGTTGCGCTGCACACGCTGTGGGGCCGGATGGCCTACCAGCTCGGCGGCCGAGACGCCTATGAGCTGGTTCGGGCCGACGATGAGGCGGGGACCAACCCCGGTGCCGCGCTGCGAACCCTGTTCCAGCAGTGCGGGCCGGCGGTGGTGCTGATCGACGAGTGGGTGGCCTATGCCCGCCAGCTGCGCGACGGCGGCGACGGGCCCCGCCTCGCGGGCGGCGACTTCGACACCCAGTTCACCTTCGCCCAGGCGCTCACCGAGGCCGCCGCTGCCGTCCCCGACACAGTGGTGCTGGTGTCGATTCCCGCCTCCGACATCGAGGTGGGCGGCGGCCGGGGCCGCACGGCGCTGGAGAAGCTGAAGAACGTGGTCACCCGAAAGGCCGCCCAGTGGCAGCCGGCATCGCCCGACGAGTCGTTCGAGATCGTTCGACGACGGCTGTTCGACCCGGTGCCGGCCGACAGGGCCAAAGTGCGCGACGGAGTGATCCGAGCCTTCAGCGACCTGTATCGCAACCAGGCCAAGGAGTTCCCCTCGGGCATAGGCGACGGCGACTACCGCAAGCGGATGGAGCTGTCGTACCCGATCCACCCCGAGCTGTTCGACCGGCTGTTCGACGACTGGTCGGCTCTCGACAAGTTCCAGCGCACCCGCGGTGTGCTGAGGCTCATGGCGCTGGCCATCTCCCAGCTCTGGCAGCGCGGCGACCAGTCGCTGCTGATCATGCCGGGCAACCTCCCGATGGACTCGGGCGCGCTGGTCAGCGAGATGAAGAAGTACCTGGAAGAAGCCTGGGACCCGGTTATCAAATCGGATGTGGACGGGCCGAACGCCCTGCCCCTTCGCATCGATGGCGAGAGCCGCCACTTCGGGCGGCTCTCGGCCACGAGGCGGGCGGCTCGAACCGTGTACATGGGCTCGGCGCCCCGTCCCGACGGCAAGCGGGGCGTAGATCTGAAATCGGTGGTGCTGGGCTGCGCGCAGCCCGGCGAGCCGGTTGGGCAGTTCGCCGACGCTCTGCGCCGGCTCTCGGGGGAGGCGACACACCTCTATGTGGACGGCGCTCAGTACTGGTACTCGCTCCAGCCCAACGTCACCCGGATGGCCGCTGACCGGGCGGCGTCGAACTACACCGATGACCACGCCGACGATGCGGTCAGGGCCCGGCTCGCCGGCCAGCGGGACCGGGGCGACTTCGCCGCCGTCCAGGTGTTCGCCGAAGGGCCGGGCGATGTGCCCGACGACGATAACGGGGTTCGCCTCGTGGTCCTCACCCCCGAGGCGACGCACTCGCTGAACGATACGAACTCGTCAGCGGCGGCTCTGGCCCAGAGCATCTTGGACCAGCGCCACGGCGGGCCCCGGCTGAACCGCAACCTCCTGGTGTTCGCAGCCGCGGCTGCCAACCGGTTGAGCGAGCTGCGGGCCGCGGCGCGGCTCTGCCTGGCCTGGCAGTCGATAGTGGACGACCACGAAGCCCTCGACCTGACCCCCCACCAGAAGGGCCAAGCCGAGAGCAAGGCAGAAGAGCTCTCCCAGCAGGTGGACAGCCTCATCGCCGAGGCCTTCACTTTGGCGCTCACCCCCAACCAAGAGGCGGGCACTGCCAAGATCGAGTGGCTGACAACCAAGGCCGGGACAAGCGGGGATATCGGCGCACGGTTCTCGAAGAAGCTGCGCGCTGAGGAGAAGCTGATCACCAGCTACAGCGGCGTTCGGGTGCGAATGGACATCGACCGCCGCGGGCTTTGGTCAGACCACGGCGACGTCGCCGTCGCGAAGCTGCGCGAGGCCTATGCCCGCTACCCCCACATGCCGAGGCTGTCGTCGACTCAAGTGCTCGACGCCGCCATCAGCACGGGCACTGCCAGCACCGGTTGGGCCCAAGAAGCCTTCGCCTATGCCGAGGGCCGCGATGGGTCTGCCTGGGCCGGAGTCCAGACCGCTCAGCATGTGAATCCAACCCCCAGCGGACTGCTGGTCGACCCCGACCGGCTGCCAGCGCCTGAGCCCGTGGCCGCCGCTGGCGATGAGCCCGGCCAGCGAGCCGAGGCCCGAGCGGGCCGGGAAGGCGTCTCCCAGCCAAAGCCCACGGCATCCGCTCCCCGTCCCGGCCCTACCGGGTTCTACGCCCAGTTCAGCCTCGATCCCGTGCGCTGCATCAAGCAGCTCGGGGAGATCGCCGAGCATGTGAGCGCCCACCTCGGCCCCGACGTGGAGCTCGTCTTAGAAGTCCGAGCCGCCAACCCCGACGGCTTCAGCGAGTCCGCCCAGCGCACCGTCTCCGAAAACGCCGGCAATCTCGGCGCCGCCGCCTCGGAGTTCGAGTAGCGACCCTCAGAGCCGAAATACCTCTGGGAACGCCCACGGTGGTTTCGGCGCGCCGGTAGTGTGAGTGCCGGCCGCGCGCTGTTTGAAAGGGAGGCCGACCGTGGATATTGAAACAATGCTGGGCGATGAGGCTGAGTGGCTTCTTTCGCATGAGTCAAAAACCATTTCCCGAGAGAATCTGCACCTGCCGGGCCCCGACTACATCGACAGGGTGCTCGTCGGCTCCGACCGTTCCCCCCAGGTGCTGCGAAGCCTCCAGTCGCTGTTCGACCACGGCGCCACCATCTACTTCGGCTCAGAGGAGTCCACCCGCCAGATACAGGAGGTGGCCGAGGCCTTCCACCGGGCCCACGAGCTCGGGATGTTCACCGTGCTGTGGTGCTACCTGCGGAACTCCGGGTTCGAGGTGGACGGCACCGACTACCACACCTCGGCCGATCTCACCGGCCAGGCCAACCACATTGGGGTGACCATCGAGGCCGACATCATCAAGCAGAAGCTCCCGGTGAACAACGGCGGCTACACCGCCGTCGGGTTCGGCAAAACCCACCCGCTGGTGTACGAAGAGCTGAGCACCGACCACCCGATCGACCTCACCCGCTGGCAGCTGGCCAACTGCTACATGGGCCGGATAGGGCTGATCAACTCTGGCGGCGCAGCGTCGGGGGCGGGCGACCTAGTTGAGGCGGTGCGCACCGCGGTGATCAACAAGCGGGCCGGCGGCATGGGCCTCATCAGCGGACGCAAGGCCTTCCAGCGCCCGTTCGCCGAGGGCGTGGAGATGCTCAACGCCATCCAAGACGTCTACCTGGCCGATTCGGTCGCGGTGGCATAGGGGCCCCGACTTGCCCCAGCGTTCACCGTCTTACGCTGAGCAGGCGAGCCTGAGAGCCTCGGCCGAAGACGAATAAGAACGAATAAAAGCGAAAAGACGAATAAGAACGAAAAGACGAAGCGGGGCGATAAAATCCGTTCCGTGGGCAGCTCCCGAGCCAAAAACCCGTTCTCGCCGACGTTTGGGAGCACTCCTCCGCTGCTCGCCGGACGCGATCAGGTGCTGGGGAGGTTTTCCGAAGCGATGGATACCGGGCCGACCCATCCGGATTACACGCTGTTGGTTACCGGCAACCGGGGTACGGGCAAGACGGCGCTGCTGAACGTCCTCGAAGCCCGGGCTTTTGAACGGGGCTGGATGTTCATCACTGCAGCTGCCTCCACGGAGCCGGTGTCGGCGCGGATGGCCAGTGAGGCGCAGCGGTGTCTCGCCCGGCTGCGGAAAGGGCGTGGAAGCGCTCGAGTGAGTTCGGTGAGCATGATGGGCGTCGGCGTGTCGCTCGATCCGAGCTCTCAGGAAGTCAATCAGGCCTCTGGCCTGCTCGCCGTTCTGGAAGAGCTCGGAGAACTCCTGGCCCAAAGGGGTGGCGGGCTGCTCCTGACGGTGGACGAGATGCATGATGTGGACCGAAACGATGTGCGCACCGTCGCCTCTGCCGTCCAGATAGTCACTCGTCGCCGCCAGATGCCGGTGGCATTCGCGGCGGCTGCGCTGCCGCTCATCGAGGATACACATCTGGCCGATCCGAACATGACGTTCCTCCAGCGCTGCGCCCGCGCCCGGCTCGGACTGCTCGGCGAGGAGGAGACGAGGGCAGCCCTGCGGCAGCCCGTCCTCGACAGCGGCAGCGCTATAGACGACGATGCGCTCGCCGAGGCGGTTGCATTGACGCTCGGCTATCCCTACATGATCCAGCTTGTCGGGTTTCACGCCTGGCAGATGCGCGACGACCCCAGCACCCCCATCAGCCTCACCAATGTGCGGGCGGGAGCGGCAGAGGCCGAGATGATCATGGTCGAGCAGATCGCCGGCCCCACCTGGAACCGGCTGTCACCGATGGACAGGCGCTTTTTGATCGAGATGCTTCCCGACGAACCCGACTCGTCGTTGGCCGATGTCGCAGCGAGGCTGGGGCGGTCTCTCCAGTATGCCCGCACCTACCGTCGGCGCTTGATCGCAGCAGGGGCTATCAGCACCTCCACCAAGGGCAGAGTGCGCTTTTTGCACCACGCCTTCCGGTCTCGGGCCGCGTCAGCGGCCCTGGAAGGGTAAGCACCGGCCTCCCGGCCCGTGGACTCGCTGACGGTGACAAGAACCGGCGAGGATGTGCCACCTAGGGCTCTCCACTGGATAGCCTCAGAGTTCGGCGTCGCGCCAGCGAGGGGCCATCTGGGATCAAGGAGGATTCCGTGACAGACACCGTGCCGCGTACCGTCGGGACGCAGGAGCTGAGCCGTCTGGTGGTTCGCTTCGCGGGCGACTCCGGCGATGGGATGCAGCTCACCGGCGACCGCTTCACCAGCGCCAGCGCCCTGTTCGGCAACGACTTGGCCACGCTGCCGGAGTTCCCGGCCGAGATCCGGGCCCCGCAGGGCACCCTCGCCGGCGTGTCGGCCTTCCAGGTGCAGGTGTCCGACCACGACATCACCACCCCCGGCGATGCCCCAAACGTGCTGGTGGCCATGAACCCGGCGGCTCTCCGCAAGGAGCTGGTGCATCTAGAGGTCGGCGGAACGGTGATCGCGAACCAGGACGCCTTCGTGGAGCGCAACCTGGCCAAGGCCGGCTACGACAGCGACCCGCTGGAAGACGGCAGCCTGGACAACTACACCCTGTTCAAGGTTCCCATGACCACCATCACCAAGGAGGTCTGCAAAGACCTGGGGGTCAAGCCCCGCGACGCCGAGCGGTCCAAGAACTTCTTCGCTCTGGGCCTCTTGTCGTGGCTGTACAGCCGGCCGGCCCAGCCGACCCTGGAATGGATATCCGCCAAGTTCAAGCGCCAGCAGCTCATCGCCGACGCCAACACCGCGGCCTTCAAGGCGGGAATGGCCTTCGGCGAGACCGCCGAGCTGTTCGACTTCACCTACGAGGTGAAGCCGGCCGCGCTGGAGCCCGGCACCTACACCAACGTGAACGGCAACACCGCACTGTCATGGGGCCTCGTGGCCGCCAGCCAGCGGGCCAAGGTCCCCCTGTTCTTGGGGTCGTATCCTATCACCCCGGCCAGCGACATCCTCCACGAGCTGAGCCAGCGCAAGAACTTCGGGGTCCGCACCCTTCAGGCCGAGGACGAGATCGCCGCGGTGTGCGCCGCGCTGGGGGCCTCCTTCGGCGGGAATCTGGGGGTGACCACCACCAGCGGCCCGGGCATCGCCCTCAAAGGCGAGACCATCAGCCTGGCGGTGAGCCTGGAGCTGCCCCTGCTGGTGATCAACATCCAGCGGGGCGGCCCGTCCACCGGCCTGCCCACCAAAACCGAGAGCGCCGACTTGATGCAGGCCATGTACGGCCGCCACGGCGAGTCGCCGGTGCCGATTGTGGCCGCCTACTCCCCGTCGCAGTGCTTCTTCGCCGCCATCGAGGCGGCCCGCATCGCCCTCAAGTACCGCACGCCGGTGATCCTTTTGTCCGACGGCTATCTGGCCAACGGGAGCGAGCCCTGGCGGCTGCCCGATGTGGCCGCGCTGCCCGACATGACGGTGGAGTTCGCCACCGCCCCCAACCACACCGAGGCCGATGGCACCGAGGCCTTCTGGCCCTACTTGCGCGATCCCGACACCCTGGCCCGCCCCTGGGCGGTGCCGGGCACGCCCGGGCTCACCCACCGCATCGGCGGCATCGAGAAAGAGGACGGCACCGGCAACATCAACTACGAGTCTGACAACCACGGCCACATGGTGAAGCTGCGCAACGACCGAATCGCCCACATCGCCAACGACATCCCGGCCACCATGCTGGACGGCGACATCGACGATGCCGAGCTGCTGGTTCTGGGG
>JAPYOC010000055.1 GCA_028278955.1 Candidatus Poriferisocius aerobius
GTCAGCCAGTACCCGTCGGCGGCGGCGGAGATTGCTGGGCTGGTGCGGCCGTGACGGCATCGCCCGCTGAGCTGGTCGATCTCACCGGCAAGGTGGTGGTGGTGACCGGGGCGGGCGGAGGGGTCGGCGCGGGCATCGTCCGGCGCATGGCGGCCGCCGGGGCGTCGGTGGTAGCCCATACCCGGTCGTCCCCGGTCGATCAGATCGGGGGACAGGTCACCGAGGTGCGGGCCGACCTCACTGCCCAAGACGGTCCGGCTGCGGTGACAGAGGCAGTCGAAGAGCACCATGGAAGGATCGATGCCCTAGTCAACAACGCCGGGATTCAGCCGGTGGTGCCGTTCACCGATCTCGGCGACCAGCAGTGGGCCGAGATGATCGACACCAACCTCACCGCAGTACACCGGCTGACTCAGGCTGCGGCCTCAGCCATGAGGGATCAGGGAACCGGCGGGGCAATCGTCCATATCGCCTCCATCGAGGCGCAGCACCCCACCCCGGTTCACGGCCACTACGCCGCCTCCAAAGCCGGTCTGGTGATGCACGCCAAAGCGGCGGCGCTGGCGTGGGGGCCCCACGGCATTCGGGTCAACTCGGTCTCGCCGGGGCTGATCGACCGCCCGGGCTTGGCCACCGACTGGCCCGAGGGGGTGCAGCGCTGGATGGCCGCCGTTCCGCTGGGGCGGATGGGAACCCCCGAAGACGTCGGGGACGCCTGTGTGTTCTTGTGCTCCGATCTGGCCCGGTGGATCACCGGGGCCGACTTGGTGGTGGACGGCGGCATCCTCACCAACCCCACCTGGTAGCCGCAACCGCCCGGCGGTCATCTGCCGGCTCGGCCGAACCGGGTGAGAACGGCGTCGAGCACGAACTCCTCGTGGATGATCAGGCGGTGGTGGTCGAACGCGGCTTGAAGCTTCGGGTCCCAGGGGGTAGGCCCGCAGCTGGCGGGATCGGCAATAAGCGCCACGTCGGACTCCTCCGCTTGTCTCAGCGCATCGGCGTAGTCGCTGGCCCCCAGCATCCACGGCGAACAGCCGAATCCGTCCATTCGGCGGCGGCCTCGACCAACCTTGGATTCTCAACAACCAGCACGGGGGTACCGGTATCGACGGAGACGGGGTGCCGTCTCAGGGCAAACAAGCTGAGGTGAAGAGGCAGCCCGGCATCGAGGGCAAATCGGGTGTGTATGTCCAGCGGCGAGTCACCGGCAACCGGGAGCCACCAGACCAGCGCTGGGGCTGAGACCCTATCGGGCAGGATGCCTGCTGTCTCCCACAGCTCGCGCTCGTCGAGCGGTCCGTTCGGGCAGCGCAGAGCATGGGTCACCGCACTGGCCCGTCTCGTGCCCGTATCAAGGGCATGCGCTGAGCCGTAGAGCGCGGCCGCTATTTCGGTGCGGCTGGAGGCAGAGAACCGGGGGTTTGCGAGGTGGTCGAGCAGACGGCGAACATCGGTGGCGAGACGCGCTGCGCTGTTACCGTCTAGGTCTCGCAGGAGTCCAGCGCCTGCAATCGAGTCGGACCAGGTCTCAGCCCAAGGCTCTTCCCAAGCCGCCACGACGCGGCGCAGCGACTCTTGTTGGTACTGGACGTCCACCGAGTACCGCCAGGCAGGCGGGAGCAGCCAGACCACATCGCCGTCCACCTCGACGAGGCGGTGGTCGCAGAGCAGATCAAGAACATCGCCGGTGAGCCGGTCTGGGTTGTCGGCAGCATCCTTTGACCAGTAGCGGCGGTGCTCAGCGGCAAGGCCGGCGAGGATGTCGATGATCTCGGCACGAGAGAACGAGACGCGGCCCGCCCCATCAGGGTCGCAGCCGTCGACTGCCGCACTGGCGGACGTCGATTCGGCGGGAGGCTGATGCAGACGGGTCAGCCGGTCGATGAGCAAAAGGGCGGCGTGGCCCAAGGTTCCGACGCGGTCGGCGCCGATGCCGGTCCTCAGTCCTGAGCGGCTGATGAGGTTGCGCAGCATTGAGAACGAAGCGGTCGACAGCTGGGCGCCGTGGATATGGCCGTCGTCGCCGGCGCAAGCCAACAGCTCAGAGGCTGCGGTCTCGATAGAGGCGCGGTCGCGTTCTCGACGGCGGCGCAGCAGCTCTCGCTCTTGCCGCCGGTTCGTGATCGGTGTTGCCGTCCCCCGGATGGTGGTCTCGCCGCGCTCTCGCATCGCCAGCGGGACGATGGCGCGGGGCGCATCCCTCCACGGTGTGATGGTCGGGGCGGGGTCGTCGTAGTCGGCGGCCAGGTCGCCCAACCGGCGGCATGAGCCGAGTCCGAACGCCGCTGCCGCTATCTCATGGGCGCGTTCGGGAGAATCAGCCTGGTCGAAAAAGCCGGCAAGCCGCACGAAATCAGACCGCCGCGACGTAGCGCCAAGCCCGACCCGCGACAGCCTGGTCACGTTGGCGGTGAGGGTGCGCACTGCGGCCACCGCTTGGCGCGTCAGGCCATCGACCCGCGACGCCTGCCCGGGGTGGGCGGCGAACCATGCCTCAAGGTGCTTCCAATCCTCGAGCGCTGTGCCCATAAGCCGCCGAACGGAAACGTTCTTCGCCAGTCCCTCCCGCTCCACCCGAGCGGCCAGCCCGGATTGCAGGGCGGGAAGCAGGTCCGCGATCTGCGAGATGATCTCCTCCAGCGTCCGGGCGATCGGCCGGGTCATGCGCTCGATCTCGGCAAGCTGTTCGTGGACGTAGTCCACCAGAACGGTGGCAAAGAATTGAACCTCGTCGGCATCGAGGTCGTAGCGGCTTTGCCACTGGTTTAGCTCGGTGAAAAACTGCGTGAGTTCCTTGGTGAAGCTCTCATAGAGGTCGAACACCGTTCGCACCACGTCGGCCAAATCCTGGCTGTCGGCGCGGTCGAACCCGACCTTGCTCAGCTCGTTCAGCCCCTTGAGGGCGTGATGCAGATCGCGTAGGCGACCGGCTTGCACGTCGCCGATCTCGTCTACGCCGGCCAAAACCCCCTCCACCAGCTCGAACACCTCCTGTCCGGCCCGGGTGATGAGGTAGCGGTTCCGCTTGCGGTAGTAGTCGTCGAGGTTCGACGGGTTGCCCACCGATGATGACACGGTGAGGTTGCCCCAGCGGCGGAGGCTCTCTAGCCGGTCGCCGACCACGGAAGGGTCGATGCCGGCGGGAGAGACTGCGGTCTCCACCTCCTCAGGGGTGAACTCGGCGAAGAACGTGCTGGCGAACACCCTGAGGATCGCCCGGTACTCGGGCCATTCATCGCCGCCCAGATACCGAAACAGCTGCCGGGCCCGACCAGGGTCGCCATTGGGGCTGCTGAGATCAGGAGTGTCGGTCATGTAGCCCCTTGGAGTTCAAGGGTGTCGCCGTCCCATCGGTAGTGCTCAAGGAGGATCGTGTTAAGGCCCACATCCCGCACGACCTCGGTGATCGCCAGCTCGGGAACGCTGCGGTGCGTGCCCCAGAGCCGTTCGCTGGTGGCGATCAGATCGAGGTCTAATTTCACGAGAAGCCCGAAAAGGGGGTCATGGTTGTCCTCGGACACCTTGGCGAACGCGTCGTCGAGCAGGATGAACCGGGCGATGCCCGCTGTCGGGTCGCCGGGCGATCCCGTCCGCTCGGCCAGCGCGTCATAGGACGCTGCCACGGCGGCGAATAGCGGCAGATAGGTGACCAGCTTCTTTTCGCCCTCCGACAGGGGTGTGGTGCGGCCGAGCTTGACATCGTTGCTGTCCGGCCGCCTCACCATGACCGACAGCTCGTGCCATTTCTTGTAGTCGAGCGTGTCGGAAATGACCTGTCGGTAGGGCACGTCGGGTTGCAGCGACCGAGCCTCGTCCAACCGGTGGGACAGAACGCGGCGCAGTTCCTGCTCGTCGTCGTCGGTTCGCAGATCGGGCAGGGTCGCGAACAGGTCAACCATGCGGTCGGTTGCCGGGTCGAGTTCGGGGGAGCGCCGCCACCGCAGCCGCACTCCCACTTGGTGGGCGGTGGTCACCGTGGCCAGCCGCTTATTCATCAGCTCCACCAGATGCTGCGCGCCGCGGACCTTTTCCGCCACCTCACGGGCTACCAGCCCTTGCAGCAGCGTGCGCAGGGCGGTGTCTTGCTTTTGGCTGAGCAGGCTGGCGAGCTGTTCGTGCTGCTGCTCCACCGTCTGTGCCGCCTCGGCCAGCGACCGGGCCATTTCCTCACACGACCGCTCGGCCGCAACCCGTCGTTCGGCGGCGGAGCGGGCTTCGGCTCGCGCGTCGGCGTGTCGCTCGACGGCCAGGTCAAGCTCATCGCGAGCGGACGACAGGCGCGATTCCGTCTCTTGCTGCTTGCTGCGACGCCCCTCCCGGGCGGCCAAGATGTCGGCGTACTCGGCGCCGATGCTTTCCTCAATGGTGGTCAGACGGGTGCGCTCGTTGCGGTACTCGGTCTCGTCGGCGCGCTCCTCGGCCTTCTTGGCGTCGAGATCAGAGTTTTCTGCCCCCCAGCGGGTGGTCGCACGGCGCCAGCTTTCGACTGAGCGCCCAAAGGCGTCGAGCAGAGCACCGCATCGCTCCAAGGCCGACTTGAGATCACCCAAGTCGGTGACAAACCGGCGTAGCCCGGTGCGGTCTTTGGGCAGGGCCAGTGAGGTCGCGGTTTGCAGCAGGGCGTTCGACGCCTCAGTCGAGCGGGCTTCAGCCTCTGCTGACCGCCGGGCCGCCGCGGCCCGGTCGCTCTCGGCCTTGTCTGAGGCGGCGATGGCGTCATCAACCCCAGTGGATGCGGCCATGATCTCGACGGTTGGCGGCAAATCCGACAGGTGCTGCTGAGCTCGGGTCAGCGATTCACGGCACCGGGCACGCTCGGCTTCGCTGGCTGAGACTGCGGCCTGGGCTCTCGCCAAGTGCTCACTGGCTTCCTGGCGGGCGCGGTCTAGCGCAGCCCGGCGAGCTGTTGCTCCGACGAACTCAGCTCGCTGCTTGGTGTGGCGGCCTCGCAGCGACCCCAGATGGAAGCCGCCGTCGAGCGCCACAACGGTGGGCGCGCTGCTGGACAGGTCGCATGAGATGGAGTCGAGCAGCTTGGCCACCAGACCCTCGTCCACCGCGCCGGCCAGCTGCTCGGGCACCGTCACCACGAGATGCTCGCTGAGGGGACGGGAAACGCTCCCAGCGGCCAGGGCTAGCAGCTCGCCGTCGGCCAGCTCCACCGTCGATTCGCCGTGCAGTCGGGCCGACAGGAGCCCGGAGGCGTGGAGAGCCGCTTCAAGGGATGCCTGCTGGTCATCGTCGAGATGGGGGGCGAAATCGATCAGGTCGGCCAGGCAGTGATCGGCTGCTGCTTGCCAGTCTTGCCGAGGCGGCTCGGGCTCGGATCGCGGCGCAAGCTCGTCGAACTGTGCCTGAGCCTCTTCAAGGCCGCCCCGTTCGACTGCCAACCGATGTTCGATCGCTGCCGCTTGACCTTGCCAATAGCCGACCAGATCCTCGGCTTCGGCCTTCAGGTCAGCCCGTTCGGCCTCTCGGCTGTCAGCCGGGGGGCCAGCGCCGGCGATTCCCGGGCGATCCGGTTGGCCAGCGTCGGCGGACGCGTGGCGATCGGCGGAATCCGACGACGCGAAAACGGCGATGGTCGGCGCGTCGACTTCGCCTGCCTCCAGAAGCGGGCTGATCCGCACCGCCCATTGCCGGGCTCGACTGTCCCACTCCCGCCGGGCAGTGGCAAGACGCTGGCGCTGTTCCGCCAAGCGCGAGGATGCCTCATCGGATGTATGGGCCGCCATTTGCAGGGCCGATTGCGCCAGGCTGAACTGCTGCTCAGCGGATTCGAGTTTGGCTCGGGCGGCGTTCACCTTCTCCGCATCGTCCCGTCGGCTGAGCACTGACCCTCCGGCTGCGGCAAGCGGGCGGCCGATCTCCTCGGGGTCGAAACCCTCATCTGGTTGTGGAGGGCCAGCACCGTCCATATCGAGCTCGTTCAATGCCGCTGGTCCAGGCGGTCGGCGATCTATCCGGCAGCGCTGCCCCAACTCGGCGGCATCGGCCAACTCTTTGTTGAGCTTGCGGACGTCGTCTCGGCCCTGCTGCCGGGCTTGCTCCATCTCGCGGGCGGCAAGATCAACTCGCCGGGTGCTCTCGGCGGCCCGCGTTGCGGCGCGCGCGTGCTTTTGCTCGAGAGTGGCCACGAGTTGGCGCAAGGCGTCGAGCTCTTGGCCATCGCGGTATATTTGCGATTCCTCCAAGGCCGCTATCTCACTGGCCAGACTCCGGCGATCGTCCTCCAGCGTGGAGATCTCATCATTTAGCCGGGCCACCTCGGCCTGGGCGGATGCTGTCTTCTGCTGTGCCCGTGCCTCGGCCTGGGAGCGATCCCTCTTGTCGGCGAGGCGGTTTTTGCCGTCGGCCACCCGCTGGTGGAGCTCAGACCGGCAATAGGCCCGGTACACGTCGAGCAAGCCCCGGGCAGCCTTCAATGTTCGGCCCAACTCGGCCACGTTGCCTCGGTGTTCCTCAAGGTCTTCGAGCGGTTGGGCGGCATCGGCCAGCGCCTGCTCGGACAACTCGGGCAGCGCGTCGATCAGGTGTTGGGGCAGGTCTACGTCGATGCGGTCGCCCACCCGAGGGCTGCGGACCACGTTGATGAGCCCTATGTGCTGATCGATGGGCGCCCCGTCGAACAGGCGGCGCTCAACCTCGGCCCGGTAGTCGCGGCGTTGGCGGTGGCTGAACACCTTGTCTCCGTCGAGGGCGGCTCGCAGCCTCTCACCAGTCGAGCGGTGAGCAGGAACGGCAGCAGCATGTTCATCGCCGTTGACTTGCCGGATCCGTTCACCCCGCGCAGCAGCAGCCGGCCGCCCCCGAAATGCAGCACCTCATCTTGGTATTGGTACACGTTGACGAGGCGAAAACCCATTTGTCGAGGCTTTTGGAGCGAGCCCAAAACGGAGAGGGGATCATCCTGGCCAAGGCAGGCAAGCCGTATGCCCGGCTGATGCCGTTGCCGCCCCGCGAGCCTCGGCGCCTCGGCCAGCTTGCCGGACGTACCCTGGGTCCTGAGTTCTTCGAGCCGTTGCCCGAAGAGGAGCTAGCGGCGTGGGAGGGCGCGTACTCGGGTGAGTGATCTGCTGCTCGATACCCATGCACTGCTTTGGTGTTGGACGAACGATCCGGTTTTGCCGACACCAGTCAGGCATGCGGTAACCGATCCCGGCAACGATGTCTTTATCAGTGCTGCGAGCGCGTGGGAGAAATGAGTTGGCAATGGGCGCAACGATGCGGCATCTCCCCGTGACCTACCAGCACGGACTGCGCGCCGGCAGCTATCCCGCTGACCACCGGGACCCCTTCGATCGGATACTGGCGGCTCAAGCGGAGTTGGAATCCCTTGTGCTGGTGACTAGAGATCACGTGTTCCAAGACTTCCCCGTCCGGGTTCTTTGGTGAGGGCGAAGCCTTTACGGTCGCCACCGCTGGGCGTTGAGGCTCCCGCTCCCTGACAGGGCTGTATTCCTCATAGAGATGATTTTATCAAAACTATTCATATGAGATATCGTGACGTGTGCTATTCGAGCGTCTAACTTTTTCTGAAGGCAGGCAGATATCCGAGCATTTGCTGGATAAGCTAGCTGCCGTAGTAACGGCCAAACGGAGAGAAGCCCCCGGACTAGTACGGGAGGCAATGGGTGGAGATGGCAATGGAGCCTCGTCCTTGGTGGATGGAAAATGCGAACTGCAAGGGGAAGAGCGAGCTGTTCTTCCCCCCGGCTGGCGAACGACCGTCGGCCCGTGAGCGGCGGGAGAACGCAGCCCGGCGGATTTGCGGGGAATGCGTTGTGATTCGGGCGTGTCGGAGTTGGGCACGCGACCAGCGCGAGCTTGGCTTCTGGGGCGGCGAGTCGGAGATCGAGCGGGCCGAGGCGGGTTTCGCCCCCTCAACCCCGGTTATCGGTCTGCGCCGCCACCGCACCGAGCGGGAATCGGCCTAAGCCTGTAGCACTGCTGCCCCGCAGCATCAAGCAGGCGCGGCATCCAGTGAGTGCCGCCGACTCCTTTATCCCAAGACTCGCCTGACGAACGCGGCGATGGCCTCGGTGCCTTCGATTGCTTCAGGATAGTTGGGGTACATGATCTGAAAGTCGTGGATCATCCCCGGCCAGACGCGGAAATCCACTTCCACTCCGGCCGATTCCAGCACCGAGGCGAAACTGGTGGCATCGTCGAGGAGCACCTCATGGTCTCCGGCGTGGACCAGCATGGGGGGCATCCCCGCCCAGTTGCCGAACAGCGGCGACGCCAGCGGATCTCGGGGATCATGGCCGTCCAGGTACCAAGCGGCGGCGGTCACTGCGTCGGAGTGGCCGAACATCACGTCCAGCTCGTCGCGCTCGATGTGGCTGGCCGAGGAGTTGGTCAGATCAACCCACGGCGACAGGCACACCCCCGCACCGG
>JAPYOC010000056.1 GCA_028278955.1 Candidatus Poriferisocius aerobius
ATCAGGTAGCCGAAAGCCTATCCCGCAATCTCAGTTTTGCAATTCGCATCTTGAAATCAGGCTGGTTTGTCAGGCGGTTGCATGCCCATGTCCCCTAGGCGCCTCTCGATCAGGGGCATCATGCCGGGAAAGCCCGGGATGCGGCGCAGGCGGCGGTCGAGGTACACGCCTGCGCCCAGTATGGTGGCCACCGACGCCCCCCAGTTGACCCCCAGGCGGATGAGCACGAACTTGTTGGTCGAGGCGTTCTGGAGCAGCCAGGTGTCGAACCCGACGCTGGCGAACACGACAAGCGCCACCGCCACCGAGACACGCTGGGTGGCGGCTCGGAACTCCGGGTGGGTTTTTGTATCTCGGTCTATGGGCACGAGGTAGGGCAAGGCGTAGCCGGTTGCGTTGCGCCGCATGACGGCCGACACCAGCAGGGCCAGCCCGGCCAGCGCCTTGGCGGAGATGCCGATGCCGAAGTACACGTCCTCGCTGTCGTAGACGATGCCCAGCGTGCCCCTGATCAGCAGGTACACCACGATGATCGGCATCACCCGGCCGAGGGGCAAGCCCCGGCGGAACCGGCTGATTTGGGCTTTGACGGCCCACAGCGTCATGGCCACGATGGCCGGGGCCAAGCCGAACGCGCTGTTGAGCACCAGGAATAGCACGATGGGCATGTACTGGTCGAACACATCGCCCCGGGTGGGCGCAGGCGGCATCGGCGATGGGGCGTCGGGCATGGCTCGGCTGTTCAGAGGCTCTACCGGGACAGGGCGAACCAGGCGCGGGCGGCGTCGGCTTCGCCGAAGGTCTCCACGCCCGGGCTGTCGAGCCCGATGCGCTCCCACGACAACAGCAACAGCTCGGCCCCGCTGGCCCGAACGGCGGCGTCGCCTTTGGCGTGCTCGTGGCTCACCTTGATGCGGCCGGCGTCGTTGGCCAGCATCCACTCCCCGTCGCCGTCGGTGCGATGCAGGTGCAAGCTGGCGTCGGGCAGGGTCAGACGCCAGTTGGCCACCGTGAACGGCAGCACCATCTCGAACAGCTCGCTCACCCCGTCGGCGCCCAAGTCGGAGTTGAGGGGGCCGGGTGCCCCCAAGGCGGACTCGGCATCCCAGCGGTGTACCGCGGTCTCGTGGGCCATGCGGCGGAAGTAGAAGGCCATGGTGTTCTGGCCGGCCCAGCTCCACACCGCCTCATCGGGGTCGGCTCCGTCGAGAGCCTCTTGCACGAAGCCGTGCCCTTCCTCGAACCACTCCACGATGGCATCGCCCTCGGGGGGGCGGGGGATCTGGTCGGCGGGGATCATCTCGGTGGCCCGCTCGGCCACATGGCGGCCCACCGAGCGGTACACCCGGCCCACATGGGCCAGCAGCTTGTGCACGGTCCAGCCGGGACATGCCGGCACCTCGGCGTCGAGATGGCTCCGCCCGGCTGCGGCGATGGCCTCGCCGTCGGACCGCAGGGCTTGGCGATAGGCGGCTCGGTCGATACTCATGGCGTGACGGTACCAACCCCGGCCAGCCCGACCACTACATTGCGCCCATGATCGAAGCCAATTGGGATGTCGACGCGCTCCGCGCCTTCCTCCACATCTTGGGTGCCTCGGTGTGGGTGGGAGGCCAGGTGGTGGTAGCCGCCTTGGTGCCGGCTCTGCGCAAGGTGGGCCCAGAGGCCACCGCCGCCGCAGCCCGGCAATTCGCAAGGGTGGCGTGGCCGTTCTTCGCCCTGTCGGTGCTCACCGGACTCTGGAACGTGTTCGAGGCCGACTTCGCCGACGCCGCCACGAGCTATCACGTGACGTTCGGCGTCAAGTTCGTGCTGGTGATCGCCACCGGGCTGGCCGCCTGGCTTCACACCAAGGCCACCGATCGCCGCCGTATCGCTATGCTGGGCTCGGTCTCGGGCGTGACCGCCATCGCTGCCCTGCTTTTGGGCGTGACTCTGTAGAGCCCCCGCACACTCCCGTCTCAGAACTCCGAGTCACCGAAGATCTCGGGAACGGTGAGATCGAACCCCACTTCAAAGGCCGCTCGCGCCCCGAACAAGGAATCCATCGCAGCACTAGCCATTTCATAGGCGGCCCGAATCTCCATGAGGTCGGCCGAGTTCACCGCGGCCCGGGCCTCGAGCAGTGCGTCAGCGGCCACGGCGCGGTTCTCTACCAGCAAGGCGTCCACCGCGTCGCAGGCGCTCTGAGCCCGGCGCCGGAACTCCTTGGCCTCGATGACCACGTCTCGGGCGGCGTCGTAGACGCCTGTCGGCGTGCCAGAGCCGCCGAACGAATAGGCCAGGGCCGATGCCGCATGGACGCCTTCGCCGCTGCCGCGGCCATCGGCAGCGGCTTGGATTTCCATGACCGTGGCGGTGGCCGCAGCCAGATTCGTCCGGGCCTCCGCCAAGGCCCCCCACAGCTCGT
The DNA here is from genome assembly GCA_028278955.1 of Candidatus Poriferisocius aerobius. Lineage (GTDB taxonomy): Bacteria > Actinomycetota > Acidimicrobiia > Acidimicrobiales > Bin134 > Poriferisocius > Poriferisocius aerobius. The sequence goes on from JAPYOC010000056.1 coordinate 2,411, forward strand.
CGGCGATCTCGGCGTTGAAAGCGGTGCGGGTCACCGCCAGGGTGGTCAACGCCGAGCGGAACTGGCCGATGGAGGTGGATCGTATGTCGTCGGCCACTGCGGCCTTCAAATCTGCGGCCAACGGGGTTCGCGCCGCGGCCAGCGACTCCTTCAGATAGGCGGTTCGGGCGTTGGACAAAAGGATCAGTGCCTCATCAACCGCCCGGTAAGCCGACCGGGCCCCGACCAGCACCGAGAGGGTGTTGGCCATTTTGAGGTAGCCGGCTTCGTCGGCGCTCAAGTCGATCTCCCGGTCTCGCTCCTCCACGAGGGCGACGAGGGCGCGGGACAGATGGCCGGAGAACTCCCCGCCACCGTCGGTGCCCCCGCCCGGTTCATCGTCGTCGCCGACAACGGTGCCGGCGACGACGTTGTCGAGCGTGTTGGGCGCTGCGAAGGCGGCTGTCACCTCGGCCAGTGTGCTGCGGGCAGCATCGGCGTAGGCGGCAACCGCACCCTTGGCCCGCAAGGCCTCAGCCATGGCCATGACCGCGGCTTTGCCGGCGTCGTGGGCCGAGGCGTCAGCCTCATCGTTCCAGCCTGGGATTTCGGAGAAGAACCTGGCTCGCTGAGCCGCATCGGCCGCTTCCCCTATGTGGGCGCAGGAACTTCGCAGGGCCTCAACCGCTCCGGCGTAGTAGCGGGAGTCCGAGACCACGCCCCCGGCAGAGAACTCAGCGCCCATTCCCGACTCGGCCATAGGCAAAAGGCTAGTTTGGCAGCATGTCGGAAGCCTTGACCCCAGAGGAGATAGCCCGAAAGATCAAGCGGGCCGGGATCGGCAAGGCCAAGTTCGACTTCACCCAAACCGCCGTTCTCGGCATCATGGCCGGGGCATTCATCGCCTTGGGCGGGGTGTTCGCCCTCACCATCGCGGTCAGCCCGGAGTTGGGAACCGGCCCGGCCCGACTGCTCATCGGCGCCGGCTTCTCGTTGGGCCTTCTGCTGGTAGTGGTCACGGGGTCGGAGCTGTTCACCGGCAACAACCTGATGGTGGCCAGCTTCTTCAGCCGCCGCATCAGCGGACGGGAGCTGGCCCGCAACTGGACTCTGGCGTTCTTTGCGAACCTGCTCGGGGCTCTGGTGATCGTGTTCTTGGTGTACCTCAGCCGGTGGTGGGCCCAGGCCGGCTACTCGTTCTCGGCGCGGACCATCCAGGTCGCCAACGACAAGGCGAACCTCTCGTTCGGCACCGCATTCGTGCGAGGGCTTTTGGCCAACATGCTGGTGTGTTTGGCGGTGTGGATGGCGGTGGCGGGACGATCGCTGGTCGACAAGCTGATAGGCATCATCCTGCCCATCGCCGCCTTCGTGGCCGCCGGCTTCGAGCACAGCATCGCCAACATGTTCTTCTTGCCGCTGGGCTGGCTGGTGTCCACCGATGCCGAGGCTCTGGCCGCCGCTGGCCTCACCACCGATCAGATCGACCGGCTCAACTTCGGGTGGATTGCCCACAATCTCGCCGCCGTCACATTCGGCAACATCATCGGAGGCGCCCTCATCGGTCTCACCAACTGGACGGTCTACCTGAGGCGGCAGTAGGAGGTCTACTCGATGCCGGACCCGTCGTTGGCGCCGACGATGAGGCCGCCGCCTCTCCCCTGGCCGACTTCGCGGTGAAAGCCGGAATTCATGTTGACGTCGACGATGAGGTCGCCGCGGTGGTTCACCCACACTCCGAACTGGGTCAGCCCGTCGCCGGTGGCGGAGTACACCAGAGAGTCGTCGCAGGTGTCGAAGAACAGCTTCCGGTCGGCGTCCCAGTCGACCACGCAATCGCCGACGGCCCCGGCAGACTGCACGTCGAAGGCGAACCATCCTTGCTCGGGATTGCCGCCGACGTGGTTGATCCAGATGCTGCGGCCCCGGCTGAGCGGCGCCCACGGCACCGGTCCCCGCTCGGCGATCTCGGCCGCTAGGCGCTCGGCGTCGCCGGCGTTGAAGTCGTCGTCGCCCAGCTTCACCTCAATCTGATCGGAGCCGGCCAGTGACACCACCGCGAACACCAGCCCCACCCCCAGCCCGATGCTGACCACGGAGTAGGCAACCGCTCGCAGCAAGGTGATCTTGGGTCCAGATGCGACGGGCACGAGTCCTTCCTCGGTTCGCTCCTAGAGACTGTGTTGCTCCTAGTATCTCAGCGACTCGTCGGCGGTACGAAACCTTTGCCGGGTCGCGCTGCAAACTTGGCCATTGCGATGTAGTGGGGAGCCCGTGGATCTATTCGAATATCAGGGGAAACAGTTCTTCGCGTCCTACGGCATGCCGATTTCGCCCGGCGCGGCGGTCACCACGGTGGACGACGCTGTGGCCGCCGCCGAGCGGTTGGGAACGCCGGTGATGGTGAAGGCCCAGGTGCACACCGGAGGTCGGGGCAAGGCCGGGGGCGTGAAGTTCGCCGCCGACATCGATGCCGTGCGCACCCATGCGGCCAACATCTTGGGTCTCGACATCCGGGGCCACATCGTGGAGAACCTATGGATCGAGAAGGCCTCCGACATTGCCGAGGAGTACTACGCCAGCTTCACCCTCGACCGGTCGGCCAAGCAGCATCTTGGGATGCTCTCGGCCGAGGGCGGAGTGGAGATCGAGGCCGTGGCCGAGGAGAACCCCGATGCCGTCGCCAAGATCTGGGTCAATCCGGTGGGCGGCCTCACTGAGGATCAGTGCCGCCAGTGGGTGCTGGCCGCCAACCTCAACCCCGAGGTCACCGACCAGACGGTGGAGCTGCTGTTGAAGCTGTATGAGGCCTACACCGAAGGCGACGCCGACCTGGTGGAGATCAACCCGTTGATCGTCACTCCCGAAGGTGGAGTTCATGTGCTGGATGCCAAGGTCACCCTCGACGGCAACGCCGGCTTCCGCCACGATTTGGCCTCCTTCGACGCCACCCAGCCCCGGGACGAGCGGGAGGCTGCCGCCCACGAGAAAGGGCTTGAGTACGTGGGGTTGGAGGGCTCGGTGGGGGTGATCGCCAACGGGGCCGGTC
>JAPYOC010000057.1 GCA_028278955.1 Candidatus Poriferisocius aerobius
GCCGACACAACCACGCAGCTCCCCGAACGCGCGGCGCGGGCCAGCGCTTCGAGCACCTCGGATTTGGCCGGCTCGCCGCCCAGCGCTTTATGCAGGGCGCGGCGCAGAGCGGCCCCGTCGATGCTGCCGCCGTTGGCGGCCAGCGCAGTGTTGATGGCCAGCTGGTCTACCGGCCGACGCAGCACTCCCAGCTCTTGGGCCCGGTCTTCGGTATAGAGCCACACGTTGTTGTCGATGCGGGCGGGGGGAGGGGGATCGCCCGACCTCCAGGCCCGGCTCTGATCGGGGTCGTAGTACACCCAAGCGCCGAAGCGCACTCCGGTGGCGATGGCTTCGGTGATGAGGCTGGGGTTCAACACCATGGCTTGGGCGTGGTCTCGCCACGGGGCCTCGGCCAGCTGCGCGGTTGTGATCTCTGGGTGGCTGGGGCTGAACCCCACTGCGGCGGCCAACCGGTCGGTGGGCGGGGCGGCATCGGTGATCTTGCCGTTCGACCGCAACGCCTCGATGATGACCGCGGTCTGGGCTTGGGGCACTCTCCCCTGGTCGCGGGCGGGCAGGTCGTAGTGGCGAAGGTTCTGGTTGGCCGGGTCGCGCGCTGGCCAGTACAAGTGGCGGTAGGCCGTGCCGATGGCCACCCGGGTCTCGAGGGCGGCCTTGTCGGCCAGTTGCTTGAGAGTGTTCGCCACGTCGCGGTCGAACTGGGCCATGCGGGCGTCATCGGAGGTGACGCGCCGGGCCGCCAGCTCAAAGGCCACGCGCTCTCGCATATCGTCGATAGCACCCTCGTCGGCCACCAGCGCCACCACCGCGTTGCGGTAGGTGCGGTTCTGCTCTCTGATGCCGAACCGGTTGGCTGCGTTGGCCACCTTTTCGGGCGGGGTGTGGGCGTCGCGGGCGGTGGTGGTCACGTCGAGGTGGGAGAACACCACTAGGCGGAGGTGCTGTTCGTCGGCCACGTCGGCGGGGCCTGCGGGGAAGTGAACGGCTTTCACCGGGCCTTCGCTGGGGAAGATCGAGCAGATGCGGCCGTTGAGTTCCTCGGTGATGTCGGCGTTGGCCACGTTGGCCATCTCCGAGGCGATGATCCGGTTGGCGTTGGGCGCAGTTTGGAACCGCCAAGCAGCACCGTCGGACACCAGGTGCCAGGCCACTCGGCTGGTGGCGGCCAACGCCTCGTCGATGGCGTCGGGGTCGTCGCCGGGCCAGCAGGTGCCGGCGTAGATGTCGGGCGGGGCGGCACCGGGCAGCGGCTCGCCGGCCACGCTGTGGCAGAAGACCGTGGCGCAGGCCCGGGTGGCGATGCGTTGGTCGGGCCATCGCTCTTGGTCCACCCCGTCGGCGTGGCTGTTCGGAGCGGCGAAGTCGGCCACGGCGGGGCCGTCGAGGGCGTCGCGGTCGATGGAAGTGGTGATGGAGGCCCTTACCTGGGCCCGGTGCAGCGGCAGGTCGCCCAGATTTATGGTGGGAGCGCTTGCCCCGTCGGCCCACAGGGCCGCGACCGCTTCGGCTAGCATTTTCAGCGCCCCCCGGGCTCGCTGGAATCCCGGCATCGGACCGATGCGCTTGTCGAGGCAGTCGATGAGCGCGGGATGGAAGGGGTAGGTGCTGGCCAAGCGCTCGGCGTAGGCGGACGGGTCGGCCGTAGCTGCCCCGACGGCCACACCCCGCTGGCTCAGGGTGCGGTACAGGTCCTGATAGGCGTCGGCTGCTTCCGCTGCGGCCGCCTCGTCGACTTCGGAGAACAGGCGGCGGCGCAGGATGAAGCCGATCTCGTGATCCTCGGCGGGGCGGCCGATGGCCCCTTTGGGCCGTTCCATCACGTCGTTGGCCTCGGCGATGAGCTGCTCGGCGGCCACGTCGTTCAGCGTTTGGGTGATCTCGGTGGTCTCGGGGCCGAAGGCGGCGGTGCCGGTGGCCAAGGTGACGATGATCCGCACTGCGGGAGCGGCGGTGGCCGCCTCGAACAGCACTTTCAGGCTGGCGATGGTGGCCTTGGCCATCTGGTTGACGTCGGGCCGGGCCGAGGAGGCCAGCTGGCGCAGGTACTGGGCGATCTCGTCGATGACGATCACGGTGGGGGTGGCGCCGAACATGTCGAGCCACACCTGCTTGCCCGGAGCGGTGCGGGCTTCGTCGCTGGCTTGGATGAGAGCCCAAGCCTCGGGGCCGAGCTGGCGGCCGATCTCGCCCCACAGGGTGTAGGTGGTGAGGCCGTTTGTGGTGAGGCCGTTCACCGGGTCGAGGCTGTCGCCCACCACCGCGGCGGCCGAGTACCGCGAGGGAAGCAGGGCGGGGTCGATGAACTCGTCGAGGTTCGGAGGCCGGGCGCCGCAGGCTAGGTGCCACAGGGCGATCAGGCCGTGGGTCTTGCCGCCGCCGAAGCTGGTCTCATAGCGGTACACCGCGTGCTCGGCGTTGGCCGCGGCGGCGGCATTGCCCGATAGGCGGGCGAAGGTGCCGGCCAGCAGGTCTTTGAGGCCGCGGGTGGGATGGGTGATCTTGAAGAATGAGTCGGCGTCGGCGTAGTCGTGATAGCCGGGCGCGTTGGCCACCACTTGATCCAGCTGGGCGGCGAAGTGCTTGTCGACCAGCCCGCCCCGCAGCACCTCCTCGCGGGGTGTGCATGCCTCCTGCACACTGGGCAGCGGCCCATCCATAGCGGCCAATCTTGGCACAAGCCAGCCCTGGGCGCTGCGCTGGCCGCGAAGGCCCGATTTTTTGTTTCATTTCGAGAGGCGGCCCGATATGATGTGTTGAGAAGCTTCCCCCTCAGCGACCCTCCTAGAGGGAAACCAGATGAATACAGCAATCGCGACTACTTTGATCAGCGTTTTGGGCGCTGGCCTTTTCGGCGGGCTGTACGGGATGTTCTTCCACTTCATGCGAGCCACCAACGCCAAGCTCGACAAGATCAGCGAAGACGTCGCAAGGCTCGACACCAAGTTCACCGGCCAGATCAAAGAACTCGACACCAAGTTCACCGGCCAGATCAAAGA
>JAPYOC010000058.1 GCA_028278955.1 Candidatus Poriferisocius aerobius
CCTGCGCGCCCAGCGGATTTGACGGGCTTCTTCGGGACCGAGTTTGTGATTCCCAAGAGCTGGGGCGCTGCGAAGCGAAGTCGGCATTGCAGCCTGTACTGGCGGCTTGGGGAGAAAAAAGAGAGCTGATGGACGCTTCAGGACATTAATTAGCCTGTTGAACTGGCCTTTCGTCGGATGCGACTCTGCGGCCTCCCAGACCTTCAGCTCTTCTACATCCAAATTGGCGCGGTCGGCCAGTTCGTTCTGCGTGAGGCCAGCCTCCTCACGAGCCCAGGCGAGGACCTGCGCCGTAATGGGAACGGTATTGCCTGCCATGTCACCTTCTGCTTGCAGTTCCGCTCTCAGGTGAAGCAAATCAATGCTACTCCGAGGCGTTGGTTGTGACTGCTCGCAGGAGGCGGGCCAGATCGTGTTTTTCGGCTGTGTTGAGGCCGCTGCTCATCTTGGCCTCGAAGTTGTTGAACTCAGGGAAGAGGTGCTCGATGGTGCTGAGCCCGGCCGGGGTGAGGGCCACGGTGACTCGGCGGCGGTCGGCCTGCATGCGGGTGCGCACCACCCGGTCCTGCTTCTCCAGGGTGGACACCATGCCGGTCAGAGTGCCCTTGGCCAGGTCGCACTCGGAGGCCAGTTGAGCAGCCTCCATCTCGCCCCACACCCACAGCACCCACAAGATGGTGAAGCCCCCCCACGACAGCCCGGCCTCGGCCAGCACCTCTCGCTCGGCGGTGCGGCGCACGGCCGCGGCAGCCCGATAGATGTTGGAGATGGCCTGCATCGAGTCGAAGTCGAGGGGCTGATCGCCCAATCGGGCCTGAATGTCGACCTCAGCGTCGAGAAGGCGCTCCTCGCGAGACAAGCCTGATGGCATAGACAGGGGGATAGATTGCCAGACATGCCCGAATATCGCCGCATCCTCCTCGACGGATATCCCAGCCAGGTTGAACGCGTCGGCGACTCTCTCATCGCTGGCGACGGCCGCTCGGCCAGAGCCGAGGACGCCGTTCATTTGGCCCCCGTGACGCCCACCAAGATCATCTGCATCCACCTGAACTACCACAGTCGGGTGGCGGAATTCATGACCAAGCTGCCACCCGCCCCGACCTACTTCCACAAGCCGGTCAACGCCCTTACCAGCCACAAGAGCCACGTTGTGCGCCCCAATGGCTGCGAATGGCTGAACTACGAGGGCGAAATCGCCATTGTTATCGGCAAGACCTGTCGAAATGTGTCACCCGCCGACGCGGCGGACTACATCGCCGGCTACAGCGTGGCCAACGACTACGGGCTTCACGACTTCCGGGACACCGATGCCGGTTCGATGCTGCGGGTGAAGGGAAGCGACACCCTGTGCCCGGTGGGCCCGGGGCTGCTCACCGACTGGGACTTCCGAGGCAAGCGCATCCAGACCATCGTGAACGGCGAGGTCAAACAGGACGCCACCACCGACGAGATGGAATGGGATATGCACTACATCGTGGCCGACATCGCCCGCACCATCACCCTGGTGCCGGGCGACATCTTGTTGTCGGGCACTCCAGCCTGCTCCCGCCCGGTGGCGCCCGGCGACGTGGTCACCGTGCAAGTGGAAGGCCTCGGAGCGCTCACCAACACCATCGTGTCCGGCCCTGCTCCCATTCGAGACGACGTGGGCGCGCAGCCGTCGAGCTCCGAAGAAGTGCAGTCCACCGCCAAGGGCGGAGATTGGGAGTTCCGGGGCGTCCGTGCCCCTCGGGGCCCCGGCGCCCAGCACTACGAGTCCACCGTTGAGGAAGGCTGATGTGGTGACCCGCCAGGACGTGGGCGGGGTGTCGGTGCCGGTTGACCATCTGATCGGCGGATCGTGGGTGTCCTCGCCCCAGCGGTTCGAGACCCGGTCGCCGATGGGCTGGGCGCATCTGGCCGACGTCGCCCGGGGCGATGAGGCCACGGCGGATGCCGCCGTGGCCTCCGCAGTGGACGGCTTCAAGGAATGGAGCGCCTTCAGCGTCGAAGAGCGAGCCGACGCGCTCCACCGGCTTGCTGACCTGATCGAAACCCACGCCGACGACATTGCTCTGGTCGAGACCCTGGACATGGGCTTCCTCTACGAGTCGATGAAGCAGCGGCTGGTGGCCCGAGGGGCGCTCAACTTCCGCACCTATGCCGACCTGATCGCCGAGCACGAGAACCGCACCTGGGCGGCCAAAGGCATGCGGAACCAAGTGCAGCGCATGCCGGCCGGCCCGGCGGTGGTCGTCACTCCCTGGAACGCGCCGTTCATGCTCAGCACCTGGAAGTTGGCCCCTGCGCTGGCCGCAGGCAACAGCGTGATCCACAAACCGGCCGAGTGGTCGCCGCTGTCGGCCGCGCTGCTGGCCGAGCTCGCCTTGGGGGCGGGATTCCCGCCCGGCGCGTACAATCTTGTGCAGGGCATCGGCGCGCAAGCGGGGGCCGCGCTGGTGGCCGACCCCCGGGTGCGGCGCATCACGTTCACCGGATCACCCGAGACCGCCCGCCGGATCGGGAGAGCCGCGGCGGCCAACATCGTCCCATTCACCGCGGAGCTAGGCGGCAAGGGACCATTTCTGGTGTTCGCCGACGCCGACCTCGACGCCGCGGCCCACCGGGCCGCCTGGCAGTTCGACGATTCCGGGCAGGTGTGCCTCGCCGGCACCCGGCTGCTGGTGGCCTCCGAGGTCCGAGACGAGTTCTTGGAGCGCTTCCACCGCCACGCCGACGCCCTGGTACTGGGCGACCCCCGGGATCCGGCCACCCACATGGCCCCGCTGGCCCATCCCGACCACCGCGACCGGGTCCACGGATTTGTCGAACGGGCCCGAGAGTCAGGCGACGTCATCGTGCGGGGCGGCCACCCCGTCGACGGCAGCCTCCACTATCAGCCGACGCTCATCGAGCCGGCCTCGAACGACAGCGAGGTGGTGCAGCGGGAGATCTTCGGCCCGGTGCTCACACTCCAGACGTTTGCCGACGAGGCCGAGGCCCTTGCTCTGGCCAACAGCACCGACTACGGCCTCTCAGCCCAGATCTGGACATCGTCGCAAACCCGGGCCGAGCGGGTGGGCGCGGCCGTGCGGGCCGGCCTGGTGTGGGTCAACACCTTTTTGGTGCGCGACCTCACCGCCCCGTTCGGCGGCTGCGGCATCTCCGGCATCGGCCGGGAGGGCGGCGACTACGCCCTCGACTTCCACAGCGACCTCAAGACCCTGATGATCCTCGACCACACCACTGATTGATCGCCAAGCCAGCCGCCAGCATGCCGTGACGCGGCCTGGCCGCAGGCGCCTAGAGAATCGCGCCGGAGTCCTTCATGGCGGCAATGTCCTCCCAGGCTATTCCGGTCTCGAGCAGGACGGTCTCGGTGTGCTCGCCGTGTTCGGGGGCCCGCTCCACCGTCACGAGCTGCTCGTCGAACATGGCGGGGTTGGCCACCAGCTGCACCTCTTGGCCATTGCCGGCGGTCATGGTGGGGAGGTAGCCGTTGGCGATCACCTGGGGGTCTTCGTAGAGCTCGGGCAGGGTTTGGAACGGCACCCAGACTCCCTTGAAGTCGGCGAGGGCCTCCTTCCAATGGGAGAGGGGCTGAGAGCCGAACACCTCGTCGAGGATGGAGATGCACTCCTCGTTGTTCTCTGCCCTGGCCTGTATGTCGACGAATTTCGGGTGGGCTATCAGATCGGGACGGCCGATGCATTCGCACAAGGCCGCCCAATACCGGTCGGGTTGGAGCAGGATGATGATGAGGAAGCGACCGTCTGAGGTGCGGTAGCTGTTCACGACGGGGTTGGGGGCTTTGCTACGGTCGCCGGGAGGGAAGCGCTCTATGCCTTGGAGCCCGGAGGCCACTACCAGTGGGGAGATCTGCCACATGGCTGTAGCCAGCAGCGACACATCCACGATGGAGGGCTCGCCGGTGGCGGCCCTCTGGTAGAGAGCGGCTGCTATCGCGCCGGCGGTGGCCATGCCGCCCATGACATCGCCGTACGCAGGGCCGGGCTGGCCCATGGGGAAACCGTTCGGCTGGGTGGGCGTGACGGCACCCATTCCGCCCCGGGCCCAAAAGGACGTGCCGTCGTAGCCACCCCTGTCGGCATCGGGACCGTGGGGGCCTTGGCCGGAGCCGCGGGCGATGATGAGCTGGGGATTGCGCCGGCGCAGGTCTTCAGTGTCTATGCCCAGCTTGCGGCGCATCGGCGCCAAGTAGTTGGTGAGGAGCACATCGGCGGTTTCCACCAGCTTCAGAAACGCTTCGCGGCCATCGGGATGGGCCAGGTTGATCCCCACGGAGCGCTTGCCCCGGTTGGGCTGCTCGATCATGAAGTTCACCCCGTCCCCGCCGCCGGGAATCAGGCCCGAGGTGATGAGCCCTCGCTGGGGATCGCCGGTCACCGGGTGCTCCACTTTGATGACGTCGGCCCCCCAGTCGACCAGCACCGAGCCGCCCGACGGCACGAACATCCAGCTCGCCACCTCGACGACCCGGACCCCGGCGAGGGGACGGCCACCCGCCATACCGCCGCCGGCTTGCGCATTCGGCGCCCGCCCGTCGGGGGAGCGTTGCTCGGCGTTCTCAGTGCTGGTCATCGGGTCTCCTCGCTTAAGATGCTTCCTCGATCCCTCATGGTCGTTGACGCCCCTGACGCTTTGGCCCAGCAGGTGGAGGCACCCGGCGAGGTTGAGCGCCGATTCAGCCAGTCGATGGCGGTGTCGGGCATCCGGTGCCTGCTGACGTATGCGGTGTTCCCCTTTCTGCTTCCGCTGCTCGGGTTGGCCAGCGCGGTGGGGCCGGCGCTGGGCGTGGCGATAGGGCTGGTGGCAATTGCCTTCAATGGTTTGAGTATCCGGCGATTCTGGAGGGCCGACCACCGGCTCAAGTGGCTGGCATGCACGGTGAACGCGGCGGTGATCGTGCTGCTCTGCTACCTCACGGTCGGTGATTTCGCCGAGCTCGCCAGCTGAGCCGGTCGATTCTGGGGCGCTCGGGCGCTCCAAAGTTGCCGGAAACCCGCTGGTGCGGCTGGTTTGGTTAGTCGCGGGGCTAGGGTGCGTGGGCCTGGGGGCCCTCGGGGTGATTGTGCCCGGACTGCCCACAACTGTTTTCTTCATCATGGCCGCGGGGGCGTTCTCCCGGTCGAGCGAGCGGCTTGAGCGTTGGGTGCTGGGGCTGCCGGGCGTGGGCAGGCTGGTGGCCGACTACCGAGCCGGGCTGGGAATGCCGCTACGGGCCAAGGTGATCGCCGGTGTGATGATCGCAGGCGCAGTGGGCGCGAGTTGCGGCACCGCTATCGGCTCATGGACATGGCGGGGAATTGTGATCGGGTTGGGGATTGTGGGTCTGGCCTACATATTCGGGCGGATCCCCACCCGGCGCTGAACGCCTGCCCGAGAGCGCTAAATCTCTTCTTCTTGAGGTCAGAGGTTGGCGATCTCGTGCTCGATGCGGGATTCGACGTATTGGCGAGCGCCGGCTATCCGGCTGGGAAGGTGCTGCGAGGGGAAAAGGCCGTCGGAAGGCCGGTGGCTCTTCAGCACTTGCTTGGCAATGGTGTCTTTGTGGACTTCGGTGGGACCATCGACGATCCCCATCACAGGACCTGAAACCCACATGGACATCAGGGGCATCTGGTTGGAGACTCCGAGGGCGCCGTGAGCGTGCATAGCCCGGTACACCACGTCTATATAGACTTTGGGGGTCTGCACCTTGATGCCTGCTATGTGCTGGCGAACCGCGGCGTAGTCCGGCTCGTTGTCGATCAGCCAGGCGCAATGCAGCACTTGGAGGCGGAATTGCTGGATCTGGATCCATGAATCGGCAATCCAGTGCTGGATGGACTGCTTCTCCGCGACGAGCGAGCCCTTCGTCTCACGCGACAGCACCCGCTCGCACATCATGTCGAGGGCCTGCTGAGCCACTCCCACCGTTCGCATGGCATGGTGGACCCTGCCGCCGCCCAAGCGGGTTTGGGCGATCTTGAAGCCTGACCCCTCGTCTCCCAGCAAGCTCTCGGCCGGCACCCTCACCTCGTTGAATCGGAGGTAGGCGTGGTCGCCGTCCCCCAGCGACTCGTTCATCCCGACGCCCACATTGGCCACCACCTCTATGCCGGGGGTGTCGGTGGGCACCAGGAACATAGACGAGCCCCGATGCACCGGAACGTCGGGACTGGTGATGACCATCACGATCATGAACGTGGCGTATTTGAAGTTAGAGGTGAACCACTTCTCACCGCTGATGACCCATTCGTCGCCGTCGCGTCGGGCCCGGCAGGTGAAATAGCTGGGGTCGGACCCGCCTTGTGGTTCGGTCATCGAGTACGAGGAGGAAATCTCCCCGTCGAGCAGAGGCCGCAGGTAGAGCTGCTTCTGCTCGGCGTTGCCGTAGTGGGCGATGATCTCGGCATTGCCGGAATCGGGCGCCTGGCACCCGAACACCACCTGGGCCCAAAGCGACCGGCCCAGTATCTCGTTCATCAGGGCCAGCTTCACCTGGCCATAGCCCTGGCCGCCCAGGTGCGGTCCCATGTGGCAAGCCCACAGGCCTCTGTCCTGCACTTGCGCTTGGAGCGGGCGGATCAGTGCGTTCGCCGTCTCATTGGAGCGGTCGAAGGGGTTGACCTGGTCGCGGAAGTAGAGGTCGATGGGCTCGACCTCTCTGGCGACAAAGGCGTCCATCCAGTCGAGCTTCTCTTGGAATTCGGGCTCCACCGAGAAATCAATTGCCATGCGGGCACCATATCAAGCCGGTTGGTCTTATAGTAGGGCGGCATGAAGTTCCAGATGACACCGGCAGAGATGCTGAAGGCGGCCCGAGCCCCCGAACCCGGCGACGAGGGCTACGACCCGTTCGAGGCCAACGACCAGGCCCATTTGGCCCAAGAAGGCGTACCCGACCCCTATCCGGTGTTCTCCGAGCTGTTGGCCAAGTGCCCAGCGCATGTGGGCAGCATGTCGGAAATCGCCGGAGCGACCACGACCAGCGACCTGCTCGCCGGAGAGCGCCAAGTCGTGAACGTGCTGTCTTTCGACGGTGTGGAGGCGGTGCTGCGAGACGGGGCGATCTTTTCGTCGGCGGGGTATGCGGATTCCATGGGCCTCGTTATGGGCCACACCATTTTGGAGATGGACGAGCCGGAGCACGGGCGGTACCGCAAGCTGATCCAGCAGGCGTTCACCCGCCGGGAAATGGAGCGCTGGGAGCGCGAGATCGTGATTCCGGTGCTCGATCACTATGTGGACGCATTCGCGGAACGAGGGCGCGCCGATCTGGTGGCCGAGTTGATGTTCGTGTTCCCGATGCATGTGATCGCCATCGCCCTGGGGCTGCCAGAGACCGACTTGCCCGCCTTCTATCGCCGGGCAGTGGAGATCACCAACATGGCCAACGAGGTGGAGCGGGGGTTCGCCGCCTCGCAGTGGCTGTACGACTACCTTGAGCCGGTGGTCGAATCGCGCCGGGCCGAGCCCCGCGACGACCTCATCAGCCTGCTGGCCCACCGCGAGCTCGAGGGAACGCGGCTGACCAACGATGAGATCATCGCGTTCTGCCGCCTTCTTCTGCCTGCGGGCGCGGAGACCACCTATCGGGCGGCCAGCAACATGATGGTTGGCCTGTTGTGCAACCCAGACCAGCTTGAGGCGGTCAACCAGGACCGCTCGCTGATGACCGCCGCGGTGGAGGAGTCGCTGCGATGGGAAACCCCGCTGGTGGGAATCGGCCGGACTGCGATTGCCGACGAGGTGGTGGACGGCGTCGAGATACCGGCTGGTGCAGCGGTCAACATCTCGCTGGGATGCGCCAATCGGGATCCCTCCAAGTTCGAGGATCCCGACCGGTTCGACATCTTCAGGGAGTCGAAGTCGCACATCTCTTTTGCGACCGGGCCTCATCTCTGCCTGGGCATCCACCTGGCCCGCATGGAGATGCGGGCCACACTGACGTGCCTGCTCGACCGCCTGCCCGGGCTGCGGCTGGACCCGGAGGCCGAACCTCCGAAGATCCTGGGCTGGGGCTTCAGATCTCCAGCCGCCCTCCATGTGGTGTGGGACGTCTAGCAGAGGCGACTGCGCCCTCGAGTGGTCGCCGTTACATGGAGCGGGCGGGGTCGAGGGCGACAGGGGCGGCTTTGGCCATGGAGTCTTGGTGGAACGTGGCCACCAGCCGGCCGTCAGCGGTGAACACGTCGCCCCGGCCATAGACCCGGCCGTTGGCCGCTTTGGTGCCCTGCGTCTGGATGAGCAGCCACTGGGAAACGTCCAGGCGGTCCAGAAAGTGCAGGGTGTGGGCAATCACCCCGGTGGACAGGGTGCGGTGGGCTTCTTCGATGCGGGCCGCATCGGGGTGGGGGCGCATGGCCAACCCGATGACGTTGCCGCAGGTGCCCCACCCGGCGATGCCCTGATTTGCCGCCTGTGACTCCACCCCCGGCTCGTAGCGGTGCCAGGCCCGCTCCACCGGCACGCCGTCGGTCTCGGGCTCGCCGGGCACCGGTCGCCATTCCGCCCCGGGAAACACATAGGCGAATCCTGGCTCCAGCCCGCCAGGACCAGCCACATCGGGCATGGCGGGCTCGTGGCGCATGAGGTCGTCGTCCAGCGTGCCCATCAAGATCAGCGCACGGCAGAGCAGCTTGCCGCCCTGGGTGGCGGTGACCGTATCGCTGGCCCACGTGCGCCCGGCCTGCATGGACTCGACATCCACCTCGATGGGCCGGGTGTAGGTGCCGGCCCGGGCGAAGACGGAGTGGACTGAGCGGATGTCCTTGGCCCCGTCCGCCTCGGCTTCGGAAGCCATCATCATCTGGGCCATGATCTGGCCGCTGAACACCACATCGCGGCCCTCGGCCGACTCTGCCGGCTGGAACACGCGGTAGCGGCACCGGCCTGCTTCGGCGAGCCTCAACAGGTCGGGCAGGTCGCCGCTCATCACAACAACAGGCTCACTCGTCCATGCCGAACATGGCCGGGTCGAACTCGATCATGCCCGCCATCGCCTTCGGCCACGGGTCGTCCCACGCGTCCATCAGCGAGGCGTTGATGTGGCCCTGATCCACCAACATGCTGATGCCGTTGATCGCGCTGGCCGCCTCGCTGCACAAGAACAGCAGCGTGTCGCCCATCTGCTCGGGAGCCATGGTGGGAACGTCGGCGGCCTCCCGATAGGCCGCGCCGAAGCCGAGCCACACATCCGCGTTGGCCTGGGCCAGCGGCGTGTCGGTGGCGCCCGGCATGATGGCGTTGATGCGGAGGCCCTTTTGCAGGAAGTTGAACGCCTGGCTGGCCACATAGGTGTTTATGGCCTGCTTGCTGAAGGTGTAGTTGTCGGTGCCCTCGTGCTCGTCCACCCAGGCGGCGGCAGTGTCCCAATCGGGGGTGGACAGGAAGTCCTGGACCTGCTCGAGGTTGTTCATCCAGGCCAGTGCGGCGCCTGAGGATATGAAGCCCACCGAGCCTCCCCGGCCCAGCTTTCCGCTCTTGATCAGCGCCTCGATCAGGTGGCGCTGCGACGTGAAGTTGATCAGCATCAGGTTCGGGGTTCCTTCGGCCACGCCCGCGCAGGCAAACAGCGCGTGAACCGGTCCTTCAACGGCTTCGATGGCGGCGTCCACGCTGGCTTGGTCGCTCAAATTGACGTGGACGTACTGCCCGCACCCATAGGCCACCTCGGCGACGTCCAGCACTATGGTGTGGGCGCCCAGCGAGGCCGCTCTCTGGGCCGTCGCCGCCCCCATCCCGGTGGCGCCTCCCACCACCACAACCCGCTTGCCCTCGTAATTGACCAAGTCAGCCATTTCGTCTCTCCTGTTCGGCTTTGCCTGTGAATGTTCTAGCCGATGTTGGAAGACTTCTGGCAACGAGCACAGGGGAACCCCTTATGCTCTTGGGGTGCCGGGTCCGACTGCTTTTCGCCCCCTGTACCACTAGGCATGGCCACCGACTACGACGCCATCTTCAAAGCCTACGACGTGCGGGGCACCGTGGGCGATCAGATCGACGCCGACGGCGCCCGGGCCATCGGCGGAGCCTTTGCCCGGTTCTGCGCCTCGTCCGGGGCCGATGCCGTCCTAGTCGGGCGGGACATGAGGCCCGAGGGCGAGGAGCTCGCCGCAGCCTTCGGCGATGGGGCGATGGACCACGGCGTCGACGTGGTGGACGTGGGGCTGTGCGCCACCGACATGCTCTACTACGCCTCCGGGCGCTTCCGCTTGCCCGGCGCGGTGTTCACCGCCTCCCACAATCCTGCCGGCTACAACGGCATCAAGATGTGCGGGCCCGGCGCCGCACCGGTCAGCGCCGACAACGGGTTGGAGGCGGTCAAAGCCTTGGCCGTTGCGGGCCCCGACCCGGCAGCGGCCAAGGGCGCTCGCTCCACCCGCGACCTGCTGAGCGGCTATATCGCCCATGTGCGCTCGTTCGTGGACGCCGACGCGCTGGCCCCGCTGCTGGTGGTGGCCGACACCGCCAACGGCATGGGCGGCCTCGTGGTGCCCGCCGTCTTCGACGGGCTGCCCCTCGTTCTCGACCACCTGTTCCCCGAGCTGGACGGCACGTTCCCCAACCATCCGGCCGACCCCCTTCAACCCGAGAACCAGCGGGACCTGCAAGACCGGGTGGTGGCACTGGGTGCCGACATCGGTCTGGCCTTCGACGGAGACGCCGACCGCGTGTTCCTGGTGGACGAGACGGCCCGGCCGGTATCGGGCTCGCTGACCACCGCTATCATCGCCCGCTCAATGTTGGACCGCGATCCCGGTGCCACGGTGATCCACAACCTGATCTGCTCTCGGACGGTGCCGGAGGTGATCGCCGAGGGGGGCGGAACGGCGGTTCGCACCCGGGTGGGCCACTCCTACATCAAGCAGGTCATGGCGGAGACCGGCGCGGTGTTCGGCGGCGAGCACTCCGGCCACTACTACTTCCGAGACAATTTCCGGGCCGACAGCGGGCTGATCGCCGCTCTCGTGGTGCTGGAAGCCCTCAGCCGCCATCCGGCCGGGCTGTCGGATCTGGTGTCGGGCCTCGACCGCTACGCGGCGTCTGGAGAGCTCAACACCGCGGCGGCCGATGCCGGCGCAGTGTTGGAGAGGGTGGCGGCCGCCTATTCCCACGCCCACCAAGACCGGCTCGACGGGCTCACCGTGGACTTGGGAGAGTGGTGGTTCAACCTGCGCCCGTCCAACACCGAGCCCCTGCTGCGGCTCAATCTTGAGGCCCCCACCCCGGCTGAAGTCCAACAGCGAGTGGCCGAGGTCCAAGCTCTCATCGCCTGACGGCAGGGGGCCGGAACGGACAGGGCCGGCGGTGCCGCCGCCGGAGGCGGTCAGTCCCAGATTGCCAGGCGGGTCGAGGGGTCGAAGAAGCTGATGCGCTCGCTGTTCACGGCTACCGCGGCGGTTTGGCGCGGGCGAATTGGGCTCCTTGGGCTGAACCTCGCAACCACCACCGCTGTGTCGCCCAGTTCGACCACTGCATCGGGGTCGCCGGAGTCCACCGGGACGGCATCCACGCCGAAGTGGACCAGTATCTCCGCACCCAGCGACTCCACCAGGCTGACCTCGCCGTGAATGTGGGGCTCAGCGGGCTGCGAGGCGAGGGAGGCGTCCTCCATGTCCTCGGGTCGGATGCCGTAGATCAGCGGTTTGCCGTCGTATGCAGCCAAACCCGGCCGCTCTTCGAACACTTTTTCGGGGATCGAGATCGTCTGGCTGCCAAGCGTGAGGCTGCCCTCTTGGCCGCCACCGCCGAGCGTGAGGACGCCCTCGAACAGGTTCATCGACGGCGATCCGATGAACGCGGCTACGAACACGTTGTCGGGCCGGTCGTAGAGGTTCTGGGGGGTGTCCACCTGCTGGAGGTGCCCATCTTTCAGCACCGCCACCCGGTCGCCCATGGTCATGGCCTCCACCTGGTCGTGGGTTACGTACACAGTGGTCACACCCAGCTCGCGCTGGAGACCGGCAATCTCCGCCCTCATCTGAACCCGCAGTTTGGCGTCGAGGTTGGAGAGCGGCTCGTCCATCAAAAACGCTGCCGGCTGGCGCACGATGGCTCGGCCCATGGCAACCCGCTGGCGCTGCCCGCCCGAGAGCTGGGCGGGCTTGCGCTTGAGCTGCTCTTCCAGCTCGAGCACTCGGGCGGCCTCCCGTATGCGGCGATCAGCCTCGGCCTTCGGGGTCTTCGCCAGTTTGAGGGCAAAGCCGATGTTGTCGTACACCGACATGTGGGGGTAGAGCGCATAATTCTGGAAGACCATCGCGATGTCCCGGTCTTTGGGCTCCACCTCATTGACGACGCGGTCACCGATGCGCATCTCGCCTCCGCTGATCTCCTCGAGCCCCGCAATCATCCGCAAGGCGGTGGATTTGCCGCATCCAGACGGGCCCACCAAAACCAAGAACTCAGTGTCGGCGATGTCCAGGTCGAGGTCGTGGATGGCGTGGTACCCGTTGGCGTAGACCTTGTTGATCTTGTCGAGGGTGATGGTGGCCATGATTGATCCTCCTAGTAGATAGATTTTCTTTCCCGATGCGCCACCGCTATCCATGCGGCTGTGTCGGGGGGGAGCCCACCGCCCTCGAGCGGCGCCGAGGACAAGAGCACTTCCCCGTCGGGTAGGGGCAGATCGGCTGAACCCATGTTGACCACGCAGGCCATCCCAGAGCCGCGGCTGTAGGCGAGTGCGCCCGGTCCCAGGTCGATCATCTCGAGTTCCTCGTCCGCAGCCAGCCATTTCTGTCGCAGCGCTATGGCGCGTCGGTAGAGGGCCAGCGTTGACTGCCCGTCCTCTGCCTGAACGCTGGCGGCCAGACCGGCGAACTCCGACGGCTGCGGGAGCCATGGATCGATCGTGCTGTAGCCCAGCGAAGGGCCTTCCGGCGTCCACGGCAGTGGCACTCGACAGCCGTCGCGTCCCCGCAGGGTGTGGCTGGAGCGCTCCCAGGTTGGGTCGTCCAAGACCGATTCGGGCAGGTCCCACACCTCGGGCAGCCCGAGCTCCTCGCCTTGGTACAGGTACGCCGACCCCGGCAGGGACAAGGTGATGAGCGCGGCCGCTCTGGCCCGGCGGCGGCCAGCGGCGGCGTCGAGGGCATCGGCGGGCCCCTGCTTGGGCCATCGGCGCCAGTCGGTTCCCCGGGGCAGGCCATAGCGGGTGGAGTGCCTCATAACATCGTGGTTCGACAGGACCCAGGTCGGACTGGCCCCGACTTTGCGGGCCCGCTCATGGGACTCCGCGATCACTCGGGCCATCTCTGCTGCGTCCCACTCCGCGGCGAGAAAGTCCCAGTTGAACGATTGGTGGAATTCGTCCTCGCGGATGTACAGGGGGAGGCGGTCGGGGTGGACCCATGCTTCGGCAACCATCATCCGGTCGCGGTAGCCGTCGAGGACTGAGCGCCAGAGGCGGTAGATGTCGTGTACTTCGTCGCGGTCCCAGAAGGGGTGGTCGAGTTGCTGGCGGGGCACCGACAGGTCGCCGTCTTCGGTGAAGTCTGGATAGGAGGGGGCTTTGAACAAGCCGTGGGCTACGTCCACCCGGAACCCGTCCACCCCGCGGTCCAGCCAGAATCGCAGGATCGACTCGAACTCGCGTTGTACTTCCGGGTTCTCCCAGTTGAGGTCGGGCTGGCTGACGTCGAAGAGGTGCAGGTACCACTGGCCGTCGGCCATCTGCTCCCATGCTGGGCCGCCGAACTCCGAGAGCCAGTTGCTCGGCGGTGCCGATCCATCTCGACTGCGACCATCGCGGATGTGATAGCGGTCCCGTGAGGGATGCCCGGGTGGTGACGCCAGCGCCTCTTGAAACCACCGGTGCAAATTCGAGGTGTGGTTGGGGACGATGTCGATGAGCACCCTGATCCCGTGGCGGTGTGCTTCTTCGAGGAGCTGGTCAGCCTCGGCCAGCGTGCCGTACAGCGGGTTGATGTCGCGGAAGTCGGTCACGTCGTAGCCCCCGTCGAGCAGCGGTGACGGATACCACGGGTTGATCCAGATGGCGTCCACTCCCAGATCGGCGAGATAGGCCAGCCGGGCCCGAATGCCCGAGATGTCGCCGATGCCGTCGCCGTTTCCGTCGACGAACGACCGTATGTAGATCTGGTAGACCACGGCGGTCCGCCACCACGCGCTCTGGTCTTTCACCGGCTTGTCGTTCATCGGCCAATATGCTCCTGCTCTTTGCCCGACGGCACCGGCATCTGGAGCCGCCCGCGGTCCGCCGGCCTGGTTTGGAGCAGGCCGACCCGATTCTGGTCGGTGAGGTACTGGAGTTTGGTGGCCGGCCGGCCGGCGAAGAGGTCGAGAAGATCGTCCACCACCATGCTGCCGATCCGGCGAAGCGCCTCCGGCAATGCCCCGGCCAGATGTGGGACGAGGATCGCCTGCTCGTTGTCCCGTATCGGATCGCTCCGGTCGATCGGCTCGGCCGGGTATACGTCGGTCGCGAACCGAAAGCCGTTGTCGGCCGAAAGTTCCACGAGAGCGTCGAAATCCACAATCGACGCTCTGCTGAGCAGCACAAGGCCCTGATCGGATCCCAGACGGGCGATCAGATCGCGTGAGATCATACCCTCGGTCGACATCGAGGGGGCGGCCAGGACGAAGACGATGTCAGCCCGGTCGAACATGTCCTCAAGGGTTGTCGGCGTGATGCCCCGAGCCTTGAGCTCCTGAGGGCACAGCGGCGGGTCGTAGCCGATCAGCACGGGATCGAAAGGCTCGAGGAGCCGCTGGAGGTGGGTGGAGATCCGCCCGCAGCCCACGAAGCCGATCGTGGTTTGGAACAGCGACCGGTTCCGGCGGTTCCCCCCGTGCAGCCAGGACTCGGTTCGGGCTCGCATGGCCCGGTCGGCCTTCACGATGCCCCGCCGCATACCGAGTGCCAGCGCGAGCCCGAGCTCGGCGACCGCGGCGCCGAACGCCGGCGCGCACGACCCGACGAGGATGCCCCGCCGCCGCGCTCGCCGGTCGTCGAGGTCGTGGTGCTCGTGGCCTCCCGCCACTTCCAAGAGGGCGCGGAGATCGGGGCCAGCGTGGTCGAGCGCTACTGGTCCGTGACGCCAGCGACCGAAAACGACCGCGGAGGCCTCGGCGATCTCGGCGAGGAAGAGGTCGGCGGGCATGGGCTCATCTCTTGCCCACACAATCTCGGCGGGGCCGGCGAGCCGCTTGAGGTCGTCGGGGTCGAAGACCTCGTCCATCGTCCGGAATTCGGGGTCGATGATCACCCGGGGCCGCTCGGCGCCCCCGACAACGGCGTGCGTCGCGGTCATCCCTTGAGGCCCGATGTGGCAACCCCCTGCACGAACTGGCGCTGGAAGATGACGAAGACGATGATCACGGGCAGCACCATCATGGTCGCGAAGGCCATCAGATCAGCCCATTGGATCGGCGGCTGTCCCCTGAAGAACGTGAGCCCGATCGGCAGGGGCCGCACGTCCTCAGTCCGGGCGATCATGACGGGCCAGAGGAACTGCCCCCACGAATACAGGAAGCTGAGGATCGCGGCGCTCGCATAGGCCGGCTTGGCCAGGGGGAACAGCACGCTCCAGAACGTCCGGTAGGGGCCGGCGCCATCGATCATGGCCGCCTCCTCCAGCTCTGAGGGAAGGCCCCGGAAGAACGAGTAGAAGAGGAATATGTACAGGGGCTGCGCGATGAACGGGAGGAACTGGGCACGGATCGTGTTGGTCCACTCGATTTCCGACATCATCAACAGCAATGGGACCGCGATGGCCTCGAAGGGGATGATCACCAACGCGACCACGATCGACAGCAGCACCCGCTGGCCGCGGAATCGCAGTCGAGCCAGGGCGTAGCCGCAGAGGCTGTTCACGATCAGGCCGCCCACGACGACCACCCCTGAGACGACGACCGACACCCGCAGCGACTTGAAGTAGTTACCGGTGTCCGCGGCAGCGCGGTAGTTGTCGACGGCTTCAAACGGGCGGGGGTCGAAGGCAGACAGCGATGTCTGGTCGCTGATGACCACGGTGTCGGACTTGAACGACCCGATCACCATTATCGCGATCGGGAACAGGAAGAACAGCCCCAGTAAGCCCATCGCGCCGTAGGCGACGAGCATCTTTCGGTTGAGGCCTCTCGACGATGCCATCATCTGCGCCCCCTCAGTCCGCCGGCTCGAACTTGCGCTGGAAGATCGTGAGGAACAGCACGATCAGAAAGAACAGGACGGCTATCGACGACCCCTTCCCGATCTGGCCGCGCTCGAAGCCCGTGTCGACGAGCTCGACCATGATCGTGTTGGTGGCGTCGAGCGGCCCTCCCGGCCGGGGCGGCATGATCCAGACCTGGTCGAAGAGCCGGAACGACAAGATCATCGTGATCGTGGCCACGAAGAACAGCTGGTGGCGGATGCCGGGGACCGTGACGTTGCGGAAGCGCTTCCACGCACCGGCACCGTCGACGGCCGCCGCCTCATAGAGCGATTTCGGCACGTCTTGGAGTGCGGCGAGCAGGATCACCATCTGGAAGCCGACGCTGGCCCAGAGCGACACGATGATCACGGCCGCCATGGTGTAGGAGGGGTCATTCAGCCAGTCAGGGGCGAAGGCCCCGAAGGTGACGACCTCCATGACGGTGTTGAGCATGCCCGACGGGTTCAGCAGCACCAGCCAGATGATCGAGGCCGCCGACAAGGAGAAGGTGATCGGAACGAAATAGATGGTCCGGAACAAGACCGAGCCCTTGAGCTTCTGGTTCACCAGCACGGCTAGCAGCAGTGCCAGACCGGTTTGCAGGGGCATGACGATGGCCGAGAACACCAGGTTGTTCTGGAGTGCGCCCCAAAAACCCGAGTCGCCGAGGACATCGGTGTAGTTGTCGAGGCCCACCCACCGTGTCGGGAGCGGGCTGAGCAGTTTGCGGTTGGTGAACGACAGGACGGCGGCGAGGCCGAACGGCACGACCATGAACAGCGTGAGAAGCACCACCGCCGGGGAGGCGAACGCCAACCCGGCCCGGGCGCGAGATCGGTTGCTCGGCGACCCCGAGCTCGAGGCCCCATTGTCGACGGTTGCTGGCTGCAATCCAGTCCCCCCTGTTCAGTTTGTTCGGCAGATGCCTGCCCCGTGCGCTCTTCCCCGGCCCGCTCCAGACAAGACCGGGCCGGGGAAGAAGGAGGGACTCAGCCGATCGGGTAGCCCTCGTTCGCCTCGATGTCGTCGTCGATGGCCTCGACTGCGTCGTCCAGCGTTGATTGGACGTCGGCGCCGGCGACGATGTCGGCCAAGGCATCGGAGAAGGCGTCGCGGATGGCGCCGTAGGCGGGTGTCGCCGGGCGGGGCACGGCGATATCGGGAGCGCCCTGCAAGTTCAGGACGTAGAGATAGCGGTCACCGCCGGGCTGGAACGTCGGATCAGCATCCAGCACCGACTGGAGCGAGGGTACGGCGCCCTCGGCCGCGGCGATGGCCGCGACCTGCTCGGGGCTCGTGACATGCTCCATGAACGCCCAGACCGCATCGGCATCCGCAGCGCTCGAGGACATCGCCCAGTTCCACGACCCCATGCCGGCCTTCGAGCCCGTCCCGAAGTCGGGCAGCGGCACCAAGACCAAATCGTCGCCGAGCGCGTCCTTGTAGGGGTTGTACATCCAGTGGCCGACCCAGGACAGCGCCGCATCGCCATTGATGAAGTTTGTATCGTCCACGGCGGCAAGGTCGATGAGCCCGTCATTGGCCCATGACTGGAACAGCGTCATGGCTTCAACCGCGGCGGCGCTGTTCAGCGCACCGTCGGCAGACTGGAAGTCCGACCGGTCGATCACGTCGCCGCCGGCGGACTGCACGATGGGAGCGAAACCGTACGGCCGCCACTCACCAGCGCCGTACCACCACTTGATGTCGAGCGGCGCATCCACCCCTGACGCGGCGAGGTCGCGGAGGAGTTGATCGAACTCCTCCGCGTTCCAGGCGTCTTGCGAGGTCTCGGGGATTCGGGCGCCGACCGACTCGAGCACGGACCGCTTGGCCCAGATTCCCATCCCGGAATCGAATGATCCGAGGCTGTACAGCTCGCCGTTGTACATGCCCTGGGTGATGATCGAGGGCAGGAAGTCGTCCAGGCCGCCGTCGGGCACGCAGTTGCCCAGAGGCTGCACAAAGCCGTTCCACGCGAAGTTGTAGAGGAACGGGCCGTCCATGTCGATGATGTCCGGCAAATCGTTCGCAGACGCCGCGCCGACGATGAAGGCCTCGTACGCGCTCTCCCCGAGATCGAGGAGTTCGACGGTCACCCCGAGCTCGGCGCCGGGTCCGGCGTTGAAGCTCTCCACGGCCCCGGTGTAGGCCTCGCCCGAGCTGTGCGATGTGAGGGTCAGAGTCACCGGGCCGTCGATTTCACCGTCGCACGGTGTGCCTGCCGGCATTGCGTCGTCCATGGGCTCCGGCGCCGCGTCCATGGGCTCCGGCGCCGCGGTCGCCTCTTGAGCGGCTTCCAGCGCCGCGGGCGCGTCGTCATCGTTGCCGCACGCGGCCGCCACAAGCCCCAGCGCGAGTATTGAAGCCAATATCTTGGCCATCTTGGAATGCATCTGTCCCTCCTTGTCGAAACGCTTCGTCGAAGCGTTTCGACAACATAACGCAGCACATCGCCCCGCGCAAGAGTCGGCTGTTTAAGCTCAGCGGCCCACAGGTGCAGGGGCCGTCGTCGAACGCCGGGCCAATTCGCTGGGCAGCAACACCTGGATGGTTCCGGCGCTCGCGCCGTCCAGAGCATCGATCATGGCCAGCGCCGCCAACCGGCCCAGATCCCGGGGGTCGTGCGAGACGGTTGTGACCTTGGGCCAGGCCATCTCGGCGACTTGGGGAGAAACCAGCAGGCCGATGACCGAGACGTCGGCGGGCACAGAGCAGTGGATCGACCGGAGGCCGTTGAGGACTCCGGCGATCGCCGAGTCGTCGAGAGCCAGCACCGCAGTCACGTCGGGCTCTGCAGCCATCAGGTCGGTCACTGTTCGAGTCGACGCCGCCACATTGCGCTCGGCGCAGGCCGAGGTCAACCGGAGGCCGTGCTGCTCGGCCGAGGTGACGAGCGAGTCGTGAATGCGAATCACAATGCCGATGCCGTCTTCATACGCGCTGCGCGGCGGGCCGATATAGGCCACCGACCGGTGGCCTAGCTCGCAGAGGTGGGCAATGGCGAGTTCCGCGGCTTGCTCCGCATCGCTGTCCACGAATTGGCCGTCGACAGGGTCTTGGGTCCGTCCGATCAGCGTCAGGGGCACATTGGCTTTGCGCAGCGCCGAGACCCGGTCTTCGCGGAGGCGCACCGACAACAGCAGTGCCCCATCGATCAGCCCTCTGCGCATGAGGTCTTTCACACCGGCCGACTCCCCCGCAGGCTCGGTCCACAGCAGGAGGTGATAGTCCCGCTCGCGAGCAGCTTCCGCGGCGGCAACGATGATCTCGATCATGAACGGATCGGCTGGCGATTCATCGGTCGGCAACAGCAGCGCGAGAAATCCGGTGCGCTGGCCGGCCAGGCCGCGCGCCATGAGGTTCGGCTGATAGTCGAGCTGCTCCACGGCCCAGCGCACCCGGTCTCGAGTCGCTTCCGAAATCGGTCGGACCCCGCTGAGGGCATACGAAACCGTGCTGACGGACACCCCGGCCAGCCTGGCGACGTCATTCATCGTCGCCACGGCTCACCCGCCCCTTGCGCGGCCCGGCCTGCCCACCAGCTTTTTCACCAGTGCCAGACTACCAACCGTATCGAAGCGCTTCGATATCCTGGGAACAGCAAAGGTGGCTGCTGCATCTCTTTTCGGCGGCTTCGCGCCAGTCTGGTTTACGGCGATCCGAGAGCAGGCACTTCGACGTGCTGTTTGAGCTGGATGAGGAACCGCCCACTGTGGCCGCCGTCGATGATGCGGTGGTCGAACGTGGCCGACACAGTCTTCGTGGGCACTTCTACTGGTAGGTCTTCTCGCAATCCGACAACAGGGTGGATCTGCCAAAGGCGATGATCGCGCTGGTTCTGAGCGGGAGGATAGGGATGCCGGCCGCTATCCCCACCGCGCCATGGGGGAGTAGCCGCGGGGACGGGCCGCCGCGGCTGCTCCAAGCCGTCATCGTGGAGCGGGTGACGAGAATCGAACTCGCGTCATCAGCTTGGGAAGCTGGGATTCTACCATTGAACTACACCCGCAGGTGTCCGTCACTCTAGCCAACCCAGGAGGTCGATGCCTGTCGGTTGGGCGACGAAGATCGCCCTCCAGCTCGGCTGGCGCAACAAATCACGCGCAGGAAGGGGCTTTGGCCGTCTTGTCGGGTAATGGGACGCAATAGCGTAAGGAATAGACGATGTCTCCAAGGTTCTTGGGACGAGGTTCTCCTAGGGCTTCGGCTGCCGTTAAGTTCGTCACGCCGAAATGCCACTTCATAAAGCTCCGGTTTGAAATGGTCGGCGAAAATCTTGGCAATAATGCGCTGAGCAAGGCTTTCGCTAGCCGAATTAGTCGTTTTGGTCATGCTCTGGCGGTGCCGGGCCATCTCAGGACGAGGACTTCTTCTCGGAGTTGCTCGTTGGTGGCAGTGGCGTGGCGGGTGCGAAACAAGTCGATGGCCTCGACCTCATAGCCAGCGCGCCCGGCAACCTCCGCGAGTATCTCACCGGTGCGGATCATCACTCTCAAGTAGGAGGCCTGATCGCCCACCACATAGGCCAAGCGGGCGCCGGGGCGCAGCACATTGCTCAGGGAGGCGAAGTGGCGGGCCATGCCGCCGAAATAAAGTTTGGTAACCCGGTGGTACATCCGCTCGAAACCCGACTCCTTGCCCAAGGCTATGCGCCGAGCCTCGATGGCGGCAGAAATTCGCTCGACTTCGGGATCGCCGCTGATCCACGCGTCATCATCGTCGTTTCTATAGACGCCGCGGGTGTTGGATCGCACCAACCGGCGCTTCATCGCCTGAAGGTCTGATCTCTCGTGAATGTGCCCCAGCAGCACCGATTCAAGCCGAACGGTGCGAGAGTAGTCCTTCTCGTTGGGATAAGGCGGCGATGTAATAACGGCATCGACGCTGTTGGGCTCAATGTGCATGTCGACCGTCCGGGCATCGCCGTCGACAGCTCGAGATGGCGTTGCGTTTAGCGGTCCCAAGTACCTCAGGTCGTCGGACATGGACCGCACGCACGACAGCCAGCGGCTCACCACGCTGGCATCCTGTTTAACCCTGCCCACGCCGACCTCGGGACCTAACCTGAGGTTGCCGACCTGTGTAGGAAGCACTCGGGCCAGCGCGAGCAACTCGTGGGCCGCGAACCTCCGATCGTGCTCTCCCTCCAACGCCTCCTTCAAAACGAGCACTTTGTGAAGCGGCAGCGGGCTGATCGAATCCTTGAGCAGGAGCTTGGCGGCCTGTTCCGGCAGCGACCGAAGCCGCACATCCGGCGGCGGCACAGATGTCGGCTCATCGCTGATCCCGTCCGCGGACAGCATGGCCAGGGCTTTCTCGGCAATGAGCCCAGCATGCTCAACAAGGCCGTCCGGATCGGGCGACCAGTCCACCTTCGTGGTAGCGGCCAAACGAGAGACCGCTACAGCTTCAAGGCCTATGCTCGGGACACCCCGCTTCTTGGCCTCCACCAGCGTTGTGCCGGTGCCGCAGAATGGATCAAGCAAGCACTGAGAGCCACCAAGCTCGAAACGGTGGGCGTACTCCCGCACCAGATGGGGCGGGAAGGACAGCACGAACCGATACCACTCATGTGCTGGAGCGTCCTGCGCCAACAGGGAATTCATGGAGGCGTTGTTCTCTGGACGCGGGGAAAAGCCCACACCGGCCACCGTAGACCAAGCGCTGCTGCCCGGAAGCGGAATTGGCCGAGGCCGAAACCCTGCACACATTTTCAAACCCGCTCCCCTCGTCGAATCTGGTCCCACGCTAGAAACGAGCGGTGACAACTTGCAGAGGGGTGGATGCCCCGATGCGTCCTGCGCAGCCGACTGCCGCGGTGCGCAGCGGTGCGTGTCGGGGCTACCCGAACAGCGCGGTCTTGACTGCGGCGGCGGCGGTCTCCTGGGCCGCTACTGCGCCGGGGATGGCCATGGTCATGGCGAAGAAGCCGTGGAACATGCCGTCGTAGCGGTGGACCTCGCAGGCCACCCCGGCCTCTCGGAGGCGGGCCCCGTAGGCCTCCCCCTCATCGCGCAGGGGGTCGTACTCGGCGGTGATCACACACGCCGGCGGCAGCCCGCTCAGATCGTCGGCCATGATCGGCGAGGCATACGGGTTGGCGCGGTCGGCCACATCGGCGTACTGGTCGTAGAACCAGTCCATCGACTCCTTGGTCAAGAAGTAGCCGAAGCCGTTCTCGGTATGAGACGGCCAAGCGTCGGAGTGCATGTCGCAGCAGGGATAGACCAGCAGCTGATGGGCGATGGCCGGACCGCCCCGGTCGCGGGCCATCTGCGCCACCGCCGCGGCCAGGTTGCCCCCGGCGCTGTCGCCGGCCACTCCGAGGCGGGCGGCGTCGGCGCCGATAGAGGCGGCGTTGGCCGCCACCCACTCGGTGGCGGCATAGCAGTCCTGCGGCGCGGCCGGGAAGCGAGCCTCGGGCGCCAGCCGGTACTCCACCGACACATACACCGCCCCGGTGCGGTTCACCATCTCCCGAACCTGGCCGTCGTGGCTGTCGATCCCGCCGATCACCCAGCCCCCGCCGTGGAAGAACGCCACCACCGGCAGCGCTTCAGCGGTGATCTGAGGCCAGTAGATCCTGATCGGCAGGTCGCCGCCGTCGGGGCCGGGAATGCTCCGATCCTCGACGCGGGCCACGTCCTCGACCGGGATGTCGCCGAGCTGTCTGTCCTCCATGCGAGAGCGCAGCTCCTCTGCGGTCAACGAGGCGATGCCGGCAAAGCTGACCCCGCTGTCTTCCATCATGTCCATAACAGCCTTCGCGGCCGGATCAAGCGCCATAGCAAACACCCTAGCGGTGTGTCTCTCCAACGAGGGGGGCACCTCCGTTCCAGGCGCCGCGACTTTGCCCGAAGGCGGTGTCATGCCACAGAGTTGGGCACGCCGCCCAGAGCGCCGGCGAACCAAAGCTCGCCGAGACGCAGATCTGAGCCATGCTGGGCAGCAGCCAGTCGACCGCTGTCCATAGAGGGGATTGCCGACGCACCGGTCTCCGCATCTCGACCGCACACCACGAGTTCCGAGGGCTTCAGCCGGTTCACAAAAGTGGGTGAGTGCGTTGTGACCATAATCTGCGACAGCCGCGAGGCCGCCCTCAGTCTGTCGACCAGTACATCGAGTGCATACGGGTGCAATCCGTGGTCCACCTCCTCAATGGCAGTGAAGGGAGGCGGGTCGGGCTCGTGAAGCGCCGTCAACAAGGCCAACAGGCGAACCGTTCCGAACGAAGCATCGTCAGCGAGGCGGCCCGGCACCATGCGAGAAGGTCGCCGAGCCTCCTGCGTGTCTTTGGTCAGGTCTTCTCGACTTCTCCCCCGCTGACCGGACTGGAATTTCAGTGCACCGTCTGCTGGGCAATGGCAAACCGATGGTTGCGGCGTTTACCATCTGCCGGGCGCAACCGCGACAACAGGCAAGGGGGAGCGACATGGAATTCGCGATGTTCTATGAGATTCCGGTGGCCCGGCCCTGGACTCGCGAGAGCGAGTACAACGCCTACCAGAACACCATCGAGCAGGCTGTTCTGGGCGACAAGATGGGCTTTCACTCCTTTTGGACGGTGGAGCACCACTTCTTGGAGGAGTACTCCCACTGCTCCAACCCCGAGGTGCTCTACGGCCACATCGCGGCCCTCACCGAGAACCTGCGGATCGGCTACGGCGTGCGCCTTTTGCCCAAGCCCTACAACCACCCGGTGCGAACCGCCGAGTCGGTGGCGGTGCTCGATCTGATCAGCGACGGGCGGGTGGAGTTCGGCACCGGGCGCTCGTCCACCCGGGCCGAGCTGGAGGGCTTCAACATCCACCCCAACGAGACCCGGGCCCAGTGGGACGAGGCCCTGCGCCACATCGTGGGCTGCTGGACCAACGACGAATACGAGTTCGAGGGCGAGTACTGGTCGATGCCCAAGCGCCGGGTGCTCCCCAAGCCCCGCCAGGAGCCCCATCCACCCATCTGGGGGGCCACCAGCTCGGTGCCGGGCCACTACGAGATCGGCAAGCGGGGCATCGGGCTGTGCTCGTTCACCGTCGGCCAGCCGCCCGAGGACCTGGCCGAGCGGCTCGAGGCATACCGCAAGGGCCAGGCGGATTGCGACGAGCCGGTGGGGAAATGCCGCAACGAGCGGGCCGCCACCTTCACCATGGTGCACTGCAACGAGACCAACGAGAAGGCCCGGGCCGCCGCCGAGGAATCATTCGTGTGGTATCCCGGCTATGGAGGCGGGCTCATCGCGTCGGTGGCCGACTACCTGGCCGACCTGGAGGTGGCCGAGCTGGGCACCTATCAGTACACCGGCGATGCGGCCAAGAGCCGCGACGAGGGCCTGCTGGGGCAGATCACCATGGACTACATCTGGGAGTCGGGCGCCGCGGTGATCGGCGACCCCGACCGCTGCGTGGAGATCGCCAAGCGCTACGAGGCAGTGGGCTGCGACCTGCTGTTCTGTCTGTTCAACCCGTACAAGATGGCCCACGAGGATGTGATGACCTCCATCGAGCTCATGGGCAAATACGTGATCCCGGAGTTCTGAGAGGCGCCATGACCGCCTTGCCTGCGTTCAAGAAGAGCTAGCCCAAGACTGGAGGCCGCCATGGCCCTGCTCAACATCCGCTACGACTTCCGGTGCCCCGACATCTGCCCGGTGCCGGTGGAGGAGCTGTACCACGCCGCCATTGAGCAGACGGTGTGGGCCGAGGACCTGGGCTTCGCATCGGTAACGCTGTCGGAGCACCACGGCGCCGACGACGGCTACCTGCCCTCGCTAGTGACGCTGGCCTCGGCCATCGCGGCCCGCACCGAGAGCATCCACATCATGCTCGCCGCGCTGATCGCCCCCATGCACGACCCGCTGCGGATCGCCGAGGATCTAGCCGTGCTGGACCGGATAAGCAAGGGCCGCATCAGCGTGACGGTGGCCGGGGGCTACGTGCCGTCGGAGTTCGAGATGTTCGGTCGCACCATCGGCGACCGGGTACGCCTCACCACCGAGATGGTGGAAACCCTCAAGGCGGCCTGGACCGGCGAGCCGTTCGAGTTCCGGGGCCGCACCGTGCGGGTCACCCCCACCCCCTACCAGGACCCCCGGCCGGCCATATGGCTGGGGGGCAGCGGCGAGAGGGCGGCCCGGCGGGCGGCCCGCATCGCCGACGGGTTCCTGCCCACCATGCCCGAGTTCTGGGACTTCTATCGCGACGAAGTCGTCAAGCTGGGCCGGCCCGACCCCGGCCCGGCCACCTCCGGCGGGGTGGGCTACCTGCACATCACCCACGATCCCGACGCCACCTGGGCCAGGGTCGCCCCCCACGCCCTGCACGAGATGAACGCCTACGGCCAGTGGGCAGCCGAGTCGGGCGCCGCCACCGGCTTCGAGCCGGTGAGCGGCGCCGACGCCCTTCGGGCTATGGGCATGCACCAATTGCTCACCCCCGCCGAGGCCGTTGCGATGATCAAGGGCATGGGCGAGGCCGACGCTCTCATGTTGCATCCCCTCATGGGCGGCCTCGACCCCGCC
>JAPYOC010000059.1 GCA_028278955.1 Candidatus Poriferisocius aerobius
CCAAGCCCTCACCTGGCGGGGCTCTCCCCTGGCCCGGCTGCCGGGCGGGCGGCGAAGCTATTGGCTGGTGGTGGCGGTGGCCGCAGGGATCACCGGGCTGGTGGTAGCCGCCATCGCCGGGCTGGCCGGGGGCGGACCCTCATTGGGCAAGCTCACCCCGGTGATCGTGGCCACCGGACCCATCGAAGCCGGTGAGCCGCTGGGCGAACAGAACACCGAGGCCCGACGGTACCCGGCCCAGACGCTGCCGACCGGAGCGGTGGCCTCGCTCGACGGCGACGAGGTGGCCTCGGCGGCCCTTCATCCCGGCGAGATCGTGACCGAGGCCCGCCTCGGCGGCTTGCCCGTCGGGGATCGGACCGAGGTGGCCATACCCGCCCACACCGCCTTGCCCCCGCTGGCGCCCGGCGACCTCGTGGACGTGCTGGTCACGCTGGCGATCGACGATGAGAGCGGCCGGCAGACCCAGGCCACCCTGCCCGTGGCAAAAGCCGCGGTGGTGACCGCCCGAGCCGAGCACGCCGTCACCATCGCAGTCACCGACCAGGAGCTGCTGGCTGTGGCCTCGGCGATGATCCAGGGCTCGATCACCCTGGCCCTCGTGCAATCAGGCTGACAGGAGCAGCCGCTGCGACCGGCCCCCGGCCCGGCGCGCCACCGGACCCAACGGGCATTACATGCGTGTCAACTAGCCGCTGGGCTCAAGTCGCCGGTACCGTCGGCCCCAGAGCATCCGGCCCCAGAGCATCCGGATTGTGGGTTGCCCGGAGCGGAGGCAGGAGATGGCCCAAGCCATAACGAGAGCGAGCACGCCGCCGCCGGTGCGCTCGGCACCCAGGCTGAGGCTCCCGTGGCCGCTCAGCATCTATCAAACCGCGGTGGGCAAGAAGTGGGTGATGGGCCTCACCGGGATGGCCCTGCTGGGCTTCATCCTGGTCCACATGACCGGCAACCTCCATCTCTATGAAGGGCCGGTGGAGGTCCACGAATACGCCGAGACGCTTCGCAATCTGGGCACCGAGATCGTGCCTCGCACCTGGCTGCTGTGGGCCTTGCGCGTCGGGCTGATCATCGCCTTCGTCCTGCACATCCACTCGGCCTACTCCCTGAGCCAGATGAGTCTGGCCGCCGACCAGCGGTATCGCGGCGGACGCAACTACATCGCGGCCAGTTTCGCGTCCCGCACCATGCGCTGGACCGGGCCCATCATCGGGCTGTACCTCTTCTACCACCTGGCCGATCTCACCTGGGGGTGGTTCAACCCCGACTTCGTGCGGGGCGACCCCTATCACAACGTGTCGGAGAGCCTGAGCAGCGTCCCGGTGGCGGTCCTCTACATCGTGGCCAACGTCGCTCTGGCCGTACACATCTTCCACGGCGCCTGGAGCATGTTCCAGAGCCTGGGGGTGAACAGCCCCCGCTACAACCACCTGCGCCGCTACCTGGCCGCCACCTTGGCCGGGGCCATCCTGGTGGGCAACCTGAGCTTCCCCGTCTTCGTGCAGGCCGGGGTGATCGACGACGGCGGGCGATCATTCGTGGAAGAGCTCCGCCGGCACGGCGCCGCGGAGGAGGACCACTGATGCCCGGCTCGCTCGACGCCCGCATCCCGGCCGGCCCGCTGGCGGCCAAGTGGACCGACCACAAGTTCTCCATGCGGCTGGTGAGCCCCAACAACAAGCGGCGCTTCGACGTGATCGTGGTGGGCTCGGGGCTGGCCGGCGCATCGGCCGCGGCCTCGCTGGGCGAGTTGGGCTACCGGGTGAAGGTGCTCACCTACCACGACTCCCCCCGCCGGGCCCACAGCATCGCCGCCCAGGGCGGCATCAACGCGGCCAAGAACTACCAAAACGACGGCGACAGCGTGTTCCGCCTCTTCTACGACACCATCAAGGGAGGCGACTACCGGTCTCGGGAGGCCAACGTGTACCGCCTGGCCGAGGTGTCGGCGGACATCATCGACCAGGCCACCGCCCAGGGCGTGCCCTTCGCCCGGGAGTACGGCGGGCTGCTCGACAACCGCTCCTTCGGCGGCGCCCAGGTGTCGCGCACCTTCTACGCCCGGGGCCAGACCGGCCAGCAGCTCCTGTTGGGGGCCTACTCGGCGCTGATGCGCCAAGTGGCCGCCGGCACCGTGGAGCTGCACACCCGCTCGGAGATGCTGGAGCTGGTGACGCACGACGGCCGGGCGGTGGGGGTGGTGACCCGCGATCTCATCACCGGCGAGATCGTGCCCCACTCGGCCCACGCCGTGGTGCTGGCCACCGGGGGCTACGGCAACGTGTACTTCCTGTCGACCAACGCCAAGATGTGCAACGTGACCGCAGCGTGGCGGGCCCACCGCAAAGGCGCGCTGTTCGCCAACCCGTGCTACACCCAAATCCACCCCACCTGCATTCCGGCCAGCGACGACTTCCAGTCGAAGCTGACACTGATGTCGGAGTCGCTGCGCAACGACGGGCGCATCTGGGTGCCCCTCGCCCCCGACGACGGGCGGGCGCCCCACGAGATCCCCGACGACGGCCGGGACTACTTCTTGGAGCGCAAATACCCGGCCTTCGGCAATCTGGTGCCGCGCGACGTGGCCTCCCGCAACGCCAAGGGCGTGGTGGACGAGGGCCGGGGCGTGGGCCCGCGGCGCAACGGCGTGTATTTGGACTTCGCCGATGCCATGACCCGAGACGGCGAGACGTTGATCCGGGCCAAGTACGGGAACCTGTTCGACATGTACGAGCGCATCACCGGCGAGGACCCCTATCGGGTGCCCATGCGCATCTACCCGGCCACCCACTACACCATGGGCGGACTGTGGGTGGACTACGAGCTGATGAGCAACGTGCCCGGCCTGTTCGTGCTAGGCGAGGCCAACTTCAGCGACCACGGAGCCAACCGGCTGGGGGCCTCGGCGCTCATGCAGGGTCTGGCCGACGGCTACTTCATCCTGCCCTACACCATCGGCAACTACCTGTCCGACTTCCTGGGCGATCCGGCCCTGGCCACGTCCGAGCCGGTGTTCGCCGGCGCCGAGCAAGCGGTGGCCGACGAGGTGAGCCGCTGGCTGTCGATCGGCGGCACCCGGTCGGTGGACTACTACCACCGGGAGCTGGGCAAGCTGGTGTGGGACTACATCGGCATGGCCCGCAACCAGACCGGCTTGGAGAAGGCGCTGTCGGAGATTCCGGCGCTGCGGGACGAGTACCACCGCAACGTGCGGGTGCTGGGCTCGGCCGACACCCTCAACCAGTCACTGGAGAAGGCCGGTCGGGTGGCCGACCTGTTCGAGCTGGCCGAGCTCATGGCCCGAGA
Source organism: Candidatus Poriferisocius aerobius (assembly GCA_028278955.1). Classification (GTDB taxonomy): domain Bacteria; phylum Actinomycetota; class Acidimicrobiia; order Acidimicrobiales; family Bin134; genus Poriferisocius; species Poriferisocius aerobius. The sequence goes on from JAPYOC010000059.1 coordinate 3,307, forward strand.
TGCCCTAGCCCGGGAGGAGTCCTGCGGGGGCCACTTCCGGGAAGAGCACCAGACCGCCGAGGGCGAGGCCCGACGCGACGACGAGAACTTCGCCCATGTGGCCGCCTGGGAGTGGAACGGGGCAGATGGCCCCCAAACCCGCCATCGAGAGGAGCTGGCGTTCGAGAACGTCGAGCTGACCCAGAGGAGCTACAAGTGAATTCGATGCAGGCTTCCACCAGGCTGGCCTCGAGGAGTCGGACATGAGCGCCGAGATCAACCTCACACTTAAGGTGTGGCGCCAGCCCGGCCCCTCGGCCGAGGGCAGCTTCTCAACCTACGAGGCCGGCGGCATCAGCACCGACGCCTCGTTCCTGGAGATGCTCGACATCGTCAACGAGCGCCTCATCGAAAGCGGCGAGGACCCTATCGTGTTCGAGTCCGACTGCCGAGAGGGCGTCTGCGGCACCTGCGGGCTGATGATCAACGGCCGGGCCCACGGCCCCCAGAAGGGCACGGCCACCTGCCAGCTCCACATGCGCAGCTTCAGCGACGGCGACCACATCACCATCGAGCCGTGGCGAGCCACATCGTTCCCCGTGCTGCGAGACTTGGCGGTGGACCGCCGGGCCATGGATGCCATCGTGGCCGCCGGGGGCTACATCTCGGTGAACACCGGGGCCGCCCCCGACGCCAATCTCACCCCGGTGCCCAAGGAGGCGGCCGACACCGCGTTCGACGCCGCGGCCTGCATCGGCTGCGGGGCCTGCGTGGCCGCCTGCCCCAACAGCGCAGCCCAGCTGTTCGCCGCGGCCAAGGTGCAGCACTTGAACCTGCTGCCCCAGGGCCAGCCCCAGCGGTGGGCCCGAACCGAGGCCATGGTGGAGACCATGGAGGCGTTCTTCGGCTCGTGTACCAACCACGGCGAGTGCGAGGAGGCCTGCCCCAAAGAGATCCCCATCGACTTCATTGCCTGGACCAACCGCGACTACATCAAGGCCAAGGTAAAGAACCGCAAGCTGGCGGACTGAAGGTAGCCTCGCGGCTTGATGTGGGGCCGGGCCAAGGACGTCTCCCTGCACCTGGTACGGGGTGTTCTGATAGGAGCGACCGATGTGGTTCCCGGCGTGTCGGGGGGCACGGTGGCGCTGATGCTGGGGGTCTACACCCGGCTGATCGACGCCGTGCGAGCCGGGGCCAGTCTGGCGGGGGCGCTGCTCAGGGG
>JAPYOC010000006.1 GCA_028278955.1 Candidatus Poriferisocius aerobius
CACTCAGGCCAAGCCGTGGCGCTCGAGGAACTCAACCGTCAGATCGGCGCACTCCTCGGGGGCCTCGAGCTGGAGGAAATGCGTCTTCTGGGGCACGAAGTCGTAGTCGAACCTGGCCAACACGCGCAGATCCAAGCCGGGCAGAAACGAGTGCTGAACCGTGGGATCGGCACCGACGGCCTTCATGGGGATGTCGAAGCTGTCTAGATGGCGGGTTATCAGCATGGAAAAGCCGAAATACCACTCGAAGAGCTGGGACTCCTGCTCCGGTGGGCAGCGAAGCTCATATCCGCCGCCTTCTGCGGACCTCAGCGTGGTCTCGGCCAACAGCGACAGCGTCTGGGGCGGTATGAGGGAATAGGCCGGCGCCTGAGCAAGCAGCTCGGCCAGTTCACTGCGCGACTCGAAATGCCTCTGCCGGCGGCGGGCCCGCCTCGCCTGGCGCCGGCACACCTCGTCGAGGTGCTTGCTGCTGCCTCCGGGCAACTCCAAGGCGGGGTCGAACAGGACCAGGGCGGCGAAATCGGGCTTCTGGTGCTGGTGGGCCAGCCCGATAATGGTGGAGACCGAGTGGAACACGCCCACGCAGGGCTTCGGCCCCCAGCAAGACGAGATGGCCTCGATGACGACCCGGCTGTCGCCGACCAGAGTTGGGATGTTGCAGCTGCCGGTGGAGCCAGCGGGGTTCCAGCCGTGGCTCCGCAGGTCGAAGATGCAGAGGTCGAAGCGGTCGGCCAACAGCGACCAGTACGGATAATAGAGGTCGGCGGCCAACCCGCATCCGTGGCTCAGCACTAGCCGCGGCCCATGGGGATTGCCGTGGCGGCGCACGGTGATGGTGGTTCTGTCGGCCATCACCGCCTCTACCACCGCCCCCGGCTCCGGCACTTTCCACCCACCTATCACGGCACTACAATGTACCCGTCATTTCATCATCCATCTTGTTCTGAGCTCACACCGGCCGCGCCCCTCGTGGCGAATATGCCCGACAGGGTCGCCTGTCATGCTCGGATTGCACCAACGGCGAGGAGCGCCAATGTCGATATTGCGAATGCAAGCCATGATCCTGGAGGAGGTGTGAGCATGGGCCCTCATCCTGATGAATCAGCCCCGGCGGAGGCCGGCCCGAGAGAAGCTGTGTTGTTCCCCGGGGGGGGGATCGACATGAGCACGATGCGCGAGTCGCCCCTGCTGCACACCGGCGACTTGCGGCGGGTGAGCGACCACCTGGGCATCGACTTCGTCTCCAAACTGGCGAACGGCGAGGTGGGGTCAGAACCCGGCCCGTATCAGACCAGCGTGGCCGCCCTCACCTACGCCTGCACCCGCCAGCGCTACCACAACACCCGGCCCCTGGCGGTGATCGGCCAGTCGAGCGGGGTTTGGGCCGCCGCCGCGCTCATGGGCGCCATCCGGATCGAAGACGCCTGCAAGCTGCTGATGATCCGCGGCGACCTCATCGCCGAGGCCAGTGCCCGCCACGGAGAGGGGCGAATGCTGTCGGTGGTGGGCCCGTCCCCCGACGAGACCGCGGCCGTTGTGGAGGGTATCGACGGTTGCTGGGTTTCAGGGGTGATGACTCGCAGCTCGGTGACGCTGGGATGCCGTTTGGACGCCCGGGAAGACGCAGAGAGAACCTTGTCGGCCGAGATCGAGGCCAACGTCATTCGACTGCCCATAGATTTTGCCAGCCACTGCCCCCTGATGGCCGGGGTGGCCGACGAGATGAACTTCGCCTTGCCAGGACCTTGCTCGAAATAGCTCGCCACGCCGATATGAGCGTCTTCGGTGTCAAAACATGAGGCGAAAGCTTCGATCTCCACTTCCAGCGCATCGTCCAAAGACAGGGAGTGGCCCTCCAAAATCGCCTTTTTGACGATGGACATTGCGGCAGGCCCCTGGGCGTATCCGCTCGCTAGTTTGAGCGCCTCGTCGTACACTTCGTCGTCGGGGAACACTGCCGAGGCCAGCCCTATGGCCGCTGCCTCTTCAGAAAACACATTGCGCCCGCTGTAGATCAGCTCTTTGGCCTTTGTGATGCCCACCAGGCGGCCCAGCCTCTGGGTTCCGCCCGCGCCGGGGATGGTCCCCAATTTGATCTCCGGGAAACCTAGCACCGCTCCCTCGCCGATCAGTCGGAAGTCTGAGGCCATGGCCAGCTCGCACCCACCGCCCAAAGCATAACCGTTCACGGCGCTGACGGTGATCTGAGGCAAGAGCTCGAAGTCTCTGAATATCGTGTTGAACCTCCTCGACAGAACGCGGGCCCCGTTGACATCCAAACCGTTCAACAGGTCTATATCTGCACCCAAGGAGAACACCCTCGGACCACCCCAAAGCACTACGGCCCGAATCTCAGTTCGCCCCGACAGCTCCTCCACCGCCTCACGGAAATCTGCCATTAGCTGAACACCCAGAGAGTTTCTCTTCGGACTGTCCAATCGTAGCGTTGCCACGCCCTCAGCGGCACCGATTTCAATCCTAACTAACTCACCCATTGCTGCTCTCCTTTCCCAGAGGCACGCCAACTCTAAGCGGTCAAGCCACCGTCGACTCGCAGCACGAATCCTGTTATGGCACTGGCACCGGGGCCGCACAAGAAGCGGACTGCTTCGGCAACCTCGCTCGGAGTGCCCGCACGGCGCAGCGCAGTACGGGTCCGCAATTGCTTGCGATCCGCTTCATCGGAAAGGGCGTCGCCGCCGTCTTCTATGTGTCCAGGGGCCACTGCGTTCACCAGCACTTCATGAGGCGCAACCTCTACAGCCAATGACCTAACTAGTCCTTCTAGCGCTGCTGAAGAGGCGCAGAAGGCCGCATGGCCGGGGTAGCCCACCACCGACGCCACCGAACCCACGAACACCACGCGCCCATAGCTCTGTTCGCACAGCTCGGGAAGGAACTTCTGAGCCAGCCAGAACGACTCTGAGAGGTTTGCGTCGACAGTGCTCTGCCACTTCTGCGGGGTCAAGTCCTGCGAGGGGCCTGGCTCGGCGAAAGGGGCGACGGCAACAATGCACAGCGGCAAGCCAAATCGTTCGGTACTCATATCCTTGAAAGTTCTCAGAGAACTCGCATCCGCTTTATCAAGCTCGTAACCCTCCACCTTGCAGCCAGAATCAGTCAGTTCTGCTACCAAGTCGCGATGGGAGGAATCACCAGGAGGGTACCCGAATGACACCGGGTGTCCTGCGGTGGCTAGCGAGCGCACAATCGCGGCACCTATACCGCTTGATCCCCAAGCGACAACTGCCGGTACTTGCGCTGCGGGTCGGGTTCTCATACCTAAACCGGATCTTGATGGGCGGATGCGGACTCACCGCAGTCTACGTTGAGAATCGTTCCTGTCACATAGGAACTATGCGGCCCGACAAGCCAGGCGATGGCGGCAGCCACCTCTTCTAGGTCGGCCATCCGACCCAGCGGGATGCGATCAACCAGAGCCTGCCTGGTCTGAGCGATCATGTCGGCCGTAGGCGACGCGACCATACCCGGGGACAGAACATTAATACGGACATTGCGACGACCTATTTCGCGTGCCAGCGAATAGACCGCCGAGTGCATCGCCCCCTTGGTAGCGCCATAGGTCACCTGTCCGGGATCGCCGCGCTCTCCACGCATTGAGCTAACCCAGACAATCGATCCCCTTCTCTGAGAGAGCATCAAAGGCGCAAGAGCCTTTGTGACCGCTAAGGGCCCCAGAAAGTTGACCGCGAGCATCTGTTCGACCGACTCAATCGTCAACTCGGCCAGCAGCGCCACTTGGTGAGCACCCGACGCGACCACCAAGCCATCGCAATCCCAACCTGCTTCATGCAACCAGCTTTCGATTGCCTCTCCAGCGTCGGGAGAGGTTATGTCTGCCCTGAGGCCAGCGACTCCAGCATCCGACAACTCCTGCGGCAAGTCCTTTCTTCCGACGCCGAGCACGTTCCACTCCGGGGCAAGCTCCTTGCAAGCTGCCGCTCCAATTGCCCCCGTCGCCCCAAGTACGACGCAGGACCGTCTAGCCTCCTCGACGGTCATGACCCCGCAGACTTGTGTACCGGCAGCTCAATGGCCAGAGCAGAACCCGGTGCCATCGCTGAGTGAGCACTCGCCATATCCAAGAGCAGCTCGGGGTGAGAACGCGAGGACAACTCGAAAACGTCGTCAACTTCACCACCCCCAGCGACGATGCGCACACCCACGCCGCCAACCTGTTCAATTGGCAGCTCAAATCCGCCCCCAGCACAGGCACCCACGGCGAAGCCAACGTCTACCACGCCGGTAGACACATCTCGAACCGCTGCGGCCACCGCGTTATGGTCGGAGTTGGGGTGACTAATATATTGACAATGTCGTGTGCAATCGACGTTCTCCTTGGCCGCGAGATAAAGCCCGGTATTGAGGAGCCAGTCGAGAGCAGTCAGAGGATTGATATCTTCAAAAAACTCTGCGAGAGCGGCTGTCTTGTCCTGTCTGTCGGCGAGATGATTATCAATCTCTACCAAACATGTCAAGGTGTCCTTCGCCCCGGCGAAGTAAAAACCGCAGCGACGCCCGTCCATCTCACTCTTGGCACCCAGCAGCTCCTTGAAACAGGCCAGGATCAAGAGTTCAAATTCCGAAACGTTGCGGCGATCATGACGGAACGGTACCAACTCACGGCGATTCAACTCATACGGCGCACCGAAACCGATCTTGGCCGAAGCCTCTACCAGCGCTCTCATGGCTTCCTCACAAACACCGAGGCATTCGAGCCGCCCAAGCCAAACGAGTTTGAGAGCACTCCACGGCATGGGACATGGCGGGCGTTTCCAGAGATGTAGTCATTGAGCTTCAAACGATGGTCAACCTCTTTCAAGTTTGCAGTGGGAGGCAAGGTGGAAGTGTGAATAGCCATAGCTGAAAAAGCAGTTTCCAGAGCACCCGCCGCAGCGAGAAGATGCCCTGTTACCCCCTTCGTGGAGCTGACGGGAGGGGCAGTATCTCCGAAAACCCGCAGAACTCCCTCGCTCTCCGACGAGTCGTTGTCTTGGGTAGATGTTCCATGCATGTTTATGTAGTCCACATCAGCTGTACTGGCACCAGCGATATCGAGGGCACGCTGCATGGCTAGCGCCTGTATCTCACCACCAACAGACCCTGCGGTGATGTGACCTGAGGAGACCGCCGTTCCATAGCCAGCCAACTCGACAATGGGTACTGCCCCCCGGGCCTCCGCGCTCTCCTCCGACTCAACCACCAACAAGGCTGCCCCCTCGGCGGGCACGAATCCGGCTCGGCTTACGTCAAACGGCCTTGACGCGGTTTCAGGGGTGGCGCTATGAGTCGTCAACGCTCCCATCCGAGTGTACATAGCATATATCAACTCGGAGAGAGGAGTGTCGACACCGCCTGCGATCACAATGTCGGCAAGACCCGAGCGCACCATCTCACCCGCTTCCAAAAGCGCCACACAACCCCCGGAACAAGCCGTCGCTACACCTGAGTAACGGTCGCCGAAATCACCACCGATAAGCTCGTGAGCACCCTCGGTTGGCCGTCGGTAATAAGCGGACAAATCATAGCCGTCTACCTTCTCGCCGCGATTGGCCGCAACGAAATCCGGGATTTTCCAAGCGAACCCGTGGGTGGCCACAACAACCCTAACCCGCTGATTGCTGACAAGGGCCTCGCGCTCCAAGCCAGCATGCTCCAATGCTTCAGCTTCGGCAAACCGGTAGAAGTCTAGCAGTCGCAGAGCAGATGACTCATAGCCGTCGCCATCTCGGGCCGGCACTTGTCCAGCCACCTTGCAGTCATTCTCCCCAACATCCACTATCTCCAACTTTGCGGTGCCCGAACGCCCCTGCACCACAGCCTCCCAGCAGTCATCAATGCCCCAGCCCACTGGGCACACAACACCGATGCCAGTAATGACTGGCCTAGACATTTTCTGCCAGAGCCCTTTGCAACATGCCAGCCAAGTCTTTGACCTTCAACATGACGAAGACATTATCCACCTTGGCACCCACCTCAATGCGCCCGTCGTCAACCTCAGGCATGAAATCATTAAGACAAGCCAAACCTTCGGCGGTCACACCTCCGTTGTCATCAAGCCATCGGATCCCCGACTCCTCAAAGTGCCGCTGGACATGGGCCAAGGCCAATTCAACACCGAACTCCTTACGAACTCGATAATTGATGTCCAAGATGTCGAGCGAATCGGCTTCAAGATCGTCGGTCAAGAGAGCTTCGTCGCTCACTTCGTCTTGATCAATGTCAAGCGATTCCGCTACAATCTCAAAGATTTTGACATTTAATTCTTCCATAAGTGCTCCATTCAGTTATATCCAGAATGAACATTCTATCACTAGGCAGAGGCTATATCGACTTGTGAAGGATCTGCCATCACAAAGTACGGTAGATTTCACCTGCCAGTAAACTCAGCTTTGCCGGGACCTTTCTCTAGATAGCTTGCCAAACCGATTTGCATGTCTTCGGTGGCGAAACATGAGATGTATGCTTTGATCTCCACTTCTAGCGCATCATCCATAGACAGAGAGTAGCCATCCATAATGGCCCTTTTGACGATGGAAGTTGCGGCAGGCCCTTGGGCATATCCGGCCGCTAACTTGAGCGCCTCATTGTAAACTTCGTCGTCAGGGAACACTGCTGAGGCCAGCCCTATGGACACCGCCTCCTCAGACCACACATTGCGCCCACTGTAGATCAGTTCTTTAGCCTTTGCGATGCCCACCATACGACTCAGCCGTTGGGTTCCGCCCGCGCCGGGAATACCTCCTAATTTGATCTCTGGAAGACTCAACATAGCTCCCTGACCGACTAGCCGGAAATCCGAAGCTAGAGCGAGTTCGAATCCTCCACCTACAGCGTAACCGTTCACGGCACTAATGGTGACCTGAGGCAAAAGCTCAAAGGTCCTCAGCATCGTGTGTAATTGCCTCAACTGGTCGTAGATCTTATCAGCATCCAAATTCTTGAGGAAGCTTATGTCTCCGCCTAAGGAGAACACCCTAGGACCACCCCATAGGACTACAGCCCGAATGTCGCTTCGACCAGACAACTCCATCACTGCATCGTGGAACTCCGCAACCATTTCCAAGTCCAGCAAGTTTTTCTTTGGCTTGTCCAAGCGCAGCGTCACCACACCTTCAACTGCACCGGTCTCAAGCCTCACGAACTCGCCCATGGCTGCTCTCCCTTACTAACCCGTAAGCGACCTCTCCTTGGAGTTTGCTTATCGGCCAGTCCAGTGGGGCTCGTCCAGCATGCTGTCGCGAGGCAGAGGCTCAACCGATTCAACCATATCAGCGGTACCGTCCATGAGGATTGCCCAATAGTCATAAGCAAGGTTGCCGATCTGTTGGCCCAAAGGCACAGCCACCTCAGTTGCAGGCCAGAAGTGTACACCACCCCAAACCCTGCTCTTGGCACACAGATCCTCGTACTCGCTCCACGTTTCAAAGTTCAACTCAATATCGGTTGCAGGAGTTACCCCAGGTTCGATGGGGTTCGAACCCGCAGGTCGAACACCGCTATATCCGCCTGTCTCGTCTTCCACGCCTGCATACCGACGCAGGGCCTGCGCATATGCCCCGCAGAACGAAGTTGTGGCCGACGGATACTCGGGGTGATCTGCCGTATTGGCAAATGACCTCCACTGATTAGCAGACATTTCCACTGTGCCTTCACCAGGTCCACCCCAACCGGATATCGTCTCATCGCCGAAAAGATGGTGAATTGCGGTTATTGGACGCACTGCGTCAAAGCGCTGCTTCTCTTGCCACACGACCACACCCACATCGTGAGATGCCATCTCCACCAAGAAGTTGACCTGAATAAACTCCACGATGTCATCCAGATGGTCAATCTTGACCTGGGGCAGGAATTGCCCTCCCCTCAGCTTGTTGTCGAAGAACATGACGATTGTCTTCTTATAGTCGTCAAGATTAGCGACCTCATCAATGACTTCTTGTGCCTGAGCCCGGTAAGCCTCTTCGTTGGTGTGATCGCTTTCTGTGGGCGGGTCCACTCGGTAATCCCGGGGGTCAAAACCGGAGAGGGGGGGCACATTGGCCCACTGGGGGGTAACGAAAGTCTGGCTTCTGAAAACTCCTTCAGTAAAGGGTATGAGGAGGGGCTGCCAGCGGGACGGATCTGTCAGCTGCTGCGGCGAGTTAGTTGGCACATAGCCGGTGGTGTCCAGCCACTCCACTCCATTGATGTCACCGAAATGGTTGAAGCCATCATTGCGACGGGCATCGAGAACACAGCGAGCAGCCAGATTTCCGATTGCTGCGGCGGTTGCATCAGTGCGGTCGTTGCTGTCGCATGGCCAGTCCAGACCAGTGTCGTCGTCGGGATCCAGCCCGATGTCAGTCATAACAGCACGCCATTCGGCAGCCCGGTGCGGAAAAGTCTCCAACCACACCCTATAGGTAGTGTACATAACGGCTGTGTTCGACCACAGGTTGTCTTCTGACTCTGACGCAGGGCGCCTAGCTATGCGCGAGTAGATGCCGACTGCGGTCTCGTCGTAGGGGGCCACCGCATCAAAAGCGGAGGCGTAGAGAAGCATCGTATAGCGGAACACTACTGAGGCATCGTTGAAGCCCGGGGAAATCTCAGTAGCAATGGCTGGAGCAGTGGCAGGAATAATCACCTCTTGCATTGAGTTGCCAGTTCTCATATCGAACGCTTCGAACCTGCCTCCAGGTGTCCCAGACTCTTCCATTGCTTGACCTTCAGTCATGCGGTAGGCATCCAACAGGCGCTCCTGCTCAGCCAGCAAACGGTCGCGCTTGGCGACGTCCTCCGCGGTCGGCTCGTCTGGAGGAGAGCTGGGTCGGACGCTGTCAGGGTCGGGGCAGCCTCCGGGAACGATGGCGACATCCACACCCAAGCGGCAGCGCTCTGCATTCAACCTGTTCTCTTGCTCGGCCACCTGACGGTCGCGCTCAGCGATGTCCTCCGCGTCTTGGGCAGATGAAGTGGCTCCGGCCAAAAACAGCCCAGATGCCAGCACCGCGACTGCACAAAGCAGTGCGAGTGCCGGCTTGGTACGTACGCCATAATCCCGTTGCCCGAAAGTCTTCATTTCTTACCCCTGTTTCCTGGGCCATGCGCTGCCAAGCGTTCTAACCCTGACTGCTGTAAAAGTCAAGACGGTATTCTACCGATGGACCCCCTGCCTGCCAAGTGCACCGAACGATTCCTTGCCCGCCACCCGGATTGGCCAATGGTCTGCCGATCCGAGCTACCTCCCGTGGGCTTCAGGGGGTGCTGCCACCGGAGCCCGAACCGCTTCTCGTCGTCTCGGACGTCGAGCGTCCGGGGGGAGTCAAGATCAACTCCCGGGCGGGGATGCGCGCCTCGAACCGTCACCAACCGGAACGGCGGCGCATCCGGGGGGTCTCGATGATCGCCCCAAACTGCTCAGGGGATGCCGGTCGGGGTTAAAGAGTCGAGGATGGCTTCGCAATCGCGGCTTGAGGCTCAGGGGCCGAGGAGCGCGGCGGGGATCACTGCGATGTTGTCGCGGCGGCGGTAGGCCTCGGTTCCCGTGGTGATCACGGCGGCGTCGGCGAGCTCGGGGCCGATCCTGTCGGCTAGCCATCGGAGGTGTCTCACGTCGTCACTATCAACCGTGGAGGCGAGTTTGACCTCCAGCGCCACGACCCGGCCGTCTGGGCCTTGCACAATGAGATCGACTTCGTGTTCGCCGCCGTGGGTCCGCAGATGGAACACCCTGGCCTCGGCGGCCTGCGCGTAGACGCGCACCGACAGCGTAACCAGGGACTGGAACAGCACTCCGAGCAGGGAGTCGTCGCTGATGGCCGCTGGACTGCCTCTGCTGCCGTCAAGCAGCGATTCGGCAGTCACCGACAGCAAACGGGCCGCTAGGGCGGGGTCGCAGAGATGATGCTGTGGGGCTGAAGCGAGGCGGCGCAGCCGGTTGCGAGTGGGGAGCCATGCCGCGACGTCGTCGATCACCCAAAGCGCCTCCAGTGCGTCCCGATAAGCAAGGGCGGTCACTTTGGTGGGCTTGTCAGATTCTCCGGGGGTCGCCGCGTCGCGAATCTTCTCAAACGCGGTGCATGACGATGTCGCCGCGGCGTATGCGGCCATCCAGCGCCTCAGGGCCGCCTGGCTGCGGAAGGTGCGGCCCTGCTCGGAGACATCGCGGTCAGCGATGCGGTCGATGTAGCCATCGAGGTAGGCGCGCGCCGCGCGCGGGGATCGGCCGCGCACCGCCGGGAACCCCGAAGAGGTGATCTGCTCTGCGTAGTCGTCAAGCCTCAGCGAACACGTCCCCTGCACCTGTGGCCTAGTCCCGCCCAGAAGCTCCGCGAGACTCACCGTCGGAGCGCACAGGCCCCGTTCCGCGAGCGCCAAAGGACGCATGCGCACAGAGACGATGCGCCCCGCGCCGGTGTGGGTCGGCGGTCGCTTCGGGGCCGCCGACCCAGTCAGCAAGAACCGGGGGGTGAGCGGGTCGGCATCGACGGCGCGGCGCACTATGTCCCACGACTCCGGCAGGCGCTGCCATTCGTCTATGAGGATGGGCGAGTCTCCGAGCGCGAGCCGGCCCGGAGCCGCCTGAGCGATGCGCAGATGCTCGCTGTCATCGAGGCGGTAGACGGTGGCTGCTCGCCGCAAGGCGGTCTCGGTCTTGCCGACCGCCCTCGGCCCTTCTGCAGCAATGGCCGGCAGTTGTACACACAGCTCGTCCAACTCATCGTCGACGATGCGCGGGTAGTACATCCCAGCTCCTCCTGGCACAGCACTCTATACTATTTCGACGCCATAAAATATACCATTTCGACGCTTCAAACTATACCATTACGACGATTGCGGGACGCGCGCCTCAAACCGTCACCAAGCGAAACGGCGGCGCATCCGGCGGGGAACATTTTGCGGGATGGGTTGGGTGTTTTCTGCGGTATCAACGAGGTATATTTTGCGGCATGGATTTGGGTGCCACCGCCCCGACCGGATATCTGCCCCGGGTCGTCGACCAGCAGATGCAAGACACGCTGCGGTCGTCTCCCGCGGTTGTGCTGGAGGGGCCGCGGGCATGCGGAAAGACCTGGACCGGCAGGACGTTCGCCAACAGCATGGTGCGATTCGACGAGTTGGACGCGACCAGGCTCAGCCTGGAGGTCAACCCGTCCTCGTACCTTGCCGGCGACACCCCCCGCCTACTGGACGAGTGGCATCTGGCCGACGGACTGTGGAACGCCATGCGCCACGCCTGCGACGAACGGGCAGCGAACGGACAGTTCATCCTGGCCGGGTCGGTGAAACCGGCCTATGCCGTGACCGACCACAGCGGAGCAGGGCGGGTGGCCCGAGTGCGAATGAGGCCCATGGCGCTGTTCGAGTCAAAAGACTCCGCCGGGACCATCTCGCTCAGCAGCCTGATGACCGGCGGGCCGTGTGCCGGTGACCCACCCGATGTTTCGTTACGCGATATCGCAGCGTTGGTGTGCCGAGGAGGCTTCCCGCGACTTATTTCCATGGACCCCATCGACGCTCGCGACCGCATGAGCGACTACTTGCGGGACATCGCCATGATGAATCTGAACGGCAACGGACGCGCAGAACACGACCCCATCAAAGTGCAAGCGTTGATCGGTTCGCTGGCCCGAAACGAAACCACAGCCGCCTCACAACAGACCCTCCTCGACGACACCGCCAACACCTCCGGACCATCGGATCGCGACACAGTGAGGCGATACCTGGACCGCCTCACCGAGGCATTCGTCATCGAGCCCCTCCCGGCATGGTCCACCCATTTGCGGAGCAGAGCCACGCTCCGGTCCAAACCAAAGCGCTACTTCGCCGATTCGTCCTTGGCCGCCGCTGCGCTCCGCGCATCACCCGAGGGACTGCTAGCCGACCTCCCCACACTGGGCATACTGTTCGAGTCGCTGGCCATCCGCGACCTGAGAGTTTACGCGCAAGCGGCAAAAGCAGAGGTCCGCTACTACTGCGACAGCAAAAACCTCGAAATCGACGCCATCATCACCCGAGGCCACAGCGACTGGACAGCAGTTGAGATCAAACTCGGCAGCCCCGACTCGATACAAGCCGGCATCGCCTCGCTACGGCAGATGAGGAACAAGGTCGACACGCAACAGGCCGGAGAGCCGTCGCGCCTGATCGTGCTCACCGCCGCGGGGCGGGCCTTTGAGACTAACGATGACATTGCCGTCGTCCCCATCACCCTCCTCGGCCCCTAGCTAGCGGCTCTCGGTCAGGGTGAGGGAGTCGAGGATGGCGTTGCGCATGTCTCTCGGGTCGATCACGTCGTCGCTGCCGAGGCGGTTGGCGAGGCGGTAGGGGCCGGAGCGCTGCTCGCGCTCTACTTGGGCCTGGGTCTCGGGGTCTAGCTTGGCCGAGCGGCCGCCGGGCTCGGCGGGCATGGCCGCCATGTTCACGCTGGGCAGCGAGAACGACTGGGTCTGGTTGTCGAACGGATTCTGGGCCATCACCACCGAGCCGAAGCCGAACGCCTTGCGCATGGTGATCTCGATCTTGGGGTTGGTGAGGCGGCGCTCGGCCTTGTACATCTTGCCGCCCCACTTCAAGATGCCCTCCCGTTCGGCTCTGGTGCCGGCCATCACCCCGGGGTTGTCGGCCAGGAACACCACCGGATGGTCGTAGTTGCCGATCACCTCCAAGAAGTCGGTGGCCTTGATGGCCGCGGCCGCGTCCACCGAGCCGGCCAAGTGGGCCGGGTTGTTGGCCACGATGGCGCTGGGCCGGCCCCCGAAACAGGCCAGCCCGACGATGATGGCCGACCCGTAGGCGGGCTGGACCTCGAAGAAGCTGCCATCGTCGACGATCAAATCGATCACGTCGTGCATTTCATAGGGCCGGCGGTCGTTGGCGGGGACCACGTCGAGCAGCTCCTCGACTCTCCGGGGCTTGGTATCGCCGCCGCGGCGGGGAGAGGGCCGGCCGGCCCGAGACGGGAAATACGACAGGTACAGGCGGGCCATGTCGATGGCCGCCTCGTCGTCGGGGGCCTCGTTGTGGGCCGAACCGGCGATGCGGGTGCAGACGTCGGCGCCCCCGAGCTCCTCTTTGGTCACGTCCTCGCCGGTGGCCGCCTTCACCAGCGGCGGACCCCCGGTGAACATGGAGGCGTACGACGTCATGATCACGAAGTCGCTGAGGGGGGCGGCCAAAGCGCCGTGGCCCGCGGAGGCCCCCATCACCAGGCACACCATGGGAACCTGCCCGTTCAAATCGGCGTAGGCCTGGAGATCGCCGGGCGAGCGGGTGCCCCCGGTGTCGGTGAGACGGTGGCCGGCGCCCTCCAGCATGGTGACCAGCGGCAGGCCCTCCTGGGCGGCCAGCTCGGCCACCCGGTAGCGCTTGGCGGTGTTGCCCGCCCCGATCGACCCGCCCAGCACGGTGAAATCCTCGGCCCCGGCCAGCACCGTGCGGCCGTCGACGCGGCCGTATCCGCAGACGAACCCGTCGCAGGGTATGTCTTCCAGGGTGCCCACCAGCGGGCCGATCTCCCGGAACGTGCCCCGGTCGAACAGGCGGTCGAGGCGCTGGCGCACGTCGAGCTTGCCCCGGGAGTGCATGTACTTCTCCACCCGCTCGGCGCCGCCCATGGCGGCCCCGTCAGTGCGCCGTCGGTGCAACTCCTCCAACCACGGCTTCCACTCCTCGCGGCTGCTCATGGCCGACATCGACCGGGTCGAGACCCCAGCAAGCCCGAGCCGCCGATGCGATACAGGCTCATTCCGGGCCGAAGGCGTCGATCATGGCCCGCACATCGGGGCCCAGGGGGTAGAGAATAGGGCAGGTGGCCCCGTTGGCCACGTACTCGTCCACCTTGGCCCGGCACTCCTCGGCGGTTCCGGCCGCGCACAGCATCTGCACGATCTCATCGGGCACCAGCTTGGAGGCCGCCTCCACCTGCTCCATGGTGGCCGGCCAGGTGAGCACGGCGTTTACCTGCTCCAACAGCGAGTCGGGCACGCCGGAGGCGGCCATGATGTGGGGCTGCTGGCCCAGGTACTGGGTCACCAGCAGACGGGCGGCGTCCAGCGCCTCGGCCCGGTCGTCGGCCAGAGAGCACACCACCAGCTGCGGGCGGTCCAAGTCGTCCACCGTCCGCCCGGCCCGGGCCGCACCCTCGGCCAGGGCGTCCATGGCCCGGCGGTTGTAGTCGGGCGACACCAGGTAGTTGAGCACCACGCCGTCGGCGATCTCGCCGGTGAGCGCCATCATCTTCATGCCGGTGGCGCCTATGTAGATGGGCACGTCCTTGGGACGGCGGGGCTGATGCACGTAGTCCAGCTCCACGTCTTCGAGATGCACGTAGTCGCCGTGGAAGGTCACGTTCTCGTCGGCCAAAAGCGCCCGCACCACGGCGACCACTTCCCGCATCGCCCCCAG
>JAPYOC010000060.1 GCA_028278955.1 Candidatus Poriferisocius aerobius
TTCCACAACGAGATACTACAAGTGGTGCGCCGCGGCCATGGTGCTAGCCCTTCACGCCCCGATCTGAATGCCGTCGCGGGCCGCGGCGCACCACTTGTAGTATCTCGTTGTGGAAAGCAGGCCGCATGTGGCCCTCATCGGGATGATGGGGGCGGGAAAATCAACGGTGGGCTGTCGGCTGGCCCGCTCCGAGGGGCTGCGGTTCGTCGATCTCGACGCGGCCATTGAGGAAAACGGCGGCCGCTCAATCGCGGAAATCTTCGATGACGATGGCGAAGGTCGCTTCCGCGACCTAGAGCAGGAAGCGCTGAGCAAGTGCTTGGCCTCGGCCGAGCCGCTGGTGGTCTCCTGCGGGGGGGGGATCGTGCTGCGGGCTGAGAATCGGGCCCGGCTTGTGGACCGGGCCTGGGTGTGCTGGCTGCGGGCCGCCGTCGAGACGCTGGCCGGGCGGGTCCGAGCCGGCCAGAGCCGACCGCTCTTGGGCGAGGACCCGGTGGCCGACCTCACCGCCATCAGCGCGGCCCGGTCGGGGCTCTATGCCGCCACAGCCCACGAGATCGTGGACGTGGACGGCTTGGAGGCCGAACAAGTTGCCGACCGGATACGGGCGTTGGCGGACGGGCGGCACCGGCCGGTGCCGACTCGATGACCGCCGACGCCGGGCTCAAGGGCGAGATCCGGGTTCCGGTGGAACTGGGAGAGCGGTCCTACGAGGTCTGGGTCGGCCCGGGGGTGCGCCATCGCTTGTCCGAGGTCGTTCCCCGCGATGTGGCCCGGGTTGCGGTCGTCACCCAGGCGGCCGTGGCTGATGCGGGCATCACCGTCGATCCCGGGGTGGAGCACAAGGTGTTCATCACCGACAACGGGGAGCACGTCAAAACGCTGGGCGCGGTGGAGGAGCTGTGCCGGGAGTTCGCCCAGTGGGGGCTGACCCGCCGAGACGCGGTGGTGGCCGTGGGCGGCGGCGCGGTCACCGATCTCGGCGGCTTCGCTGCGGCTGTCTACCATCGGGGCATCCGGGTGGTCTTCGTGTCCACCACCTTGCTGGGCCAGATCGACGCATCGGTGGGGGGCAAGACCGGGGTGAACCTGCCGGAGGGCAAGAACTTGGTGGGCGCCTTCTGGCAGCCCGCCGCGGTGCTGTGCGACACCGAGGTGCTCGAGACCCTGCCCTCCGAGGAGATGCGGTCGGGCCTGGGGGAGATGGCCAAATACCATTTCATCGCCGGCGCCGGCCTGGACTCCCTGGGCCTGCCCGAGCGCATCGCCCGATGCGTGGAGATCAAGGCCGAAACGGTGGCCGCCGATGAGCGCGAGGCCGGCCGCCGGGCGGTGCTCAACTACGGACACACCCTGGCCCACGCCCTCGAGGCCCACGGCGGCTACGGCCTGCGCCACGGAGAGGCGGTGGCGGTTGGCCTGGTCTACGCGGCTGAGCTGGCCCACCGAACCGGTCGCATCGACGCCGGGCGGGTGGACGAGCACCGCCGAGTTGTCGGCGGCTACGACCTGCCTCTTCGCCTGCCCGCCGGCGCCGACGCCGACGCCCTCGTCTCGCTCTTCAGCCGGGACAAGAAGGCGGTTGACGGGATCACCTTCATGCTGGACGGCCCCGAGGGCATCCAACCGGTGAACGGCCTGGCCCCTGCTCTGCTGCGGGAAACACTGGAGGCCATCCGATGAGCCAAATCGTCCTGCTTCTTTCGGGGCCCAACTTGAACTTGCTGGGCGACCGGGCGCCCGAGGTCTACGGTGCTGAGTCTCTAGACGACCATGTGTCCGCTGCGGCCGCGATGGCCGACCGCTGTGGCCTGGCCATCGAGCACCACCAGTCCAACGACGAGGCCGTCCTCATCGACCGCATCCAGCAGGCCCGGCGCCGGTGTGCGGCCATCATCATCAACCCCGGCGCGTTCACCCACTACTCCTGGGCCATCCACGACGCCCTGGCCGCATTCGAGGGGCCGGTGGTCGAGTTGCACCTGTCCAATCCCAACGCTCGGGAGCCGTGGCGCCACACCTCGGTGATCAGCCCGGTGGCCACCGGCACCATCGTGGGCTTCGGCGGCCACGGCTATGAGCTGGCCGTCGAAGCGGTGGCCCGGCTGCTGGCCCGATGACGGCCTCTGCGGCCTCTGCGGGCCTCGTCCCCATGGATGTGGGCGGGCGGGCAGGCCGGGTCCGGGCCGCGGCCGCCGACGCGGGCTGCGACGCGATGCTGGTAACCAACCTGGTCAACGTCCGCTACCTCACCGGCTTCACCGGCTCGGCCGGGCTGGCCTGGCTCGGCCCCGACGAGCTGGTGCTGGTCACCGACCGGCGCTACGCCGAGCAAGTCCACTCGGAGATCGGCTGCTCCGGGGCCGACGTTCGAATCGAGATCACCAACGACGAGCCCAAAGGGCTTTTGGCCGCAGCGGCGGTCGGGGTGGGCCGCATCGGCCTGGAGGCGACCTCGGTGAGCTGGGCCGACCAGCGCAAGTACGGCGAGTGGTTCGCCGCCGCCGAACTGGTGGCGGCGGTCGCCGTGGTGGAGCGGTGCCGCCAGGTCAAAGACGCCGGCGAGATCGACCGCATGGCCGCCGCGGCGGCCATTGCCGATGACGCGCTGGCCGAGGTCCGCCCGATGTTGGTGGAAGGCCCCACCGAGAATGATGTGGCCTTGGCCTTGGACACCGCCTTTCGCCGCCGGGGGGCCGACGGCAGTGCCTTTGCCACCATCGTGGCCTCGGGTCCCAACGCCGCTCTTCCCCACAAGCGCCCCACCGACCGTCCCATTGGAGCGGGCGAGCTGGTGATCATGGACATGGGCGCAGTGGTCGGCGGCTACCGCTCCGACATGACCCGCACCATGGCGGTGGGCGAGCCCGATCCCGAGGCCCGCAGGGTGTTCGAGACGGTGCGGGACGCGCAGAGGCTCGGCGTCGAGCAGGTGGTGGCGGGAAATGCCATCTCGGAGGTGGACAAGGCCTGTCGGGAGCGCATTGAAGCCGATGGCTGGGGCGACGCCTTCGTCCACGGCACCGGCCACGGCGTGGGCCTCGACATCCACGAGCAGCCCTGGGTGCGGGCCACCGCCGCCGAACCCCTGGAGGCGGGCCAGGCGATCACCGTGGAGCCCGGGGTGTATCTGCCCGGTTTCTGCGGCGCTCGGGTGGAGGACACCGTGGTGGTCGCCCACGGCGGCTCCAGGCAGCTGACCAGATCTCCCAAGTCCCTGGTTGTGGCCTGAGGGGGGTTCGTGGGCCAGACTTTTGCCATGCCCACGATCACCACCAACGACCTCAAGAACGGGATGGCGCTGAATCTCGACGACGGCCTCTTCAACGTGGTCGAGTTCCAGCACGTCAAGCCGGGAAAGGGCGGGGCCTTCGTGCGCACTACCCTGAAGAACGCCCGAACCGGCGCCGTGGTTGACCGCACGTTCCGGGCCGGGGAGAAGGTGGAGCGGGCCAACATCGATCGCCGGGAGATGCAGTATCTGTACTCCGACGGGGACAGCTATGTGTTCATGGACAGCGAGACTTACGAACAGCTCTATGTGGGCGCCGATGTGCTGGGGGGCGCGGTCGATTACCTGGTGGAGAACGACTCGGTGATCCTCGGCATGTTCGGCGCCGAGATCGTGGGCACCGACCTGCCCGCCGCCGTGGAGTTGGACATCGCTGAGACCGAGCCCGGCATCCAGGGCGACCGGGTGTCGGGCGCCACCAAGGCCGCCACCTGCCAGACCGGGCTGGTGGTGCAGGTGCCGCTGTTCTTGAATCCCGGCGAGCGGATCAAGGTGGACACCCGCACCGGCGAGTACATCAGCCGGGCCTGACCGCGCTCGCGAGGCAAGAGGCGGTTGGGCCGGGTGAGCACCCCAGACCGGATGATCGCCGGGTCCCAGCGCCGCCAGGTGCGCGAGCGGGCCTTGGGCCTGCTCTATGAGGCCGAGGTCAAAGGGGTGGAGATGGCCGAGTTGCTGGCCTCCCTTGAGCTGCCCCTCGACCCTTACGCCCGCTTCTTGGCCACCGGGACCGCCGACAGCCAAGCCGGCATCGACGCCCGGCTGGAGGAGCTGTCCGCGCGCTGGCCGGTGGCCCGGATGCCGGCCCTGGACAGGGCCATACTGCGAATGGCCAGCTACGAGCTGGCCCACAGCACCGACCTCTCGGTGGCGGTGATCATCAACGAGGCGGTGGAGCTGGCCCACGAGTACTCCACCCCGTCTTCGCCCGGCTTCGTCAACGGCCTTCTGTCGCAGGTAGCGGCCGCCGTCCGCCTGTCCGAGCCCTAGCCGAAGGAAGATCGCTGGCGGAAGATGCCGTCCCCGAACGGAGGACCGACGGGTGTATAGTGCCTTGAGCACCCGTGAAGTGGGTCCGGCGAAGCCCGCACGGATATGCCCTCACGGATATGCCCGCACGGATATGGAGGAACCCGAGTTTGGCTGAACGCGAGCGCCGGAGAACGCCCCCGTACGGGGGCGTTCTCGTTGCCCGAACCCGGGTTATGGAAGCCGAGGACATCAAGCGGGCGGTGTGGCGCATGGCCCACGAGATCATCGAGCGCAATCACGGCCTCGAGGGCGTGGCGCTCGTGGGGCTGCAAACCGGCGGCGTGTGGCTGGCCGAAGACATCGCCGGCGCCCTGCTTGAGATCGACGGCATCAAGCCTCCCTTGGGAACCTTGGACGTTGCCTTTCACCGCGACGACATCGGATTGAGGCCCCTGTTGCCGGAGGCGCCCACCCGCATCCCGTTCGACTTCGACGGCCAAGCGTTGGTGATGGTCGACGATGTGCTCTACACCGGACGAACGATCCGGGCCGCCCTGGACGCGCTGAGCAGCTACGGCCGGCCCCGAGCGGTGCAGCTGGCGGTGATGGTGGACCGAGGCCATCGGGAGCTCCCGATCCGTCCCGATTATGTGGGCAAGAACCTGCCCACCCGCCGAGACGAGATGGTGGACGCCCGCCGCGAGGGTGTGGACATCGGAGAGCTGGTCAAGTGAGGCACCTCTTGTCGATCAGCGACCTCGGTGTCGAGGGGATCGAAGAGGTGTGCCGCTTGGCCGACCACTTCACTGAGGTGTCGCAGCGGTCCATACCCAAAGTGCCCGCCCTGCGGGGCAAGACGGTGGCCACGCTCTTCTATGAGGACTCCACCCGGACCCGGCTTTCATTCGAGGTGGCGGCCCGGCGCCTCTCAGCCGACGTGATGGGCTTCAGCGTGTCCAATTCATCGGTTAACAAGGGAGAGTCGGTGCGCGACACGGTGAACACCATCTCCGCTATGGGGCCCGACGCC
The DNA here is from genome assembly GCA_028278955.1 of Candidatus Poriferisocius aerobius. Lineage (GTDB taxonomy): Bacteria > Actinomycetota > Acidimicrobiia > Acidimicrobiales > Bin134 > Poriferisocius > Poriferisocius aerobius. The sequence goes on from JAPYOC010000060.1 coordinate 5,295, forward strand.
CTCGTGGTGCGCCACCGCTCGGCCGGGGTGCCCCACCAAGTGGCAGCCTGGACCGGCGCCGCCGTCATCAACGCTGGCGACGGCTGGCACGAGCACCCCACCCAGGCGCTGCTCGATTGCTACACCATCCGCGACCGGCTGGGATCGCTGGCCGGTCGGCGCATCGTTATCCTCGGCGACGTCAAACACTCCCGGGTGGCCCGCTCCTGCGTGAGGGCGTTCACCGCTCTGGGGGCGAAGGTCACGCTGGTGGCCCCTCCCACGCTGCTGCCTCCGGCGGTGGACTCGTGGCCGGTGGACATCGGCTTCAGCCTCGACGCGGTGCTCACCGACTGCGACGTGGTGTACGGGCTGCGGGTGCAAAACGAGCGTCAATCCGAGGCCCTGCTGCCCTCGCTGCGGGAGTACACCGCCCAGTGGGGGCTCACTGTGGATCGGGCCGCCCGGATGAAGCCCGACGCGCTGGTGATGCACCCTGGCCCGGTGAACCGAGGAGTGGAGATCGCCCCCGAGGTCCTGGATCGGCCCAACGCCACCCTCAATGAGCAGGTCCGCCACGGGGTGGTGGTGCGGATGGCGGTGCTCTACCTCCTGTTGGTCGCCGACCCCAACTCCCCATGAGCACAGTGGTCAAGGGCGGCCGGGTCATCGACCAGATCGGCGAGCGCGTCGCCGATGTGGTGATCGCCGACGGCCGGATTGCGGCCGTCGGCCCTGATCTGGCCGGTGATCAGGTCTTGGACGCCTCCGGTTGCGTGGTGGCCCCCGGCTTCGTCGACCTGCACGCTCATTTGCGCCAGCCCGGCGCCGAGGAGGCTGAGACCATCGAGACCGGAGGATGGGCCGCGGTCCGGGGCGGGTTCGCAGCGGTGGTGGCGATGCCCAACACCAACCCGCCCATCGACTGCGCCGCGGTGGTGCGGGAAGTGCTGGCCCTCGGCGCCACGGCGCCCTGCGATGTGTACTCCTCGGGGGCTATAACCGTGGGCCGCAAGGGGGAGCAGCTGGCGCCGATGGCCGAAATGGCCGCGCTGGGAGTGCGCCTGTTCACCGACGACGGCAACGGCATCCAAGACGCCGGGCTCATGCGCCGGGCCATGGAGTACGCCGGCGGCCTGGGAGTAGTGTTGGCCCAGCACTGCGAGGTCGATTCTGTGGCCGCCGGCGGCCACATGCACGAGGGCGAGTGGTCCAGTTTGTTGGGCATCCCCGGCGTGCCCGCCGAGGCCGAGGAACTCATGGTCATGCGGGACATCGCCCTGAGCCGTCTCACCGGAGCCCCTGTCCACTTCCAGCACCTGTCCACCGGGGGTTCCATCGCCATGGTCAGGGCGGCCCGAGGGGCCGGACTGGCGGTCACCTCCGAGGCGGCCACCCATCACTTCACCCTCACCGACGAGGCCTGTGCCTCCTACGACCCGGTGTTCAAGGTGAACCCGCCGCTGCGCCCGGCCGATGATCGGGAGGCGGTGAAGGAGGGGTTGGCCGATGGCTCGGTGGATGCCATCGCCACCGACCACGCCCCCCATTCCCCCGATGCCAAGGAGATGCCCTTCGAGCAGGCCCCGCCGGGGATGCTCGGTCTGGAGACCGCCCTGGCTCTGGGGCTGACCGAGCTCGACCTCCCCGTGGCCGAGGTGGTGGCATTGCTCAGCTGGCGGCCTGCGGCGATCGCCGGACTGGCCGGAATCCACGGCGGGCCGATCGCCCCCGATGCGCCGGCCAACCTGTGCGTATTCGACCCCGACGAGGAGTGGACCGTCGACCCTGACAACCTGGCCAGCCGGTCCCGCAACACCCCCTATGCCGGCCGCCGCGTCCGCGGCCGGGTTCGCCACACCATCGTCGGCGGCCGCCCCGTTGTTGTCGACCGGGAGATCAGGCCGTGATCAGGTCCGCAGCGCTGGTGCTCAGCGACGGAGAGGTGTTCGAGGGCGAGGCCATCGGTGCGGCGCCGCCCACCGGGATCACCTCCGGCGAGGTGGTGTTCAACACCGTCCTCACCGGCTATCAGGAGGTGATCACCGACCCCTCCTACGCGGGGCAGATCATCACCTTCACCTATCCCCACATTGGCAATTACGGGGTCACCCCGGCCGACCACGAGAGCCGTCGGCCATTCTGCCGGGGGGTGGTCGTGAGGGAGATGGCCCGGCGCCGCTCAAACTGGCGGGCCACCGGCGACCTGGAGGCCTTGTTGTCCGCCCACGGCATCGCCGGCCTGGCCGGGTTGGACACCCGGCGGCTCACCAGCCACATCCGCGACGCCGGCGCCATGCCCGGTGCGTTCGGCACCGCGCCCGAGTCCGAGCTGCGGGCCGCCGCCGCGTCCGAGCCCGGCACTGACGGGATCGACCTGGTGGCTGCCGTGACCCGCTCCGAGCCCGAGCACTTCGCCAGCACCAGAGATGACGGAAAGCCGCCCCACCGGGTGGTGGCGCTTGATTTCGGTCTGAAGGCCACCATCGTCCGCCACCTGCGGGGCATTGCCGGGGTGGAGGTGGTGCCGGCCGGCACCACGGCCGCCGAGATCTTGGCCCGTCGGCCCGACGGGGTGTTCTTGTCCAATGGTCCCGGTGATCCCGCCGCGGTGGTGGGCGCGGTCGAAACGATCTCAGCCCTGCTGGGCGAGGTCCCGATCTTCGGCATCTGCCTGGGCCACCAGCTGCTGGCTGCGGCGCTGGGCGGGGAGATAGAGAAGCTGCCCTTCGGCCACCACGGCGGCAACCACCCGGTGCGGAACCTGGCTACCGGAGCAGTGGAGATCACCAGCCAGAACCACAACTTCTGCGTGGCCGACAGCTCCATCCCCGGCGCCGACATCACCCACCTCAACCTCAACGACCACACCGTGGAGGGCCTGCGCTGCCGCGGCCTGCCGGCGTTCAGCGTCCAATACCACCCCGAAGCCGGTCCCGGTCCCCACGACTCCCGCTACCTCTTCGCCCAATTCGACGAGTTGATGGAGAGCCCGCATGCCTAAGCGGACCGACATCGAGTCGATCCTGCTCATCGGGTCGGGCCCCATCGTCATCGGCCAGGCCTGCGAGTTCGACTATTCCGGCACCCAGGCTTGCCGGGTGCTGCGCGAGGAGGGCTACCGGGTGGTTCTGGCCAACTCCAACCCGGCCACCATAATGACCGACCCCGATTTCGCCGACGCCACCTATGTGGAACCCCTCAGCGCCGAAGTGCTTGCCAGCATCATCGGGCGGGAGCAGCCCGACGCACTGCTGCCCACCCTGGGCGGGCAGACCGCGCTGAACCTGGCCATGGAGCTGATCAACTCGGGCGTGGTGGACGAACACGGCGTGGAGGTGATCGGCGCCAACCAGGGTGCCATCTCCACCGCTGAAGACCGGGCCGAGTTCCGCCAAGCCATGATCGACATCGGACTGCCCGTGCCCCCCTCGGCGACCGCCCATACCCTCGACGAGGCGCAAGAGGCCATGGAGCGCATCGGCCTGCCGGTGATCATCCGGCCCGCCTACATCCTGGGCGGCACCGGTACCGGCATCGCCCACACCCCTGAGCAGGGCCGACAGATGTGCGCACGCGGCCTCGCCGCCAGCCCCATAAGCGAGATCCTCATCGAGCAGTCGATCGCCGGGTGGAAGGAGTACGAGCTGGAGGTGATGCGCGACCGGGACGACAACTGCGTGGTGGTGTGCGCCATAGAGAACCTCGACCCCATGGGGGTCCACACCGGCGACTCCATCACCGTGGCCCCGGCCCAGACCCTGTCGGACGTGGAGTACCAGACCCTGCGAGACGCCGCCTTCGCATGCATCCGCCGGGTGGGGGTGGAAACCGGCGGATCCAACATCCAGTTCGCGGTGAACCCCGACAACGGCGAGTACGTGGTCATCGAGATGAATCCCAGGGTGTCGCGCTCATCCGCGCTGGCCTCCAAGGCCACCGGGTTCCCCATCGCCAAGATCGCGGCCCGCCTGGCCGTGGGCTACACCCTCGACGAGATCCCCAACGACATCACCGAGAAGACCCCGGCCTGCTTCGAGCCGGTCATCGACTACGTGGTCACCAAAGTACCCCGGTGGGCGTTCGAGAAGTTCCCGGGGGTGTCGGGGGTGCTCAACACCCAGATGCAGTCGGTGGGGGAGGCCATGGCCATCGGCCGTACCTTCACCGAGTCGCTCCAGAAGGGGCTGCGCTCGCTGGAGCTGGGCCGCTCGGGCCTCAACGCCGATCCGGCCGAGGCCGCCTACGATCTCCTCAGCGACGAAGAGCTGCTGGCCGCGGCCGCGGTGCCCACCCCGGAGCGGATATTCCAGATCGAGGCTCTGCTGCGCCGGGGCCTCACCGTGGCCCAGCTCTTTGAGGCCACCAAGGTGGATCCGTGGTTCTGCGACCAGATCCTCCAGATAACTGAGGAGCGGGCCGCGCTGACCGAGTGCGGCGTCGAGGCCATGACCCCCCGGACGTGGAAGCGGGCCAAGCAGTTCGGATTCTCCGACGCCCAGCTCTGCTACCTCTGGGGCGTGCCGGCTGCCGAGGTGCGAGCGGCCCGAATCGCCGCCGGAGTGCAGGCCACGTTCAAGACCGTGGACACCTGCTCGGCCGAGTTTGAGGCCGAGACCCCGTATCACTACGCCACCTATGAAGACGTCAGTGAGGTCGAGCCCTCCGACCGGGCCAAGGTGATCATCCTGGGGTCGGGGCCGAACCGAATCGGCCAGGGGATCGAGTTCGACTACTGCTGCGTGCATGCCTGCTTCGCGCTTTCCGAGGCCGGCTATGAGACGGTCATGGTCAACTGCAATCCGGAGACCGTGTCCACCGACTACGACACCAGCGACCGCCTGTACTTCGAGCCCCTCACCGAAGAGGACGTCCTGAACGTGATCGACGCTGAGCTCCGGTCGTCGCAGACGGCGGGCGGCCCCGGCATCGCCGGGATCGTGGTGTCGCTCGGCGGTCAGACCCCCCTCAAGCTAGCCGGCGCGCTGCCCGACGGCTTGGTGGTGGGCACCAGCCCCGAGAGCATCGATTTGGCCGAGGACCGGGAGCGTTGGAATGCCCTGTGCGCCCGCCTCGACATACCCCAGCCGGCCGGGGGTACCGCGACCACTGCAGAGGAGGCCCTTGCGGTCGCCGGCCGGATCGGCTATCCGGTGCTGGTGCGGCCCTCGTACGTGCTGGGAGGCCGGGCCATGGTCATCGTCTACACCGACGACGACCTGCGTGCTGCCATGGCCGAGCTGGCCGCCTCGGGGTCTCTGGGCCGCGAGGGGGGGCTCTCGGCTGAGCGGCCGGTGCTGATCGACCGCTTCTTGGAGGACGCCACCGAGGTAGACGTGGACGCCATCCGGGACATGACCGGCGAGGTGGTCATCGGCGGGGTGATGGAGCATGTGGAGGAGGCCGGGGTCCACTCTGGTGACAGCGCCTGCATGCTGCCGCCGGTTCATCTCTCCGAGGCCACCGTGGCCCTGCTAGAGCGCCACGTGAAGGACATCGCCAATGCGCTCGACGTGGTGGGGCTCATCAATGTGCAGTTCGCGGTCAAGCAGTTCGAAACCGGTGCAGCCGATCAGGTGTTCGTGCTGGAGGCCAACCCTCGGGCATCCCGCACGGTGCCGTTTGTGGCCAAGGCCACCGGCGTTCCTCTGGTGAAGGTGGCCACCAGGGTGATGATGGGGGCCAGCCTGGCCGATTTGCGCCAGGAGGGGCTGCTGGGCCGCCGGGCCAGCGGCGACCACATCTCGGTGAAAGAGGCGGTGCTGCCGTTCAACAAGTTTCCCGAGGCCGATGCCATCTTGGGTCCTGAGATGAAGTCCACCGGGGAAGTTATGGGCATCGACCTGAGTCCCGGCCTGGCCTTCGCCAAGAGCCAGATCGCTGCGGGGGCGCCGCTGCCCGCCCACGGCACGGTGCTGATGTCGCTGGCCGACCGGGACAAGGCGGCCGGGGCGGAGATGGCCCGGGTGTTCACCGGGCTGGGCTTGACCATTGCCGCCACCTCCGGCACCGCGGCCGCGTTGTCCGACGCCGGCGTCGCGGTGTCCGAGGTGGTGTCCAAAGTGGGCGAGGGAGGCGCCGATGTGGTGGAGCTGATCGACGCCGGCAGGGTGCAGCTGGTGGTCAACACGCCGAGGGGCCGGGGATCGCGGGCCGACGGCGACCACATCCGCCGGGCGGCCAGCCGGAGTCGGGTGCCGCTTCTGACCACTGCCTCAGCCGGTTTGGCCGCCGCCGACGGCATGGCCGACTGGGCCCGCCACCCGCTGCGAGTGCGGTCGCTTCAGGAGTATCACCGAGGTGTGACCAGCGATCAGCTGGCGTTCGAGTTGTGAGTCCGGGCTGATGATTCGGGGGGGTCCGGTGCCGGAGTTGGAAACCGTCGTCGGCTCGGTGCGGTTGCCCAACCCGGTGATGGCCGCCTCGGGCACGGTGGGCCACGGTGCCGAGTTGTCCCGCTACCTGGACTTCTCCGCGCTGGGCGCGGTGGTGATCAAGTCGCTCGCGCCCTATGAGTGGCCCGGCAACCCCTCGCCTCGGGTTCACCCGGTTCCGGCGGGGATGATCAACAGCGTGGGCTTGCAAGGCCCGGGCCTGCCCCGATGGCTGGCCGAGGAGCTGCCGGGGCTGGCCGAATCCGGCGCCCGGGTCGTGGTGTCGGTGTGGGGGCGCACCCTAGGCGACTACGCGGCCGCAGCGGTTGCGCTCGCAGCGGCTGGCGGCCCGGCGCTGGAGGCCGTGGTGGCGGTAGAGGTCAACGTCTCCTGCCCCAACCTGGAGGAACGGGGCCGTATATTCTCCCACTCTGCGGCCATGACCGAGGCGGTGCTGGCCGCCGTTGCGCCTTGTGGGCGCCCCTGCTGGGCCAAGCTCAGCGCCACCGGTGATCTGGTGGAGATCGCGGGGGCTGCGGTCCGAGGAGGCGCCGAGGCCCTCACCCTCATCAATACCCTGCTGGGCATGGTCATCGACGTCGAGGCCCGCAAACC
>JAPYOC010000061.1 GCA_028278955.1 Candidatus Poriferisocius aerobius
TTGCTCGCTGGCCCGGCCCGCCGTGGGTGTGGTGACCGCCGTCGGAGCAGCCCACACCGAGCTGTTCAAGACGGTGGCGGCGGTGGCTGAGGCCAAGGGGGAGTTGGTGGAGTCGTTGGGCCCATCGGGCACAGCGGTGCTCAACGCCGATCAGCCTCTGGTGGCGGCCATGGCCGGGCGGACCGAGGCCACGGTGCTGACCTTCGGCCGCGTCGGCGGGGAAGTGCGCGCCGCGGGGGTGAGCCTGGACGACGGCCTGTGTCCCCGATTCCGGTTGGAGACGCCCGGCGGGTCGGCCGATGTGGCCTTGGCGGTGTGCGGCGAGCACATGGTGGACAACGCGCTGGCGGCCGCGGCGGCCGCGTTGGCCATCGGGGTGGGGGTGGAGGAGGTCGCCGCCGGGCTCGGCTGCGCCACGCTGTCGCCGTGGCGCATGGAGGTGACCGAGCTGGCCTCCGGGGCGGTGCTCATCAACGACGCCTACAACGCCAACCCCGTGTCGATGGTCGCCGGACTGCGCTCGCTGGCCGCGGTGGACCGCCGCCGCCGGGTGGCGGTAGTCGGCGCCATGGCGGAGCTGGGGGATCGAGCCGCCGCCGAGCACGCCGCCATCGGCGCTTTGGCCCACAAGCTGGGCATCGAGATCATTCCGGTGGCCACCGCCGACTACGGGACAGAACCAGTGGCCAACGCCGCAAGCGCGGTGGCGGCCCTCGGGGCGGTGGACGGCGACACCGCGGTGTTGGTCAAAGCCAGCCGCGCCGCTGGGCTGGAGGCGGTGGCCGCGGCGCTGTCGGGGGGCTGACGAGGGCCGCGGCTGGCGCTTGTTCCCCGTGGATGTACTGTCGGGATCTCGGCAACGGAGGAGCCTCAGATGGATTTTCGTGAGCGGTCGGTGCAGGAGTGGGCCGCCGCGGTGCAGAGCCGCGAAGTGTCGGCCCGAGAGATGGTCGAGGCCTCGCTGGCCGCCATCGAGGCCCAAGCAGGGCTGAACGCCTTTGTGGCCACCGACCTGGAGCGGTCGTTGGCCACCGCCGACGAGATCGACGCCCGGCTGGCCTCGGGCGACGAGGTCGGGCCGCTGGCCGGCGTTCCCTTCGGGGTCAAAGACTTGGAGGATGCCGCCGGTTATGTGACCACCCAGGGCTCGCTCCTGCACGCCGACGACCCGCCGGCGGAGGCCGACAGCATACTGGTGGAGCGGCTGCGGGCTCAGGGCGGCGTGGTGATGGGCAAGACCAACACTCCGGAGTTCGGCTGGACCGGCGACACCTACAACCCGGTGTTCGGTCCCACCGGCAATCCGTGGAACCCGACGCGCTCGCCGGGCGGATCGTCGGGGGGTGCCGCGGCTGCGCTGACCGCGGGCCTGGTGCCGCTGTGTACCGGCTCCGATGCGGGCGGCTCCATCCGCATCCCTGCTGCGGCCTGCGGGTTCAGCGGCTTCAAGGCCAGCTTGGGCCGGGTGCCGGTGGAAGGGCCGTATCGGCTGTGGCCCCTTTCGGTCCACGGGCCGATGGCGCTGCGGGTGGCCGACGTCGCCTTCGTGCAAGACCTGGTGATGGGCCCGTCGCCCCGCGACATCCACGCGCTGCCCCGCCCCGACCGGTCGTGGCGGGAGGCCCTGGACGCGCACTGGCGGCCGAACCGGGTGGTGTGGTGCCCGGCCCCCGACCACAACCCCTCCGACGCCGAGGTGGTGTCGGTGTGCGAGGCGGCGCTGGCCCAGATGGAGGCGTCCGGCGTGGCGGTGGAAGTCCGAGAAGAGGGCCTGTTCAACGACCCCATCTGGGAGTATGTGCTGTTGTCGGCCAACGCAGTGTCGGGGGAGCTGGTCGAGCTGACCGAGGAGCAGCGGGAGCAGATCACCCCCGGGCTGCGCCATTACCTCGGGTTGTCGGCTGTTCCCCAAGTGGCGGACTTCAATCGGGCGCTTGAGGTGTTCTTTGACATGTCTGAGACGCTCAACGGGGTGCTGGCCGGCGCCGACCTGCTCATCACCCCCACCGTGGCTGGCCATTTCCCCGAGTGCGGGGGCCAGGGGCTAGTAAACGGCGAACTCGTGGACAACTGGATCCGCCATACCTACCCGTACAACCTGACCCGACGGCCTGCAGGCAGCGTCAGGGCCGGTTTCGCCGCCGACGGCATGCCGGTGGGACTCCAGTTGGTAGGCCACCAGCTCGGCGATGTGCGGGTGCTGCAGGCCATGGCCTACTGCGAACAACTCTTCGCCCCGCCGATGTGGCCTGAGCTATCCTGAGTGATTCCCGGACCGTTAGCTCAGATGGCCAGAGCGCTCGCCTCACACGCGAGAGGTCACTGGTTCAAGTCCAGTACGGTCCACTGCCTCGCCGGTGCTAGCCCCCGGTGCTAGCCCCCCAGCGAGGGGCTCTCGGTCATCGACTCGATGGTGGAGCAGGCCATAACGTTGTGGTCGGCGTCGAGGGATTCGAACAGCACGCCGGTGGGGGAGTAGAGGTTGAACAACACGATGGCGCCCTCGGGCCCGCCCCGCTCCATGTGGACTTCTCCGCCGGGGCTCTGGCTGTAGGTGCCGGCGGGCTTGATCTTGTGAACGGTCTCGCCGTCAGGCTCGATGTCGAACACGTGGTGCTCACCTTGGAGCACCAGGGTGCGGGTGGCGGCCACATGGCGGTGGAAGTGGCAGTGGGAGTGGGGGGCGAAGCGCACCAGCATGTCGAGCGTGCCGTTCTCGGGCTGCGAGCCGAGCACGGCCAGGTCGAAATCAACGAGATAGTCGAACTCCGGTCCGCCCTCCATGTGGGTCCAGTCCAAGTCGTTCAGATCGAATCGCGCCTCAAAAGTCATGGGGCTTATCGTAGTGGGCTATGACCACCGGCCCTCCTTCCCCCGCAGCTCAGTTGGGCTTCGATCCCGACGCCTTGCGGGAGAGGTACCGTCAAGAGCGCGACAAGCGCCTGCGGCCCGACGGCAACGACCAGTACATCGCCATGGACGGGGAGTTCTCCCGCTACCTCGACGACCCGGCCCAAACCGGCATCGCCCGGGCGCCGCTGACCGACGAGGTGGATGTGGCCATCGTCGGCACCGGCTTCAGCGGGCTGTTGGCCGGGGCCCGGCTGCGGCAACTCGGAGTGGAGAGCATCCGCATGATCGAGACCGGGGCTGAGTTCGGCGGCACCTGGTACTGGAACCAGTACCCCGGCGTGCAGTGCGACATCGAGTCGTATATCTACCTGCCCCTTCTGGAAGAGCTGGGCTACATGCCCAAGGAGAAGTACTCCTACGGCCCCGAGATCCTGGAGCACTGCCGGACGCTGGGCCGCCACTTCGACCTGTACCGCGACGTGTGCTTCGGCACCCGGGTACACGAGATGCACTGGGACGACGCCGCCCACCGATGGGTGCTGCACACCAACCACGAGGACCGGATGCGGGCCCGGTTCGCGATCATGGCCATCGGCCCCCTCAGCCGGCCCAAGCTGCCCGGTATACCGGGCATCGACACCTTCGAGGGCCATTCGTTCCACACCAGCCGCTGGGACTACGACTACACCGGCGGCGACACCAACGGGGGGCTGGCCAAGCTGTCCGACAAGGTGGTCGGAGTGATCGGCACCGGGGCCACCGCGGTGCAGTGCATTCCCCATGTGGGCGAGGCCGCTCAGCACCTGTACGTGTTCCAGCGGACGCCGTCGTCCATCGACGTTCGGGGCAACCGCTCAACCGACCCGGAGTGGGCCATGTCGCTGGCGCCCGGCTGGCAACAGCACCGCATCGAGAACTTCGGCAACATCGTGGCCGGCGCCTTGCAGGAGGAGGATCTGGTTAGCGACGGCTGGACCGACATCCTCCGCAACCTCACCGCGCTGGGGGAGGGCGCCCGCCTCGGCAGCCCCGAGGAGATCGCCGCGGCCATGGAGATGGCCGACTTCCAGAAGATGGAGCAGATCCGCCGCCGGGTCGACGAGCTGGTCACCGATCCGACGGTGGCCGAGGCACTCAAGCCCTACTACCGGCAGTTCTGCAAGCGGCCCTGCTTCCACGACGGCTACCTGCCCACCTTCAACCGCGACAACGTGACGCTGGTGGACACCGACGGCCGGGGCGTGGAGCGCATCACCCCTCGGGGCGTCGCGGCTGGCGGCCGGGAGTACGGGCTGGACTGCTTGATCTTCGCCACCGGGTTCGAGGTGGGCACCGACTACTCCCACCGGGCCAACTGCGAGATCTACGGTCGGGGCGGGGTGACGCTGAGCCAGCGGTGGCGCAACGGGGTGTCCACCTTCCACGGCGTGGTCAGCCGGGGGTATCCCAACCTGTTGCACATGGGCGGCATCCAGTCGGGGGTGTCTCCCAACTTCACCGAGCTCTACAACGAGCAGAGCCAGCATGTGGCGTACATCGTCAACGAGGGCTTGTCGGTGGGAGCGGCCGTGGTGGAGCCCACCGACCACGCCGAGGCCGAGTGGGTGCGGCTCATCGTCGAGTCGGCCTACCGGCGAGCCGGCTTCCTCGAATCCTGCACGCCGGGCTACTACAACAACGAGGGTCGCCCCGACGAGGGCCCCGGCTGGTTCGGCGGCACCTACGGCGGCGGCGCCCAGGAGTTCTTCAAGATTCTCAAGGCGTGGCGCGACGAGGGGTCCCTGGAAGGCCTGGAGCTAAGCTGATCTATCGAGCTGATCTATCTGAGGGCCATGCCCGCAGTGGTGGTAACCGGTGCCCGCCAGACGGGAAAGAGCACCTTGATCCAGGAGTTGGTTCCGGGCAGCCGGCGCTACCTCACCCTTGATGATCTCGATGTGATCGATGTGGCCCACCGCGACCCATCGGCTTTGATAGGAGGCAACCAGCCGATGGCGATCGACGAGGTACAGCGAATGCCCAGCTTGCTCCATGAGATCAAACAGGCCATTGACCAGAACCGCAAGCCAGGGCAGTTCTTGCTCACCGGATCGGCCAACCTCCTTTTGATGAGCCGGGCATCGGAGTCGTTGGCCGGACGTGCCAGCTACTTGACGCTCTGGCCGATGACTCGTCGGGAGCAGCTGGGTCTGGGGCAAGGTGGCATTTGGGAGGAACTGATCAGAAACCCGGCAGAAGAATGGCTGGATCTGGTTGCAGCGCAGCCTGATGAGTACCAAGACTGGCGCGCCCTGTGCCGCCGGGGCGGCTTCCCCACGCCCGCGGTCCACATGCACTCCGATGAGGAGCGGGCCATCTGGTTTGACGGCTACGTGAGGACGTATCTGGAGCGCGACCTGCAAGACCTCTCGTTGGTTTCGTCGCTGCTCGATTTCCGCCGCCTGATGCGGGCTGCCTGCCTGCGAGTCGGCCAGATACTCAACCAGGTCGATCTGGGCAGAGATGTCGCGTTGTCTCAAGCGACCGCTCATCGCTATCTCAACCTGTTGGAGACTTCGTACCTGTTGGTCCGGCTGCCAGCCTTTGCGGTGAACCGGACGAAGCGGCTGGTCAAGTCGCCCAAGCTGTACTGGGGAGACACCGGCGTGGCGCTGCATCTAGCTCAGAAAACCAACCCTGACGGTGCCCATCTGGAGAATTTGGTGCTCAGCGATTTATTGGCGTGGCGTGATGTCCGAGCAGAGCGGGCCGATGTTTTCTACTGGCGTACGAGGACTGGCGAGGAGGTGGACTTGGTGATCGAGGCCGGAGACCGTCTTTTGCCGATCGAGGTCAAAGCCTCTGAACGGCCCAGAGTCGGCGACACCGCCCACTTGCGGGCGTTCCGGTCAGAATACGGTGGCCAGGCCACTTCCGGTTTGCTTCTCCACACCGGCTCATCGATTGAGTGGCTGACCCCCGATGTGCTCGCCGCCCCCTGGTGGAAGGTTCTTTAGGGGGTCTTGTTTATGAAGCTGGGACGGGGGGTTGTGGAAGTCCGCTACTGAGGTGGGGG
>JAPYOC010000062.1 GCA_028278955.1 Candidatus Poriferisocius aerobius
GAGCAGATCCCCGGACCAGCTTCGGCGGCGCGGCGCGCCTACGAAGCTCGGGAGGGGCCGATAACTGTCTCGCCGTAGCGGCGCATGGTGTCGAGGGTGGCCTCAATGTCGTCACCGGGCACGGTGACGGTGATCCAGGTGACTCCCAGGGCCTCCAAGTCGGCTAGTCCGGCGATGTGGACATCGACATCGAAGTCGGCGGCGCCGGGGCGGCCGCCCGCGGGGTTCAGATAGCTGATGTCGATATCGGCCGGGTTGCGGCCAGCGTCATCGACATAGGTCCACAGCTCGTCGAGCAGTGCCGCCAAGTCTTCGGTGGTCTCGAGGCGGGGGGTGCGAGCCGTGGTGGCCAACACCCGGGGAGCGGGGAACGGCGTCCAGCCGTTGGCGACGGCGGCCACCCGGCGGCGAGCCCGCCTGGAGTTGCCGCCGATCCAAATGGGGGGGTGGGGTTTCTGGACCGGCTTGGGATTGGCAGTCTGGCCGAGGGCGGTGAAGGTGCTGGCCTCGTAGGTGAAGTCGTCGGTGGTCCAGATGCCGATCATGGCCTCAAGGGCCTCGTCCAACAGCTGGATGCGATTGTTGAAATCCACTCCCAACGCCTTGAACTCCCCTTTGAGATAGCCGGCGCCGGTGGCGAAGATGAACCGCCCGCCCGACAATGCGTCGACGGTGGCGATGGCCTTCGCCATGATGAAGGGGTTCCGGTAGGGCGCCACCACGATGTTGGGGATCAGCTTCAGGCGATCGGTGACCGCAGCGCAGAAGGCCAGGGCGGCGAACGGGTCCAGGGCATCGTGACCGCCGGCGTTGAGCCAGCGGTCGGTGGGCGCCGGATGGTCGGTGAAGCCCAGCCCGTCGAACCCGGACTCCTCAGCGGTGCGGGCGAACTCCACCAAGCCCGGCTTGGTAACCAACCTCTGGTCCCACGGGTGGAACACCATCGGATACGTCACTGCGAATTTCATGGATCTCCTCGACTGGCCGCCAACCTAACCTGGCCACCCGCTCGGCGGTGCTGATGGCCGACCACGGCCCCTAGCACTCACCCCTAGCACTCAGACGGCGGCAAGCTTTAGGGGGGTGATCTCTTCGAGGGAGATGGGCCGGTCGGCCACGCCCTCGAAGGCGTCGCCGGCGGAATAGACCTCTTCGCCCCGCAGCCGGGCTTCGGGGTCGTCGAGATCCACCGGCCACACGATGCCCATGCGGGACTGGGCAACGTAGTAGGAGTCGGCATCGGAAACCTCGATGCCCATAGCCTGAAGCGTGCGGCCGGGATAGGCCATGCGCATCATGCCCTCGGTGAACACGGCGTCGTCGTCGACGATGACCCGGTCGCAGTCGAACTCCAGCCGGTGGGCGCCGGTCTGCACAATGCTGCGGTCATAGAACCCCCGGATGGCGTCGCGGTCGCCGCCGGGACTGGCCACGGGGTCATCGGGGTTCGACCAGATGACGTAGTGGGGCCTGTCGCTCAGGGTGGCCAGCACCCCTTCGATATCGGCCTGGGCCTCACATTTCATGTGGGCCAGCACCAGCTCCAGCACATGGCGACGGCGGGGGCTGGTCTCGGCTTCCAGCCTCTCCTCCACCAACCGCCATGTCTTGTTGGGATCCATTTTCATCGGCAGCGCCTCTCGCTCGGCACCGACGTTAGAGGCTGGGAACAGGCCGCGTCACAAGCGGGGAGCAGGCGCAATCGGCCAGTAGCCTCGCTGGGCGATGAACGATCGGGATTTCGCCGGGCAGACGGCCATTGTCGGTGTTGGGAGCAGCGACTTCGCCGAGCTGTACCGCTCGCCGGACCCAGAGCGGACCGGGGAGGCCCTGGCCACCGAGGCCATCGCCGCGGCCATTGCCGACGCCGGGCTGGCGAAACCGCAGATCGACGGACTCATCACCGGGGGACTGGCCCACTACGAGCCGGTGGCCTACCGCACCGGGCTCACCAACGTGCGGTTCGTGGCGGACTACCCGCAGGCCGGGCGGATGTGTGCCACCGCGCTGATGCACGCCGCCGCCGCGGTGTACCACGGGCTGGCCGACTACGTGGTGCTGTTCAACTCGGTGGCGTTCCGCTCCCAGGGCGTCAAATTCGGCGCCCAGGCCCAAGGCCTGCTGTACGACACGCTCTACGGAATGGCCTCGCCGGGAGCGCAGTATTCGCTGGCCTTCACCCGCTACCAGGCGGAGTACGGGGGCACCGAAGAGCAGCTGGGCGCCATCCCGGTGGCCATCCGCTCCCACGCCCGGATGACTCCGGGGGCGATCATGCAGGCCGAGATGACCATCGATGACTACCTGGCCGCCCGGTACATCGCCCAGCCGCTGCGGCTGTTCGACTACTGCCTGGTGAACGACGGGGCGGTGGCCTATGTGGTGACCACCGCCGAGCGGGCCCGGGATCTGGCCCGGCCCCCAGTGCTGATCGCGGGCACCGCGGGGCGGGCCAACTTCAGGGAGTGGTACGTGGACTTGGGGTTCTGGGACCAGGCCTGCCGGTCGATGAAGACCGACCTGTTCGACCCGCTGGGGGTGGCGGCAAACGACATCGACTGCCTCCAGGTGTACGACAACTTCAGCGTGGCGGTGCTGTGGGGGCTGGAGGGCTTCGGCTTCGCCCCCCGGGGCCAGGGGTTGGAGTGGGTGCAGGGCGGCCGCATCACACTGGGCGGGGAGCTGCCGGTGAACACCAGCGGGGGGATGCTGAGCGAGTCATACCTCCAGGGGTGGAACCAGCACGCCGAGGCGGTGCGCCAGCTGCGGGGCCAAGCGGGCGAGCGCCAGATCCCCGACTGCAACTGGTCGCTGTACTGGTGCCTGTCGGCTTTGCCGGGGGCGTCGCTTTTGTGTCGGGACGGGCTGCTGTGAGCGGCGCAAGCGGCTACGCCAAGCCGTTGCCCACGGTGACCCATGAGGATCGGGAGTTCTGGGCCGCGGCCCGCCGACACCGCTTCGTGCTGCCAAAGTGCCGAGCCTGCGGGCATGTGTGGTTCCCCCCCTACGCATCCTGCCCGTCGTGCCTGTCGTTCGACCGGGGATGGACCGAGGCGTCGGGCCGGGGCCGGGTGTGGGGTTTCACCATTATGAGGCAGCCCTACATCCCGTCGTTCGAGCCGGAGCTGCCCTACAACGTGGTGCTGGTGGAGTTGGAAGAGGGGCCGATGGTGTACTCGAACCTCGTCGGGATCGACAACGGCGATATCGTCTGCGGCCTGGCCGTGAAAGCGGTATTCGAGGACGCCACCGACGAGATCACCCTCATCAAGTTCCGCCCCGCCTGAGTCAGCAGCACCACACCACTAGTCAAATGGCGGTGAGGCCGTGGGAGTGGCCGGCGGTGTAGCCGCCGTCGACGGCAAGGGCGGTGCCGGTGACGAACGAGGAGTCGTCGGAGGCCAGGAAGAAGGCGGCGCCGGCGATCTCAGAGGGACGCCCCCAGCGCTTGAGCTTGTGCTGATTGCGGATGCTGTCGGCGATGGGCCCGAGATGGGAGATGACCGACTGGAACATGGGGGTGTCGATGAAGCCGGGGCAAATGGCATTGGCCCTGATGTTGGCCGGGCCGTAGTCGTTGGCGATGTTCTTGGTGAGCAGGACCACGCCGCCCTTGGAGGCGTTGTAGGTGCTGCCCCCCTCGCACCCCTCGAGGCCCTCCACGCTGGCGATGGTGACGATGCTGCCCGATCGAGCCTGCACCATCGGCTTGAGGGCGGCCCGGCACGACAGCATGGTGCCCTTGAGGTTGATGTCCTGCACCCGGTCCCATTCCTCGATGTCGAGGGTGTGAACCTGACCGCCGCCGGCGACCCCCGCGGCGGTGACCAGGATGTCGAGACGGCCGTGCTCTCGAATGATCTGGCCCACCAGCTCTTCTTGGGCGTCGGCGTCGCGCACATCGGCGAAGTGGAAGCTGGATCCGGGGGCCGTTGCCTCCACCGGCTTCCAACCGTCGCTTTCGGCGATGTCAGAGCCGATCACCACGGCCCCCTCCGCTGCGAACCGCTCGGCGGAGGCCAGGCCGATGCCCGAAGCCGCGCCGGTGACCCACGCCACCTTGCCTTCCAGTCTCTTCATTTCGAGCCTCCCCATCTCGGCGACGCTAGCCGCGTCGGCCGCCCTCGCGGAGTTGGGAGCGGAGGGGCTCGGGGGCGACGAGCTCGAGGCTCTGGCCGTCCATGCGGGCGAAGCCTTCCAGCGGGAGGCCGGGGCGCCACCACAGGGCGTTGGGGCTGACCGAGTTGGGGCCGGCCAGGAAGCGGATGTAGCCAGCGGCCAGCATGGTGGAGGAGGCATCCACGAACTGCTCGCTTATCTCGACGGGGCAGACCATGACGGTGTGGGCGGCGGGCGCCGTGACCACCGCGCCCTGTGGGCCGATCTCGGGAACCGTGCGGGCGAAATCCAGCAGATGGCCGGTGGCGAACAAGGAATCGCCGCTGAACGTGCGGCAGCTGCTGGGCAGCTCGCTCTCCTCTGCCTCGGCGATCGGCTCGCCGCTCACGGTATTGGCCAGCGCAACCGCCATGGCCTCGCCCCGCTCTACCCCCCAGTCGGAGAAGTAGCTGCGGTCGATTGGGCAGGAGGCGCCGTCCAGGCTCACGCACAGGCAGGCGGAAAGACCCAGTGGGAGGGGATCGCACACCGCGTCGATGCCGCTCAGGTGCTGTTGGCCCACGATTCTGACCCTGAGGTCGGGTTGGAGCTTCTCGTAATCGGCGAGGCGCCGGGCCAAGAGGTCGGGCGAGAAGTCGTCGAGTCGGGCGACATGGCTGTAGATGATGAGCCGCCAATCCTCGGGATCGGCCGCCCGGCAGGTTTGGGCCAGGTTGGACAGGCCCAGCACACAGTCCATCTCCTGGACCGCCACGGTGCCCTTCGCCTCGTCAATGGCGTGCTGCCCGAATCGGGCTTCGACCACGCTTTGCACCTGGTCGAGGAAGCTCCGGAGCTCGTCGGCGGCCCACCACGGCGCCCAAGCGCAGAAAACAGGTGGAGCAGACACAGGCTCCTCCCCTCGCTGATCGCTAGAAGGGGGAAGTTTGTCCTCAGTGTAGAAGCACCGAACTGGGGATCGCTTGTGAAAAACTATTTATTTCAAAATTATTTCCATATATTTCATATCCATATATTTCACAAGAGCATCGTTTGCCATCAGAGCACCACTAGCCTGGGAACGTGGCTGACGCGGCGCTGACCCACATCATCCAACGACAGGGGCTGCGGAGGCTGGACCAGCCGGTGGAGTTGGCCAGCGGTGCCCTCTCTACGGACTTCATCGACGTGAAGCTGGCCCTATGCCGGTGGGCCGACCTCGAGACGGCGTGCCGGGCCATCGTGGAGCGGGTTCGAACCGCCGGCATCGAGTTCGACGCCGCCGGGGGGATGACGATGGGCGCCGATCCGCTGGCGGTGGGCATCGCAGCGGTGGCCGACTGCTGCTGGTTCTCCGTTCGCAAGGCACCGAAGAAGCGGGGAACTGAGCAGCTCATCGAGGGCACTCCCCTCGCCAAGGGCCATCGCGTACTGCTGCTCGAGGATGCCACCACCACCGGCGGCTCGGCCCAGAGGGCATACCAGGCCATTGGCGACACCGGCGCCGAGGTGGTGGCCGCAGCCACCGTGGTAGACCGGGGCGACACCGCCCGTGGGCGCTACGAGGCCCTCGGCGTCCCCTACTTCCCGCTCCTGACCTACGCCGACCTCGGCATCGACCCGGTGGTGCCGCCGGGCTAGCCCGGCGGCCGAAACACCAATCCAGGAGAGCGGAAACCCCCGCCATCTTTGCATCCTCCTCGCTACCATCGGCTCATGGAGGGGGTTCCGGGGGATTCTTGGGCGTCGTCGGAGGCCACCCGGAAGTCGATGCAGGGCAACCGCAGTCGAGACACCAAGCCGGAGCGAGCGGTCCGCTCCGCCGTACACCGCCGGGGCCTGCGCTACCGGGTGGCCGCCCGTCCGCTGCCCGAGCTGCGGCGGACAGCCGATCTGGTGTTCCGCAAAGCCAAGATCGCGGTCTTCGTGGACGGCTGCTACTGGCACGGCTGCCCCGAGCACCACACCCAGCCGGCCACCAACCACAGATACTGGTCGGACAAGATCACCGGCAACGTCGCTCGCGACCAGGACACCACCGCCCGCCTCGCCGAGGCGGGCTGGACCGTTCTGCGCTTCTGGGAGCACGAGGACCCCGAAACTGTGGCCGACGCGGTTGAGCAATCGGTGCGCTCTGCCCTAGCTGTCGATTCGCAGGCGGTTCATCATGTCTCGGTGGGCTTGGGCGCCGACCGCGATGAGCAAGGCGTCCACCGGGAGGGTGCCGATGCCGCTGGCTGAAGTTTGGGCTGAGATCACCGAAGCGTTGGGCGCCACCAAATAGCTGTTGCCATAAAAGCGCCGATGTCGATCGATGAAGGCCGCCAGCCCAGCCCTGTCGTGGCGGGGAGATGAGGCAACCTCAAACGCCAAAGGGCTCCTAGGGTCGTCGTAGACGAGGTCTACTTCATTCTTGCCCTCTCGCCAATGGTGCAGGCGCACGCCGCTTTGCACAGCCAGCGAGCGCATGGAGGAGGCCACAAGGTTCTCCAGCAGCATTCCCATCTCGCGGGAGTCTTCAAGGGGGGCAATGCCGCGTTGCAACGCGGCATTGCGGACTGCGGCGTCGATGAAATACAGCTTCCTTCCCCTGCGCTGCACCCCAACTTCTGTTCCCGAGTGGTTGGGAAGCGTGAATATCAAGAATGCCTGATCCAGGTAGGTCAGATAACGCTCAACGGTCGGCACGGCTAGACCCAAGTCGCTGCTGATGTTTGTCGGGGAGAGCAGGCTTGAGATCTGATCTGCTAGCATGTACAGCAGTCGCTCCAACATCATCGGGTTGTCCACGCCGAAGGATTGGGGAATGTCCTTGTAAACGGCCCGCTCGACTGCATCCGGTCTCAACACCTGCTGGGAGAGCAGGAGCAGCTCTGCCTCAGAGTGCTCGTAGCCGTCATCTGCTTGGTGGGATGCCTCGCCGGCGAAACGAAGCAGCTCTGGAAAACCGCCGACCATCATGAGCCGGCGCCGCTCGTTGGAGAACACGTCACAGCCAGACGGACCGGAAGGCATGGCCGCAATCGTGTCGGCCAACGTCGCTTCGGCCTCGCCCCTCCAGCGGGCTCCACCGTCGTTGCCATCGGCAACACCCGGTGGCGCGGCAACGAAGTCCAAGAACTCGGTGAATGAGTAGGGTGCCAGATGCTGCTCCTCCCACCGCCCAACACCGCTCTCCAGCCGGCCCCGGTGGAGGGCGGCGGCAGCACTGGACGTGGCCGCGATCTGTACGGGCCACTGCTCGTCGTAGAACGTCTTGAGCCAGGTGTCCCAGGAATCTGCGTAGACCAACTCATCGAGCATCAAGAACACCGGATTGTCTGGGGCAGACTCGCAGGACTCCACCGCCAGGCGAACTAAATCTCCGAGGTCTTCACGGAGCAAGACCGGATGGTCGAGCCGGAGCCACCAGATTCGCGACGGGTCCACGCCCTTGCCCAAGAGACGAGACACGGTCTGGTAGAGCACCGTTGTCTTGCCCACACGCCGGGGTCCCAAGATGAGCTGATAGCGATGCGGATCATCATCGAGAAGTCGTCGCCAAAGGTGGCGGGCCAATGATCGCTCGACGGGCAGGGCGAGTGGACGCGGCACTTGGCCGAGACGCCACCACGGGTTCTGCTCCTCTATGACTCGGCGGAGGTCTTCGGGGGCGGATGTGGGCATAACGAAACAATTCTCGTCCAGGTGTTTGTTATTTGCAGTTTAGCCATCACAACAAGAGGATTATATTATGAATAACAAACATCTGGACGAGGGTGTGTGGCTTATTGGGCGCTGGGGGCGGCGGCAGGCAACCAGTCGCCGGGGGCCAAATCCAGATATCGCTCCAAGTTGCGGTGCATGTTGATGATGCGGCACTCCTCGCCCGAGAGCCACACATGGGTGAAGCCAGGCTGGTGGAGACCGGCTTGCATGGTGCGTATCACGCTGAAGTCCTGGTTGAGCACGAATCCGAAGTCGGCCTGGTCCATGGGCACGGCGACATGCACGGGCGAGGCGGCGGGGGCATCGGCCGACGGCGACCGGCTGAGGTGGATGGTGGCCAGCTCGCCCTCGTCGGGGCTGGGGC
>JAPYOC010000063.1 GCA_028278955.1 Candidatus Poriferisocius aerobius
GGGCCGCGGCGTCGGCGGGGGCAGCCTCGGCACCCGCGTCGGCTGCGGCTGGCGAATCTGTGGCATCGTCGTTGCCGCAGGCGCCAGCCAGCAGGGCCAAGGACAACAGTAGCGCCCCGAGCAGCTTGGCGGCCGAAGTATGTGACATCGCCTCAGGCTACGCGGCGCCATGGGCAGGATGCGCCTCAACGCACGCCTTCTAGACGCGGCACTCGCTGCCCCTGTACCTGGATGTGCCGTGCTCTGGTGCTCCGCCGTCTCCCCATCGGACGGTTAGCCTGTCCCCGTGGATTTCGGCGATACCCCCGAGGAGGCCGCATTTCGGGCTGAGGCCCGGGACTGGCTGGAGGCCAACGCGCCGGCGAAGGGCTCACCGGAGGCGTTCGACCTCATGAGCAGCCCGGGACGAAGCACGGAGCAGGAGAAAGAACTCGCCGGTCAGGCCCGGAACTGGCAGGCGAAGCTGGCGTCCGGAGGCTGGGCCTGCTTGGACTGGCCGCCGGAGTACGGGGGCCGGGGCGCCTCCACCGCGGAGACCATCATCTTCGAGCAGGAGCAGAGCCGCTTCGGCATCTCGATGTCGATGTTCATGGCTGCGCTCGAGATGGCGGCCCCCACTCTCATGACGTGGGGCACCGACGAGCAGAAGCAGCAGTTCTTGAACCCCATCCGTCGGGGAGAGATGGTGTTCGCCCAGCTTTTCAGCGAGCCCAACGCCGGGTCCGACTTGGCCGGGCTTCAGACCAGGGCGGTCAAAGACGGCGACGAGTTCGTGGTGAACGGCCAGAAGGTGTGGAACTCCTACGCCCACCTCGCCGACTGGGGCATTCTCCTGGCCCGCACCAATCCGGGAGTTCCCAAGCACCAGGGGCTCTCCTATTTCTTCGTGAAGATGGACAGCGAGGGTTTGGAGCTGCGGCCGCTGCGCCAGATGACCGGCGGGGCCGAGTTCAACGAGACCTTCTTCGACAACGTGCGGATCCCAGCTGAGAACGTGGTCGGCGGGGTCGACAACGGGTGGGCGGTGGCCCAGACCACCCTCAACAGCGAGCGGGCCGCCGTGGGCGCCCAGGCGTCGGTGGTTGATGTCCGGGCATTGGTGGAGCTGGCCGAGGAAAAGGGTCAGGCCGGCGATCTTGCGGTGCGCCAGGCATTGGCCCGAGCGTGGATGCGGTCGGAGGTGCTCCGCTATCTGGGCATGCGGGTGTACACCGCGCTGAGCCAGGGCGCGGAGATCGGGCCGGAAGCCTCCATCATGAAGCTCCTCACCGGCGACCACCTCCGCGACACCAGCCAAACGGCTATGGAGCTGCTGGGGCCGGAGGGGATGTTGGACGACGATGCCTGGGTGACCCGGATGGTCAGCCATTTCGCCCACAAGATCGGCGGGGGAACCCCCGAGATCCAGCGCAACGTGATCGGGGAGCGCATTCTCGGACTTGCCCGCGAGCCCCGGGCCGACAGGGGCATTCCATTTCGCGAGCTCAAAGTGTGAGGGCCATGGGCCGATCCGGCGCCAGGCTGGCCCCTCTGGCCATGCTGGTGCTGCTGGCCGGCGCCGGGTGCGGCCTGTTCAGCGAGGGAACGGTCATAAGCCCCGTTCCCATCGCCGAAGAAGGCGCGCCGCCGGCGGTCCAGAGCCCCCCGATCCCCACAGCCACCTTCGCCGGTCCGCCGCTGCCCTCCGATGCCGTCGTGATCGGGGCTCTGCTGGCCACCTCGGGCTTTCTGGCCGATCACGACGAGCCCGCTCTGGTGGCCGCCCAGAACCGGGTCGATGCATTGAACAACGCCGGGGGCCTGCTGGGGCGCCCGGTGGTGCTCCGGCACATCGACAGCCACACCGAGATGTCCTCGATTCGCCGGGGCGCCGAGCGGCTGCTCCTAGACGGCGTTGACCTGGTGCTCATAACGTGCGATGCCGCTTTCGCCCAACCCGCCCTCGATGTGCTGGCCACCTCGGGGACAGTGGTCATCAGCCCCTGCGGAACCGACGACCTCTGGATTACCGGAGAGCTGGGCGAACGGGTCTTCTCGCTGGGCACGCCGGCGAGCGCCGAGGCCGCGATCTTGACCTCGCTCGTGGCCGATCGGGGTCTCAGCTCCGCCACGGTGATCATCGACCAGACCAGTGCCGAGGCGGCGGCCGTTTGCGAGGCCTTCGAGCGGGGATTCGAGGCTTCGGGCGGCCGGGTTTCGGGCCTGCACCGCTACCAGCCCACTGATCCCAGCCTGCTCGAGCCCATCTTGTCGGGGCTGGCCGGCGCCAACTCCGAGGCCATCGTGTTCTGCGGGACCAGGCTGGTGGCCCCCGAGATACTGGCACCGATCCGCGCCGCCGGCTTCTCCCAGCCCGTTTTCTCGGGCTCCACCATGGACGGGGACCATTGGCTCGGCCTTGTCCCCGGCGTCGGCGACTTCACCATGCTGTCCTACGCCTCGGTCTACACCGACTCTCCCGATCCCAGCCCTGAGGTTCGCCAGGTGCTGGCCGACTATTTGGCGGCGACCGGCCATCGAGCCCGGGACGGCCGCGCCGTTACCGGACACGATGCCGTCGAAGCCTACGTGCGGGCTGTCGAGCGGGCCGGCACCACCGATTCTCAAGCGGTGGCCGCAGAATTGGCGCGGTTCGACCGCGAAGAGCTGGCGGCTGGCCCCGTTACTTTCGGCACCCGTGTCCGGGCAGCGCGGGGGCGACCCATGAGGGTCATCACCGTCCGCTATCCCTACGCCCGATTCGAGAGAATCGCCGGGCCCTCGTCGGCCGGCTCTGCTCAGTAGCCCAGGTCGACGTCTATCGGGCCGAGCAGCTCATCGCCGACCATGTAGCGCTGGACGTTCTCGGTGACCCGGCGGGCCAGCAGCTTGAGCCCCATCTCGGGGGTGTTGCCCACATGGGGAGTGATGAGGCAGTTGTCCAGGCGCCAAAGAGGGTGCCCTCCGGGCAGAGGTTCGGGGTCGGTCACGTCCAACGCCGCACCGCCGATAGATCCGGCCGACAGGGCCTCGACTAGATCTTCGGTCACCACATGGGCCCCCCGGCCCACATTGATCAGCCAGGCATGGGAGGCCATGGCGCCCAACGCGGCGGCGTCGATGATCCCGGTGGTCTCCGCAGTGAGCGCCAGTGCTACCACCACCACATCGGCATCGCCCAGGGCATCGTGCAGGCCGTCGGGGCCGACCACCCGGGCGACGCCGGCCATCGGCGCAGGGTGGCGGCGCAGCACGGTGACGCGGCAGTCCCACGGGTCGAGCAGCCGGACCAGCGCTTCGGTGATGCCCCCGCCTCCCAGCACGGTGAGCCGTCCGCCACGCAGGTTCCGGCCCTGCGGCGGCGACCAGCGGCAGATTCGGGCGAAGGTCCCCAGCCCTCGCAGGCCGGCCAGGGCCAACATCAGCGCATGCTCGGCAACCGGCTCGGCGTACACCCCCTTGCCGCAGGTCCAGCGCCGGTCCCGGTCCAGCAGGTGGGTCAGGTTCTCGACGCCGGCGTAGGGAAGCTGAACCCATTCGATGCCCGGCCCGTCTTCCAGCACACCGGGCAACAGCTCGAGGGCTGCCGGCTCGGCCCACACCAGGGCCTCGGCCTCGGCCGGCGACGACACCGCGGCCCCACCGGCCCGCACGGCGTCGGCCAGCGCCGGTCGGCGCCAGCAGTCGGGAGCCACTGCGACTTTGGGAGTGGTGATGCGAGGCCGGTTCATGGCAACGGTTAGCTTAGGGATGTGGACAGCCTTGGTGAGCAGATCGTCAGTCCGATCGCCGGGGAGGGTTAGCTTAAGCCCGTGGAGGTCGCAGACTCGGTCCTTGACCTCATTGGACACACTCCGCTGGTGCGATTGCCCCGCATCGCCGCGGGAGTGTCGGCCGAGGTGCTGGCCAAGCTGGAGATGCTGAACCCCGGCGGGAGCGTGAAAGACCGCCCTGCGGTGGCCATGATCGACGCGGCCGAACGGGAGGGGCTGCTCAAGCCGGGCGGCACCATCATAGAGCCCACCTCGGGAAACACCGGGGTGGGTTTGGCCCTCGTGGCCGCTCAGCGGGACTACCGCTGCGTTTTCGTGATGACCGACAAGGTGAGCGACGAGAAGGTGCAGCTGCTTCGGGCCTACGGGGCCGAGGTGATCGTGTGCCCGGTAGCGGTGGATCCCGAGGACCCTGAGTCGTACTACTCCACCGCGGAGCGGCTGGTGGCCGAGACTCCCGGTGCTTACCGGCCCAACCAGTACTTCAACCAGGTGAATCCCCTGTCTCACGAGCTCACTACCGGTCCCGAGCTGTGGAAGCAGACCGGGGGCCGCATCACCCATTTCGTGGCCGGGGCGGGCACCGGCGGCACCCTCAACGGGGTGGGTCGCTTTCTCAAGCGGCAGAACCCCGAAGTCCAGATTGTGGCCGGCGATCCCGAGGGCTCGGTGTTCAGCGGTGGTTCGGGCCGGCCCTATCTGGTGGAGGGGATCGGCGAGGACTTCTGGCCCGAGACCTATGACCCCGAAGTGGTGGATCGGGTGATACCGATCTCCGACCAGGCTTCTTTCGATATGGCCCGACTGGTGACCCGCCGGGAGGGACTGCTCATCGGCGGATCAGGGGGCACCGCGGTGTGCGCTGCCTTGGAAGTAGCCGAAGACTGCGGGCCCTCCGACGTGGTAGTGGTGCTTTTGCCCGATGCCGGACGGGGCTACCTGTCCAAGGTGTTCAACGACGATTGGATGGCATCGTACGGCTTTTTGATCAGCGAGCACCCCTGTGTCAAAGACGTGCTCGATGCCAAAGAAGGTGCGCTGCCGCCGCTGGTGTACGTCTTCCCCGACGACCCGGTCAGCGCCGCAGTGACCCGGATGCGAGACCACGGGGTCAGCCAGCTGCCGGTGGCCAAGGGGGAGATGCCTTTGGCCGCCGCCGAGGTCATGGGGGCGGTACACGAGCTTCAGCTCATGGAGTTGGCCTTCAACGGCGATCTTCTGGGCCAACCGGTGGAGAGCGTGATGAGCCGGCCGTTGGAGCAGATCGGCATCGGCGAGTCGGTAGCGCTGGCGGTGGCCAAGCTGGAGCGGTCTCCGGCCCTGCTGGTTCTTGACGGCGGCCGCCCCCGAGCGGTGATGACCAGCACCGACGTGCTCAGCTTCTTGTCGTCAGGCCCGTCGGGACCGGCCTCATGAGCGCAGGCGACTGGGGTTTCGACACCCGGGCCATCCATGTCGGACAAGAGCCCGACGAGGCCACCGGCGCCATCACCGTTCCCATCCACCTGGCCACCACCTTCGTGCAGTCCGCACCGGGTGAGCACCGGGGCTTCGAGTACGCCCGCACCTCCAACCCCACTCGGGCGGCGCTGGAGCGGTGCGTGGCCGGGCTGGAGGGGGCTGAGCGCGGAATGGCGTTCGCCAGCGGCATGGCTGCGGAGGACGCGGTGGTGGGCATGATGCGCCCCGGCGACCATGTGATTCTGGGCACCGACGCCTACGGGGGAACGTTCCGCCTCATCGACCGGGTGTACGGCGAGCGGGGCATTGAATGGTCGGCGGTGGACATGACCGACCTGGATGCCTTGCGGGGGGCCGTCCGCCCCGAAACCCGCCAGATATGGGTGGAGACGCCCACCAATCCGATGCTGACGGTGGTGGACATCGCCGCGGTGGCCGACGTGGCCCACGCCTCGGGGGTCGACGTGGTGGTGGACAACACCTTCGCCACGCCGTACCTCCAGAACCCGCTCGATCTGGGGGCCGATGTGGTGATGCACTCCAGCACCAAGTACCTGGGCGGCCACTCCGACGTGGTGGGCGGGTTCATCGCCGTCAACCGCGAGGATCTGGCCGAGCGTCTGGCCTTTGTCCAAAACGCTGTGGGGGCGGTGCCCGGCCCGTTCGACTGCTACCTGCTGCTTCGCGGGGTCAAGACCTTGGGAGTGCGCATGGATCGCCACTGCGACAACGCCCAGGCAGTGGCGGAGTTCTTGGCCGGCCATCCTGCCGTCGAGCGAGTGCTGTTTCCGGGCCTGCCCGGCCACCCCGGATTCGATGTCGCGGCCCGCCAGATGCGCCGGGCTGGCGGGATGGTGTCGTTCATCCACGCCCGGGGCGAGGCGGCGGCGGTGGCCGCGGTGAGCGCCACCCGGGTGTTCCGGCTGGCCGAGTCGCTGGGAGCAGTGGAGTCGCTCATCGAGCAGCCGTCCACCATGACCCACATGTCGGTGGCCGACTCTCCGCTGGCGGTGGATCCCGGGTTGGTGCGCTTGTCGGTCGGCATCGAGACGGTCGACGACCTGTTGGCCGACCTCGATCAAGCCCTGGGCTCGTAGCCGAATTGTCCGACGCAAACAGGGCAGGCTCCGCCGAGGGGCGCGGAGCCCGCCCTGCTCTAGCTGAGGACCCCCACGAAGGCGAGCTTGGTGGGCATCCCGCCCACGTTCCAGCTCTGCACCACGTTGAGGTCGTCGTCTTCCAGCATGATCACCTGGCTGCCGGTTGGGTCGGTCACGAACACCGCTCCAGGCGCGGTGCCCATGCCGGGTCGCGAGTAGTAGCCACCCTCGACCGGCCCCGAGAGAAAGCCGCTGGTGGCCGCCAGCAGGGTGAGGCTCTCAGCGTCGTATTTGCGAAGCTCGCCATTGCCCATCATCACCAAGAAGCTCTTCCCGTCGTGGTTGAACGCCACATCAACGGCCGAGCGGCCCTCAACGGCGGGGATCAGCAGCTCCATGGTCCCCTCGTGGGGGTCCACGGCCCAGAGGCCGACCGTTGAGCCTGCGGCGAGGAAATGGTCCACCCCGGGGGCGCCCCACACCGAGCCCAGCCTGAAGTCCTCAGGTGCCCCTTCAGGTGCGGAAACGAATCCGCTGTGGAAATTGGAGTCGTCGTGGGCCTCGATAAACATGACCCCGCCGATGCAGCCGAAAACCGCTACCGAGCCGTTGCCGGCGTTGCCGTGCAGGCCATCGCAACTCAGTTCCTGGTGGAGCGACTCACCGTCCACGTTCACGATCTCAGCCCCAATCGGCAGCACATAACGCTCCGGGTCGGACTCGTAATCGGGGTGGCGATAGGACACCGCGAAGAGGTCGTTGTCCAAAGGCACCACGGCGCCGTGATGGGCGCCCACGTTTATCAGCGCGGGCGTGTAGGCGCCTCCTTCTTCCTTGAGCCCTTCCTCGGCGATGAAAGCCACGTTGCCGGAGCCGTCGTAGAAGAGGCCCGACCAGTCGTCGCCCACGTAGAGGTGGATCGGCCGGTCGCCGGAAAGGTCGATTTCCAAGCGAGAAACGTCCCGCTTGATTAGATCCATGTGATCGTCGTGGGGCTCCAGGTAGACGCCGCCGTCGAACACATGGGCATCGTTGGCATCGGTAGCCACTGCGATGGCGAAGCGCCCGCTCTTCGTGGCGTAGACGCGGGTAGGACGGGAGCCCAGGTCGAAGGCGTCCTGCGTCACGGTGCCTGTGCCCACATCGACCACCGACATCATGGAGCCTTCGCCGTCAGCTACTAGCAGCCTTCCGGTCACCTCCGGCACCTCGGGCGCCGAGGCGGCCATTGGCTCTGGCTCTGGGGTTGGCTCTGGGGCTGGCGCGGCCGTAGGGGTGGCAGCAGCCGGCGTGGCCGTGCTCTCGGCCGCGGTAGCAGGGGAGCTCTCTGGCTCATCGTCAGAGCAACCCGCGGCCACCATGACCAGCACCGCTAGCGCGGCGAGAGCGGCTCGCCAGTGGGCCTTGGGCGCTCCGACCCTGCAAGCGGACTGATGCGTAAGGGGGTGTGGCATTTGGGGCTCTCCATTCAGGGTCTTGGCGAAGGACTCGAATATAGCACGAGAATAAGAGCGGTTCCTATAATTGTGTCCGATCATTGGGAGGGAGAAGCCGAGAACAGCCCGCTGGCGTAGTGTGGCCCCATGCTCGATCTGATCATCAAGGGCGCCACAGTGGTCGACGGGACGGGGGCGCCGGGTTCGACCGCCGACGTGGGCGTCAGCGGCGGCAAGGTCACGGCCATTGGGCCGATAGGCGAGGCCGCGGCCCGGGTTGTCGACGCCAGCGGGCTGGTGGTGGCGCCGGGCTTCATCGACGCCCACACCCACTACGACGCCCAGCTTTTCTGGGATCCTCTGGCCTCGCCCTCCAACGAGCACGGGGTGACCACTGTGCTGGGCGGCAATTGCGGATTCACACTGGCCCCGCTCAAGGCCGAAGACGCCGACTACATCCGCCGCATGATGGCCAAGGTGGAGGGGATGCCGCTGCCCGCGTTGGAGCAGGGCCTGCCGTGGAGCTGGTCGAGCTTTGCCGACTACCTGGACGCGCTGGACGGCCGCATCGGGGTGAACGCCGGATTCTTGGTGGGCCACTCGGCGTTGCGCCGCTACGTGATGGGCGCCGAGGCCACCGGCAGTGCGGCCACTGCTGAGCAGGTGGCCGAGATGGTGCGGCTGCTGCACGAGGCGCTGGAGGCCGGCGGACTGGGGTTCTCGTCGTCGCAGTCCACCACCCACTCCGACGGCAACAACGATCCCGTTCCGTCGTATTTCGCCGATTGCGACGAGATGCTGGCGCTGTGCGAGGCGGTGGGCGACCATCCCGGTACCTGGCTGGAGTTCATCATCACCGGCTGCACTGCTTTCTTCAGCGACGAAGAGATCGACTTGATGACCCGGATGTCGGTGAGGGCCCAGCGGCCGCTCAACTGGAACGTCTTGTCCCACGCCTCCACCATGATGGATCGCACCCAGCACCAGCTGCGGGCCTCCGATGTGGCCGCTGAGGCCGGCGGGCGCATCGTGGCTTTGTCGATGCCGTCCATCGGCGGGCTGAAGATGAGCTTCGCCAGCTACTGCGCGCTCTACCTGCTGCCCAACTGGGGCGACGTGTTGTATTTGGACCACGACGAGAAGAAGGCCAAGCTGGCCGATCCCGCCGTGCGGCGGTGGCTTGATGAGCAGGCCCGCAGCGCCGAGGGACCGTTCCAGTTCATATCCGACTGGTCCAACATGCAGATCGGCGACACCTTCGCTGCGGAGAACGCGGGGCTCACCGGGCGCAAGGTGGGCGACGTCGCCGCCGAGCGGGGCGCCGAGCCGTTCGACGCACTGCTAGATGTCGTGGTGGCCGACGACTTGCGTACCGCTCTGTGGCCTATGTCGTCCGACGACATCGACGTGGCTTGGCAGCAGCGGGCCGACCTGTGGCGTGACCAGCGGGTGCTTGTGGGCGGCTCCGATGCCGGCGCCCACCTCGACCGCATGTGCGGCGCCCGCTTCCCCACCGAGATGCTGGCCCAAACAGTGCGCGAGCGGGGCCTTCTGTCGCTAGAGGAGTGCGTGCGGCTGTTGACCGACGAGCCCGCCCGACTCTTCGGGCTCAAGGGCCGGGGCCGGGTGGCCGAGGGCTATTGCGCCGATCTGGTGGTGTTCAACCCCGACACCGTGGCGTCAGGGCCCATCGTGGAGCGCACCGACCTGCCCGGCGGCTGCGAGCGCCTCTACGCCGGCGCCGTCGGCGTAGAGCACGTGCTGGTCAACGGCACCGAGATCATCGCCGCCGGAGAGCCCACCGGCGCCACCCCCGGCACCCTCCTCCGCTCCGGCCGCGACACCGAGACGGTGCTGCCGTAAAGCGGGTGTTTTGTTCCCACCTTAATTGGAGATCGGGATGCTGTTCGCCTACCTGCGGAGCTTTGCTGGCCAGCGGCTGTGCTGCATCGCCGAGCGGCCGGCCTATGAAGTCGCCATCGCTCCCGACAGCGGCTGGCTATTGCAGGAGCACGAATTCTAGTCGGCCGGTCTGGTTGGCCCAGGCTTGTATCCGGCGGTCGGCGGTGGCCAGAGGCAG
>JAPYOC010000064.1 GCA_028278955.1 Candidatus Poriferisocius aerobius
CCCGCCCGAGCCAACAACCTCTATGGACACTACACCCCACCCTGGCTTATGGCAGTCGAAGAAGTGATAATTGAACCTCTTGGAAACATTGTTGTCCCAGGTCAATAGCCATATAATGCCTTTGGCACAGTGCCCGGGGAGGGACTCGAACCCTCACTCCCTTGCGGGAACCGGATTTTGAGTCCGGCGCGTCTACCAATTCCACCACCCGGGCGGGTGGCCAGCGCGGGACGGCGCTGGTGATGCTCAGCGGTGGCGCTGAGAGGAAGGCAGCTTACAGAGCGGCAACCCGGCCGGCCCGCCGATTACCCTGCTGAAGGGTTGCCACCCCCTAGAGTGTTGAAACTCTGCCGTCGTCTGAGAGGTCTGAAACCTGATGATCTGTTTCACCTATCCCGGCCAGGGATCCCAAAAGGCCGGAATGGGTTCGTCCTGGGTCGACCACCCCTCGTGGGAGCTGGTGGCCGAGGCCTCTGAGGCAGCGGGGCGCGACGTGGCCCGGCTCCTGCTCGACGCCGATGACGAGGAGCTGCGCCACACCCGCAATTCCCAGCTCGCCACCTTCACGGTGTCGATGATCGCCCTCGATGCGGTCACTCGGGTGGGTATCGAGACCGCCGGCCACGCTGGCCACAGTTTGGGCGAGTACTCCGCCCTGGTGGCGGCGGGGGTGGTGGACTTCTTCGACGGCGTGCGGCTGGTGAGCGAGCGGGGCGAGGCCATGCAGGTGGCCGCCGAGGAACAAGACGGCACCATGGCCGCGGTCATGGGCCTCGACGACGATCTCGTGGAGCAGGCTTGCCAACGGGCCGGCGGCGACGTGTGGGTGGCCAATTACAACGCCCCCGGACAGGTGGTAATCGCCGGTGCTCCCGCAATGGTGAAAACAGCCAGCGCCATCGCCAAAGAACTGGGCGCCAAGCGGCTGATGGCCCTGCCGGTGGGCGGCGCCTTCCACACTCCGTTCATGGCGTCGGCCCGGGACCGGCTCAGCAAGGCGCTGGACAAGATCGAGTTCCGGGTTCCCGACCACCCGGTGTACGCCAACGTGGACGCCGATGCCCACACCGGCGCCCACGACTGGCTCGACCTGCTGCGCTCGCAGCTGACCAGCCCGGTGCGCTGGCGCCAGTCGGTCCACAAAATGTGCGACGACGGTTTCACCACCTTCGTGGAGCTGGGGCCGGGCGGCGTGCTCGCCGGCACGGTGAAGCGCACCGCCGGAGACTGCCAATCGCTCAGGGTGAACACCCCCGCCGACATAGACGCGGTGCTGGAAGAACTGGCCGGGCCGCCGGTGGCCGCGGCCGGGCCGCTGGAGGGAGAGACCCTGTTCGCCACCGAGCGATTGGTGGTAAGCCCGGCGGCGGGGGTGTTCCAGCCCTCTGAGGGCAATCTGCTGGGAACCGAGGTGCCCGCCGGACAGCTCTTGGGCTCCGTGGGCGACTCCGAGGTCCGCACCCCCTGGGCCGGGGTGATCATGGGGTTCTTGGCCGTGGGCGGCGAGCGGGTCACCGCCAGCCAGCCCATCGCCTGGCTGCGGACAACCTGAAAAGGCGGCACGGGTGACGAGAGCGGCCATTACCGGGCTGGGCACCGCAGTCGGCCGCAGGGTGGTCACCAACCACGACCTGGCCGAGACCCTCGACACCAGCGACCAGTGGATCGTGGAGCGCACCGGAATTCACCAGCGCCGGGTGGGGGGCAGCTGTCTCGAACTCGGCGCGCAGGCGGCCCGCGTCGCCCTGAAACAGGCTGAGACCGGCGCCGCCGACCTCGACTTGATCATCTGCTCCACCTGCACCCCCGACCAGGTATTCCCCGCCGTGGCCAATCGGATCCAAGACGAGTTGGGGGCCGCGTGCGGTGCCTTCGACCTCAACGCGGCCTGTTCGGGCTTCACCTACGGCCTCACCCTCGCCCAGGCCCAGATCGCCGCCGGCATGGAGCGCGTGCTGGTGGTGGGGGTGGACACGCTCAGCCGGTTCACCGACTGGGACGACCGCTCTACCGCCATCTTGTTCGGCGACGGGGCCGGCGCGGTGGTGCTGGCGCCGGCGATTGGCGCCGACCGGGGAATGCTCAGCACCTACATGGGCTCAGAGGGCCGGTTCGCCGACCTGTTGACCTGCGACTTCGGCGGCTGCATCAAGATGGACGGCAAGGAGGTGTTCCGCCAAGCGGTGCGGGTCATGGTCTCGGCGAGCCAACGGGTGCTGGCCGACGCCGGGCTGTCCCCCTCTGATGTGGGCGCGGTCATCCCGCATCAGGCCAATATGCGCATCATCGAGAGCGCCATGAAGCGCCTGGGCATACCTTTCGAGAAGGCGGCCACCGTGCTTGAGACCACCGGCAACACCTCGTCGGCCTCCATCCCGCTGGCCATGGACAACGCAGTGTCGAAGGGCGCCGTCCACGACGGCGACGTCGTTCTGCTCGTGGGCTTCGGCGCGGGCATGAGCGTCGCCGCCGCGCTGCTACGCTGGGGCCAGTGAGCACATCCAGGGTTGTCCTGGTCACTGGGGGGAACCGGGGCATCGGTCTGGCCACCGCCGCGGGGCTTGCCGCGGACGGCCACCGGGTGGCGGTCACCTACCGCACCAGGCCCCCTGCTCCGAGCGGGCAGGCAGATCTGCTCGGCGTGCCTTGCGATGTGACCGACGAAAGCCAAGTGGACGCCGCCTTCGCCGCGGTCGAGGAAGAGCTCGGCCCGGTGGAGGTGCTGGTGTCGAATGCGGGCATCACCCGCGACAAGCTGGTGATGCGCATGAGCGAGGCCGACTTCACCGAGGTGATCGACGCCAACTTGACCGCAGGCTACCGGGCCGCCAAGCGGGCCGCCCGCTCGATGATGCGCAACCGCTGGGGCCGCATCGTGTTCGTGTCGTCGGTGGTGGGACTCATGGGCCAGGCCGGCCAGGCCAACTACGCCGCCTCCAAGGCTGGCCTGTTAGGACTCGGCCGATCGCTGGCCAAGGAACTGGCCAGCCGCAACATCACCGTCAACGTGGTGGCGCCCGGTCCGGTGGGCACCGACATGCTGAACGAGTTGGACGAGGATCGCCGGTCGGCCATCATCGCTGCGGTTCCCCTCGAACGATTGGGCGAACCGTCCGAAGTGGCCGCTGCCATCTCCTTCCTGGCCTCCGACGCCGCCGGGTACGTCACCGGGGCAGTAATTCCGGTAGACGGGGGCTTGGGCATGGGAGGATGAGAGTGCGGAAGTGCACTCGCAGTTCCGCTTAAAGGCAATTTACACCCGAACAGGAGAGGACAAGCGTGAGCGACGACAACTTCACCCGCTTCCAGAACTGCGCCGTGGAGGTGCTGTCGGTGGAGGCTGGCCAGGTCACCCCCGAGGCCACCTTCGCCGACGACTTGGACTCGGACAGCCTCGACTTGGTCGAGCTGGTGATGGCGCTCGAGGAGGAGTTCGACATCGCCATCGACGAGGAAGAGTTAGACGGCATCGAGACCGTGGGCCAAGCATTCGACTTGGTGACCGGCAAGCTGGGATGACCGCGCCGCGAGCCGGCGAGGCCCCCTGCTACCCACCGCCGCTGAGGGCGGGCCGTTGACCACTCCTCGCCGGGTGGCCGTGACCGGCATCGGAGTCTTGGCCTGGCCCGGCATCGGCCGGGACGCCTTCTGGAGGGGGCTGCTCGAAGCCCCGGCCGAGGGTCGGCGCGTGATGGACCACTTCGACCCCCTACCCCACTTCGACACCCCCAAGGACGCCCGCCGCACCGACCGATTCGCCCAAATGGCCCTGGCCGCGGCCGCCGAAGCCCTCGAGCAGTCGGGCGAACTGGGTGCCGACCCCGACCGCATCGGAGTGTGGGTGGGAACAGGTGTAGGCGGGCTTCGGACGCTGGAAGACCAGATCCAGATCCGCATCGAAAGAGGCGAGCGCCGAGTATCGCCCTTTCTGGTGCCGATGTTGATGGCCAACGCGGCCTCGGCGGCCATCTCCATGCGCTACGGCTTCTCCGGACCGTGCGAGAACACCGTGACCGCCTGTGCCGCCGGCACCCAGTCGATAGCCAACGCTGCCCTGCTCATCCGCTCCGGCCGCTGCGACGCAGTCATCGCCGGGGGCAGCGAGGCCTCCAACTCCATCACCGGCGAGGCCACCTTCTGGAACATGACCGCGGTCTCCCGCACCCACATCAGCCGACCGTTCGACTTGGAGCGGGACGGCTTCATCCAAGCCGAGGGGGCCGCCGTGCTGGTGTTGGAGGAGTGGGAGTCGGCCCAGCATCGGGGGGCAGAGGTGCTGGGGGAGATCATGGGCGGGGCCAGCACTGCCGACGCCTACCACATCACCGCTCCCTCACCGGGGGGCGCAGGAGCGGTGCGGTGCATGGAGCTGGCCTTGGCCGACGCCGGACTCGAGCCCGACGACATCGTCCACGTCAACGCCCACGGCACGTCCACCCCGCTGAACGACGCCGCGGAGGCCGAGGCCATCCAGAAAGTGTTCGGCGCTCCCGGTCCGCTGGTCACCTCCACCAAGGGGGTGACGGGCCATGCCCTGGGCGCAGCCGGGGCCATCGAAGCGGCCGCGGTGCTGCTGGCCATGGTCCACAAGGCGATCCCTCCCACCTGGGGG
>JAPYOC010000065.1 GCA_028278955.1 Candidatus Poriferisocius aerobius
AGGTGGATCTGCAACGACAGGTCCTCGCGGGCGCCGAACGCCCCGCCCACCCCGGCCAGGGTGAGGCGCACCTGCTCCTCGTCGATCCCCAGGCACGCCGCGATCTGCTCCCGGTCGACGTGCAGCCATTGGGTGGAGATGAACAGCTCCACCCCGCCGTCGTCGTCGGGCAGGGCCAGGCCCGACTCGGGGCCCATGAAGGCCTGGTCCTGCATGCCCACCTCGTAGGCGCCCTCCACCACCACCTCGCCGGTTGCGTCCTGGTCGCCGTGGCGGATGACCAGCTCCCGGAAGACGTTGCCATCGGGGTGGATGGGAGCCGCGTCGGGGGAGGCCTCGGGGTCGGTGAGCGGCTCGGTCACCTCGTAGTTCACCACGATGGCCTCGGCGGCCCGGCGGGCGATGTCGGGGTGGTCGGCGGCCACCACCGCCACCGGCTCGCCCGCATAGCGGACCTGCCCGTCGGCCAGCACCGGCTGGTCGGCGTGCTCGAGCCCGTAGGTGAGGCGGCCGGGCACGTCGTCGGCGAGCAGCACGGCGTGGACTCCGGCGGTGGCCACCGCGGGGCCGATGTCGATGCCGCGGATGTCGGCCGAGGCGTGGGGCGAGCGCAGGGTGTGGCCCCACAGGAAGTCGTCGGCCCACAAGTCGGAGGAGAAGGCGAACCGGCCCTGCACCTTGGGCCCGCCGTCGGGGCGCCCCACGTCGGCGCCCACTCCCCGGGTGCCGGCATCGGCGATCGTGTCGGCGCCGCCTTTGGCCCCAACACCGGTTGTGCTTGTGGCGCCCGAGGCTTCGGCGGTCATGGCCGGCGCTGCTTGGCTGCTGCGGCCGAGTGGACGGCGGCCAGTATCCGCCCATAGCCGGTGCACCGGCACAGATTGCCCGACAGGGCTTCGCGGATATCGCCGTCGCTGGGGTCGGGATCGGCTTCCAGCAAGTCGTGGACGGCCACGATCAGCCCCGGCGTGCAGAAGCCGCACTGCACGGCGCCCTCCTGCACGAACGCCTCCTGCACCGCCGACAGGCCGCCGCGGCCGTCGCCCAAACCCTCGACGGTGGTGATCTCGGTGCCCGCGGCGGCTGCGGCGAGCACCAGACACGAGCAAGTGAGCACCCCGTCGACCAGCACCGCGCACGAGCTGCACTCGCCCTCGGTGCAGGCGTTCTTGGTGCCGGTGAGCCCGAGGCGCTCCCGCAGCACGAACAGCAGGCTCTCGGCGATGTCGGCGTCGGCCACCTCGCAGTCGGCGCCGTTCACCCGCAGGGTGTAGGGATCAGACATCGTCGGCGCCTCCTTGAGCGAAAGCCCGCTTCAGGGCCCGGGCGGCGAGCACCGCCACCGCATGGCGCCGGTAGGCCGCGGTGGAGCGGTGGTCGTCGATGGGAGAGGAGGCCGCGGCCACTCGCGAGCCGAACTCGTCGGCCACGGCGTCTTCCACCTCGGCGCCGTTGTCCCAGTCGATGCGCTCGGCCACCCAGGCCTCGGCCTGGGTGGCCCTGGGGATGCCGGCGGCCACCGCTCCCAGAGCGCAGCGCACGGCGCGCCCGTCCCGGTCGGCCACCAGCGCGAGGCCGGCCATGGAGATCACCATGGCGTTGCGGGGGCCGATCTTCAAAAACTCCTGGCGGCCCCGAGGCCGGTCCATCTCGACCCGCACGATCAGCTCCCCCGGCCTCAGCGCTGTCTGCTTCACGCCCACCACGAACTCGTCCAAACCCATCCGGCGCTCCCCGTCGGGGCCTGCCGCCACCACCTCGGCGTTGAGAGCGGCCAGCACCGGCAGCGTGTCGCCCGCTGGCGACGCGGTGCCCAGGTTGCCCCCCAGAGTGCCGGCGTTGCGGATGGGCGGGGAGCCCACCGTGCGGGCGGCCTGGGCCAGCGCGGGGGCGGCCTCGGCCAAAGGGGCGGCCATCATCTCGGTGTAGGTGACCCCGCCCCCCAGCACCACCCGGTTGCCGGCGACACTCCATTGGCGCAGTTCGGGCACCTGGGCCACCGCCACCACCTGGCGGGGACGGCGCAGACCCCGGTTGATCTCCACCATGAGATCGGTGCCCCCGGCCAGCACCGTGGCGCCGGGGCGGTCGCTGAGGGCGCTCAGCGCGTCGTCCAAATTCCGGGCTACCACGACGTCGCTCATCGATCTCCTTTCCCAACTACCCGATGACTCTGGCAGGATATGGTAACTGTGGTTATTGCAATCAGCATTGACGGCCGGGGTTTGAGCGACCGCTTGGCCGCTCTGGCTTCAATCGGCGAGATCGAGGGTACCGACGGCGCCTGCCGCTTGGCCCTGACCGATGAGGACCGGGCTGGCCGCGACCTGGTGGTGGCGTGGATGCGGGACCTGGGCCTGGACGTCAGCATCGACGGCATCGGGAACGTGGTGGGCGCGCTGGCCGGGGCCGAGCCGGGGCCGCCGGTGATGTGCGGCAGCCACATCGACACCGTGCGCACCGGCGGGCGCTACGACGGCAACCTCGGCGTGCTGGCCGGCTTGCAGGTGATCGAGGCGGTGCAGCGGGCGGGCATCACTACCCGGCGGCCGCTGGCGGTGGGGTTCTTCACCGATGAGGAGGGCTCCCGGTTCCCGCCCGACATGCTGGGCAGCCTGGTGTACACCGGCGAGCTGGCCCTAGAGGAGGCGCTCGACATCGTGGGCGCCGACGGCGCGGTGGTGGGCGCCGAGCTCGACCGGATCGGCTACCGGGGCCCAGCGCCCTGTCCGTCGCCTGCGCCCCATGCCTTCGTGGAGCTGCACATCGAGCAGGGCCCGATCCTGGATGCCGAGGGCATCGTGATCGGCGCGGTCACCGGGGTGCAGGGCATCAGCTGGACCGAGATCACCGTGGCCGGCCAGTCGAACCACGCCGGCACCACCCCGATGGACATGCGCCACGACGCCGGCTGGGCCGCCACCCGCATCGCGGTGTTCGTACACGAGCTGGCCGCCGAGTTCGGCCCGCCGCAGGTATGCACCGTGGGACGGGTGGAGCTGCACCCCAACCTGGTGAACGTGGTGGCCTCCGATGCGGTGCTCACCGTGGACATGCGCAACACCGACGACGACCTGCTGACCGAGGCCGAGAACCGCCTCGCCGCCTTCCTCGATGAGTTGGCCGCCGAGTCGGGCACCGGGATCACGGCGCGGCGGCTGGCCCGGTTCGCCCCGGTGGAGTTCGACCCCGACATGATCGACCGGGTGGAGCGAGCGGCCGCCGATCTGGGCCTCAGCCACCGGCGGCTGTGCTCGGGCGCCGGCCACGACGCCCAGATGTTCGCCCCGGTGTGTCCCACCTCGATGGTGTTCGTGCCCTCCTGGGAGGGCATCAGCCACAACCCGTTCGAGCACACCGAGCCCGAGCACCTCGAAGCCGGGGCCAACGTGATGCTTCGGGTGATGCTGGAGCTGGCCGAGATCGCCGAGACCTCAGAGGCGGCGCCGAAGGCGCAGGTGACGGCGTGACCGCCGACCGGGAAAGCACGCTCACCACCCATCTGGAGAGCGAGGTGGTCGACGAGCGGGTGTCGCGCCTGTCGAGCAGCCTCCGCGAGGTCACCGTGGGCGCGGCCCAGCTCGGCCCCGTCGCCCGCTGCGACACCCGGGCCGAGGTGGTGGAGCGGCTTTTGGCGCTGCTCCACGAGGGCGCTGAGCAGGGCTGCGACCTGGTGGTGTACCCCGAGCTGGCCCTGACCACGTTCTTCCCCCGGTGGTGGATCGACGACACCGACGAGCTGAACAGCTTCTATGAGACCGAGATGCCCTCGCCGGAGGTCAAGCCGCTGTTCGACGAGGCGGCCCGCCTGGGCGTCGGGTTCTGTTTGGGCTATGCCGAGCTGACCCCCGACGGCCACCGCTACAACACCTATCTGCTGGTGGACGGCGACGGCGCCGAAGTGGCCAAGTTCCGCAAGGTCCACATCCCCGGCCACGAGACCTACGAGCCCCAGCGCCCCTTCCAGCACCTGGAGCGGGCCTATTTCGAACCCGCCGCCGAGACGTTCCGCACGTGGACTGCGTTCCGGGGCGAGATCGGCCTGGCGCTGTGCAACGACCGGCGCTGGCCCGAGACCTACCGGGTGATGGGCCTGGCCGACGTGGAGATGATCCTGATCGGCTACAACACCCCCATCCACTACTACCCCGACCCGTCCCAGGATTTCCTGGCCGGATTCCACAGTCGCCTGGTCATGCAGGCCGGGGCCTATCAGAACGGCACGTTCGTGGTGGGCGTGGCCAAAGGAGGCGAGGAGGAGGGGGTGGAGAGCCTGGCCGAGAGCTGCATCATCGGCCCCTCGGGCGAGGTGCTGGCCCAGGCCGCCACCGACGGCGACGAGCTGGTGACCGCGGCCTGCAACCTGAACTGGTGCGCGGCCTACAAGAACACGCTGTACGACTTCAGCCGCTACCGCCGCCCGGAGATGTACAAGTCGATCGCCGAGGAGATGCCGCTCGTCTATGAGAAGCCGTACGTCGAGGGGGCGCCGATCGTCGGCGGTCCGCCCCCAGCCCAGGGGGACATGCCATGACAACGCTGACCGTCAACGGCCAATCGGTGGCCATTCAAGGCCGTCACGAGCACCTGCTGGCCGCCCTGCGCGACGAGCTGGGCATCATGTCGCCCAAAGACGGGTGCTCGCCCAGCGGCCAGTGCGGCTGCTGCGCGGTGCTGGTGGACGGACGGGCCCGGGTGGCCTGCCAAACCTCGCTGGAGCGCTCGGCCGGCTGCGAGGTGGTGACGCTGGAAGGGCTGTCGGCTGAGGAGCGCAACCGCATGGCCGACGTGTTCGCGGCCTGCGGGGCGCTCCAGTGCGGGTTCTGCACCCCCGGCATCTTGATCCGCGCCAAGTCGCTGGTGGACCGCAAGGGCTCGGAGCTGACCCGCGAGGAGGCCTCCCGGCATCTGGGCGGCCATCTGTGCCGCTGCACCGGCTACACCAAGATCCTCGATGCGGTGGAGGCGCTGGCCCGGGGCGAGACGCCCGAGGCCGCGGTGCCCGGCGGCGTGGGCAGCCGGGGCATCAAGTACGAGGCCCGGGAGCTGGCCCTGGGCGACCGGCGCTACATCGACGACCTGCGCCCCGAGGGCCTGCTGCATGGCGCGCTACTCCTGTCGGAGCACGCCCGGGCCGACATCGTGCGCATAGACACCTCCGCGGCCGACGCCATGGACGGCGTGGAGGCGGTGTTCCTCGCCGACCGGGTGCCCGGCGAGCTGCGGGTGGGGATCATTCACAAGGACTGGCCGGTGTTCATCCCCGAGGGGGGCCGCACCTCCTATGTGGGCGACGTGCTGGCCATGGTGGTGGCCGACACCCGGGCCACCGCCCGCCGAGCCGCCGAAGCCGTGCAGGTGACCTACGAGGTCCACCCCCCTATCACCGACCCGGTGGCGGCGGTGGCCAACGGCGCCGACGATGCGGTGTGGCAGCTCGACGGCAACGTCTTGTCCCGCTCGGCGTACGCCCGGGGCGACGTGGACGCTGCGCTGGCGGCCAGCGCCCACACCGTCCACGAGGTGTTCCAGACCCAGCGCATCGAGCACGCCTTCTTGGAGCCGGAGTCCACCCTGGCGGTGCCCGGTGGCGACGGCACCATGCACGTCTACTCGGGGGGCCAGGGGGTGTGGGACGACCGCGACCAGATAGCCTCGGTGCTGGGCGTCGACCCCCAGCAGATCACCGTGGAGCTGGTGAGCAACGGCGGGGCGTTCGGCGGCAAAGAGGACATGTCCAACCAGGCCCAGACCGCGCTGGCCGCCTGGCTGCTGGGCCGCCCGGTGCTGTGTACCCTGTCGCGGGAGGAGTCGCTGCGGATGCATCCCAAGCGCCATCCCATCCGCATCGAGATGTGGGCCGGCTGCGACGGCGACGGCAAGCTCACCGCGCTGCGGGCCCAGATGGTGGGCGACTCCGGCCCGTATGCCTCGGTGGGCATGAAGGTGCTGGAGCGGGCCGCGGGCCACGCCAGCGGTCCTTACTCGGTGCCCAACATCGACGTGGAAGCGGTCGCCGCTCGCACCAACAACCCGGTGTGCGGCGCCTTTCGGGGCTTCGGGGCCAATCAGGCCCAGTTCGCCATGGAGGGGGTCGTGGACCGCCTGGCCGAGGCGGTGGGAATCGACGGCTGGGAGATGCGGTCGCGCAACGCGGTGGCCCCCGGCGCCATCTGGGGGCCGGGCCAGATCATGGACGACGGCTCGCTGGGGGCCCGGGCCTGCCTGGAGGCGGTCAAGCCGGCCTGGGACGAGGCTCGGGCGGCCGGCAAGTCGGTGGGGCTGGGGCTCGGCCTCAAGAACTCCGGGCTGGGCAACGGCTTTAAGGAGATCGCCAAAGCCGTGGTGCGCTTCGACGACGACTATCACCGAGGCGGCGGCGTGGAGGTGCGCCACTGCTGGACGGAGATGGGCCAGGGAATCCACACCGTGGTCCAGCAGGTGGCGGTGACCGAGCTGGGGGTGAGCGCCGATCGGGTGCGGGTAGTGGTGGACACCACCTACGAGCTGGGCGCGGGCCAGACCACC
The DNA here is from genome assembly GCA_028278955.1 of Candidatus Poriferisocius aerobius. Taxonomy (GTDB): domain Bacteria; phylum Actinomycetota; class Acidimicrobiia; order Acidimicrobiales; family Bin134; genus Poriferisocius; species Poriferisocius aerobius. The sequence continues at coordinate 6,529 of JAPYOC010000065.1, forward strand.
GGCAGCCGGGGCACGCTGATGGGCGCCGGGTCGGTGGCCGACGCCTGCCGGGCCGCGCGGGCCGACGGGTGCCGGCCCGGGGTGGACTACTGCGGCGAGTACCGGGTGGACTGGACCAACAAGCTGTCCGACGGGGTGGAGAACCCCGTCATCCACTCCACCTTCGGCTACGCCGCCCAGATGGTGGTGCTCGACG
>JAPYOC010000066.1 GCA_028278955.1 Candidatus Poriferisocius aerobius
TCGCTGAGCAGCAGCACCATGCCGGGGCGGGGTGTGGGTCGGACCCGGTCTTTCATGCCCGGTTCCTCCACGCTTTCGGGGGGCCAGCGGGCAGCATCGCCGGAGGCTTCATGACGCCTTTCGGGAGCCGATGGGCAGCAGCTTGCGGGGGCCGCCGGGCGCCTTGTCGAAGTGCTCGATGAGCCAGCCCCGCTTGCGGGCCAGCATGGCCAGCTTGGGCTCGGGATTCACCGCCACCGGGTAGCCCACCGCCTCCAGCAGGGCTAGGTCGCTGGCGGAGTCGGCGTAGGCCACCGACTCTGACAGCAGCAGCCCCTCGGCGTTGGCGAAATCCCGCAGCACCTCGGCCCGCGACTCGCTGGTGGGCGGCACCGAGGCCAGCTGCCCGGTGTAGGCGCCGTGGGACTGGGCCAGCTCGGCGCACACGATGTGGTCGAACAGCGGGCGCAGCGGTTCTACGATGAAGTCCAGTGCGCCGGTGATGAGCACCGTGGTGTGCCCGGCCGCCCGGTGCTGGCGCACCCGGCGGATGGCGGCGGGGTAGGACTGGGCCAAGATCAGGTCGCTGAACATCTCGCCGGAGTCCTCGGCCATCTGCTCGATCGGGGCGCCCTGGTAGCGGCGGTAGAAATAGCGGAGGAAGTCGCTGCGGTCCCGGTGGTCCAGCGCCAGAAGCGAAGGGGCCTCCAGCAAGGTCTTGGCCACCAGCCGGGCCCGCTCGTCCAGCGGCAGCCGTCGGGTGGCCAGCCAGCCGTAGGCCATGACCACGTTGGCGGCAATCACGGTGTTCTCCAAGTCGAACGCCGCCATGTGCCGGCCGGGAGCGAGCACCCGGGACCGCTGGCGGTCTTTGCGGGACGGCCCCGACCGCTCCGACGGAGCGGTCTTGACCCGGCCCTGGGCCACCACAGTGGGCAGATGGATGTCGGTCACGTAGTGGGGCCAGTCGATGATCCGGGGGTCGAAGCAGTACAGCTCCTTGTCGTCGTGGTCCAGGCTGTCCCACAACTCCAGCAGCCGCTTCACGCCGAAGAGGGCCTCGCACTCGGTGTAGGCCCCGTAGAGCTCCACGTAGCCCAGGGCCCGCTCCACTCGATCGCGGCGCTCGTCGAGGTCGGCGGTGATCTCGGCCTGGCGGCCCCGGATGGGCAGCCTCCCCAGCACCCGCTCGCCGGCGTTCAGCCCGGTCCGCAGCCGCTTGAGCTGGCGGACCACCCGGCCCCGGCCCGGATAGGTCCAGTTAGGCGGGGGGATGGGCTGGTCGCGGTCGTCGTAGATGGGGTTCTCGCTGAACCAGCCGTGGGCCAAGTCCACCAGCTGGTTCAGCCGGAACGGGTTCACCGCGCCCGACGCCACCTGGACGATTGGTTGGTCGGGGTCGTGGCCCCGGGCGGCCACCGCGCAGATGGCCGCGGCCACCAAGTCTACTGGGATCACGTCCAGCACTCCCTGGGGGATGCCGGGGAAGTCGGTCAGCAGCCCCCGGCCGTAGCCGATGATGATGGGCTCGGCCATGCGGAAGCCCCGGATCCACCCCGGGAAGGGCTCGGCGTAGGCCGACTCGATGATCGACGGTCGCACGGTGGAGACCTTCAGATCGCCCTTGATCTCGGCTACTGCGGTCTCGGCCAGCGCCTTGGTGAAGGCGTAGGCGTCGGGGAAGCCCAGCGAGGCGGCCCGCGACCGGCCCGCCTCCACCATCTGGTCGTGGACCCAGCGGCTGCGGAGCTGCTCGGTCTTGGCGGCCAGCGCCGGGGTGCCGGCCGCGCCCAGCTCGTGGCGGGCCCGGCTGCGGAACTCCTCGAGGCGGGCGGGGTCGCGGCTCTCAGTCTCGGTAGTGATGCGCCGACGGCGGCTGGCCTCGGCCTCGTCCTGCCACGACACCGGCACATACATGGGGCCGTCGGCCAGGGGTTGCTCGGGGGCGTTGCCTCGGCGGCTGCCGGCCACATAGCAGGTGGACACCGCGATGAAGTGGGGGCGCGCCCCCATCTCGTTGAGCATCTGTACTAGGCGAACCGGCCCCATGAGGTTGACTTCCACCGCAGTGTCCAGCGGATTGTCGAAGGCCACCGCCGCGGCCGAGTGGATGACGATGTCGCAGCCGGCGATCAGCGCCCGGCCGGCCTCGTCCAGCCCCAGGCCGTCGACGCCCACGTCGCCGGCCACGCCGGTGATCCGCTCCCGGCACAGCCGTTCCAGCTCGTCACGGCCCAGCTCGTTGCGCAGCCGGTCGAACACGTCGTTGCGGATGATCTCCCGGCGGATGCGCTGCTCTGCGCCCCGGCGACCGGGGCGCACCAGCAGCACCAGCTCCACCTCGGGCACAGAGCGCAGCAGCCGCTCCACCAGAGCGGTGCCCAAGAACCCGGTCGTGCCGGTGACCGCCAGCCGCTTGCCGGCCAGCGCCTCAGAGATCACCGCAGTGTTCTACCAAACCCAGCTGCTTTTCCCTAGTGGTGTGTCGCAGAAATAATCGCGCGTGTCCTGCTCGCCAGCGACGCCGCTCGCGGCGGGGCGGGCCGTCAGCTCAGCGGTCGGTGCGGCGGTGTCGGCGGCGGTGCTCGCAGCGCTCGACGGCCAGGTCGACCAGAGCCTCGATGAGCTGCGGGTAGGGGAGGCCCGAGGCCTGCCACAGTTTGGGGAACATGCTGATGGGGGTGAAGCCGGGAATGGTGTTGACCTCGCTGAGCAGCATGCCCCGGCCCTCGGGTTCATAGAGGAAGTCCACCCGGGCCATGCCCTCGCACCGCAGGGCGCGGTAGGCGGAGATCGCGAGGCGCTGGGCCTGTTGGGCGGCGGTCTCGGGGATCGGGGCGGGCACCAGCAGCGTGGCGCCGTTGGCGAGGTACTTGTCGGCGTAGTCGTAGAACTCGGCGCCGGGCACGATCTCGCCGGGTACCGACGCCTCGGGGTCGCGGTTGCCCAGTACGGAGACCTCGATCTCTTGGCCGGTGACAGCCTCTTCGATGATCAGCGTGTGGTCGTAGTGGCGGGCTGCTTCCAGCGCTTCGACCGTCTCGGATACGGCGGTGGCCCGGCTGACCCCCACCGACGAGCCCATGTTGGCCGGCTTCACGAAGAGCGGCAGCCCCAACTCGGCGACGGCTTGCTCAGCCACCTCTTCTGGAGGGTCGTCGGCCGAGGCCGTTCGGTAGCGGCATTGGGGGAGGCCGTGCTGGGCGCACACCAGCTTGGCCATGGCCTTGTCCATGCACACCGCCGAAGCCAGCACCCCCGATCCCACATAGGGCACGTCGGCCACCTCCAGCAGGCCCTGAATCGTGCCGTCTTCGCCCATGGGGCCGTGTATCAGGGGGAACACCACCGTGTCGGGCTCGGCGAAGATCTCGGCCGGGGCCACGGGGAGGCCATCGGCGTCCAACCGGTCGGGAAGGGGGTCTGCCAGCACGGCCAGCCGCCAGTGCCCCTCTCGGGTGATGCCCAGTGCCACCACCTCGAACCGGTCTTTGTCGGCCGCGGCAGCCACATGGCGGGCTGAGACGCACGACACATCGTGCTCGGCCGAGCGGCCGCCGAAGAGCAGCACCAAGCGGGTTGGGGTTCCCACAGCCCGACGGTACCCCACCGGTTGCCCCAGCAGTGGGAAGCTACATGCGTGCGACTGATGGCGTCGGAGGTGGCCTGGGCGGTGGGCGGTCGCCTGTTCGGTCCTGACGTCGAGGTGTCCGGGGCGTCCATAGACTCCCGGACTCTGGCCCCGGGCGAGTTGTTCGTGCCGGTGGTGGCCGAGCGAGACGGCCACGACTACATCGCCGACGCGCTGGCCGCCGGGGCCGCCGCCTATCTGACCGCTGAGGCGCCCCGAGGGGCCAGTGCCGTGGCGGTGGACGACACCGCCGCCGCCCTGGCCGATCTGGGCCACTACGCCCGCAGCGCATTCGACGGCCCGGTGGTGGGCATCACCGGGTCGGTGGGCAAGACCTCGGTGAAGGACATGGCGGCTGCGGCCATCGGCGCCGACCGGCCAACCCACGCCAGCCCGATGTCGTTCAACAACGAGCTGGGCGTGCCGCTCACCCTGGCGAACCGCCCGGAGGGCGCCGAGGCGGTGGTGGTGG
>JAPYOC010000067.1 GCA_028278955.1 Candidatus Poriferisocius aerobius
GCCGAGTTCGTCGCATTCGTCGTTGCTGGCGTGGCCCGCCGACCAGGCCACGCACCACTCGGCGATCCGGTTGAACAGCCCCTCCCGCTCGTCTTCGGTCAAGAGCTTGGAGTCCCGTATTCGGTAGACCCTTCGGTCGGCGGGCAGCACCGCCGCCACCAGGGTGAGGGGGCCGGCCCATGCGCCCTTGCCCACCTCGTCCATACCCACGACCACCTGGCGGCCCTCGGCCCACAGACGGCGCTCGACCGCCAAGCCGGGGACAGCCGACTTGCGTGCGGCCCGCATCTCACCAAGGTAGCGAACGGGATGTCGCCAACAGCGTTTCTCCGGTCGGCTGGTCGCTCGACCAGCTTCGGTCCAAGGCGGGGGCACGGAGGCTGACTGGCACCGGGCCGGGGCGGCCGTCCAACTCCCACAGCAGTGCCGGGTTGGGACCGTGCCAGCGGACCGCATACGACAACGGGCCGAATCGGGTCGGCAGCCCGTACGCGGCCAAGGGACCGCCCCGCCATACCGGTCGATAGCCGGGTGCCACCAGCAGCTCTTCGCCTTGGTCGGCCACCAGCTCGGCCCGCAACCCCTCGGAGGGTGTGGCAGCCGGCCGCACATCAAGGCGGCGGAGATCCTGGGCCGCCCGATCCTGGCCGGCGGCGATCAGAAGCCGCTCGACCGGTGCCAACGGCACCTCTGCGCCCATCCGGGCCGCGGCCTCAACCGCTTCGGCCACCGGCTCGGCAAATCGGATGGCGGCTTGCTGGTCGCCGGTCAGGTCGTGGTGGACGCCGAACGCCCTCAGCCGCTCCGTCGGCGCCTCGGTGGTCCAGCGGGCGGCGATCTCGTCTAGCACCACCGCGGCGTCGTCGTGGTAGCCGTGATGGTCGAGCCGCACCGACAGCTCGCAGAGCTCGGCAACGTCGGCCGTCTCCATGCGACCGGTGCGCCCCAGCCAGCGGCGCCGGTTGCGGTCGATGCGCCGGGCCAGCGCATCGTCGGGTACTTCGATCCGCGCCCCCCGCTCCAGATGCACCTGCCAGCCCCGCAGCACCGCATCGGCATCGGGTAAATCGGCCGGGGGCGGGAGCGCGCCTCGGCCGAGCGATGCGCTGACGGCCATCCGAGCGGTGTGGGGCAGCGGCCACACCATGGCGGCCAGGTCGCGGCCTTTGTGGTCCAATCCTGTGGCAGTGCCGCCTTCGGCGTCGAGCAGGGCTTTGACGGCGCCATGGCCGACCGCCGCGCCCACCGGGGCACGGTCCCAGGCCAAGACCGGCTTTGCTCCGACGGCCACACCGGTCCGGTCCACCGCAAGCGCTGCTCCCGGCGCCTCCACCACCAGTGCCGCCGCGAAAGCGGTGGCGGCCTCGTTGCCAACCTGCACCACTGCCACCGCCGGTCCACCCCCGGCGGCCACCGCCCACACCCGCTGCACTGCATCGCCGTCGGGCACCTTCATGCGGGTCTCCACCACCGCACCGGCACCCAGTTCGCTCTGGCGCACTGCGGCCTCCTGGGATGCCCGGCGCCAGCGGTCAGACGCTCCCACCCACCAATCCAGCGCCCACTCTTTGGCACCGGGTTGGACCAATCCGCGGGCGTCCACCTCCCCCCACCCCGGCGCTCCCAGAACGTCGAGGGGCCTGGTGCTCATCGAGGCGAGCGCCTGACGAATCGCCAGACTCGGCGAAGTGGGGATGTCTTGGGGTGGCCGGCCTCAGGCTCGGGGCGGGACTGGCGCCCCATCAGCACCTTGGTCGCCCGAGCGGCGGTGCGCGTGCCTTTGATCACCGCGAACACCTCCCCGCTGAGGGGCATCTCCACCTCGTGTACGGCGGCCAGCTCCACCACCACCCCGGCGGTGAACACCCCCTCGGCCACCTGGTCCATCTCGGCCAGAACCTCTTTGAGCTTTCGACCCCGTCCGAGCTGCTCGCCCACATGGCGATTCCGGCTCTGGGGGCTCATGCAGGTGGCCAGCAGGTCGCCCATGCCGGCCAACCCGGCGAAGGTGTCGGCCCGACCGCCCATTGCCGTGCCCAACCGGCCCATCTCGGCCAGCCCCCGGGTGATCACTGCGGCCCGGGTGTTGTCCCCGGCCCCGAGGCCATCCACCATGCCCGAGGCCAGGGCGATGACGTTCTTGAGGGTGCCGCCCAGCTCGCAGCCCACCACATCGTCGTTGGTGTAGACCCGGAACAGGTCGGTGGTGAACACCTCTTGGAGGGCGGTGGCCACCGTGTCGTCGGCCATGGCGATGACCGAGGTGGCGGCGTGGCCGGCCAGGATCTCCTTGGCCAGGTTGGGGCCGGTGAGCGCTCCCACCGGGTGGGCGGGCGCCACCTGGTTGACGATCTCGGTCATGCGCCGGCGGGTGCCCTGCTCCAGCCCCTTGGTGAGGCTCACCACCGGCACCCACGGCCGCAAATGAGGGGCCACCTGTTCCATAACCGGTCGGAACACCGAGGACGGAACACCCATCACCACCACCTCGGCCTCCGATATCGCCTGCTCCAGGTCGGCGGTGGCTCGCAGGCGGGGGTGCAGGCCGAAGCCGGCCAGATAGCGGGGATTGGCGTGGCGTTCGTTCACCGCGGCCACCGTGTTGGGATCCCGGCACCACAAGATGGTGGGCTCGTTGTGCGCAGCCAGATGGGCGACCGTGGTGCCCCACGATCCGCCGCCGATGACCGCAACCCGGCTCGACATAGGCATCAAGCGTAGACGGCGGGATCAAATCTGCCGCTTCAGGCCTCAAAGGACCGGTAAGCGTGTCGGCGGTGGGCCACTCGCAGCACCACTATTTCCCTGCGGCTGTCATCGATCCGGAACACGACTCGAAACGTGCCCCGACGCGCGGCCCATAGTCCTTTAAGATCGCCCGTTAGCGGTGTCGCGACTTTACGAGGCGTCTCAGCCAAAGGGCCCGCAACCAACTCGATGACGGCTGAAGCGACGGATTCTGGAAGCTGCTCGGCGACCGCGGTGGCCGCAGAGCGAGCGAACGTTATCCGATACCGTTCGACATTCACTGTGGCCGAAGCGCTCTGAGGGCCTCCACGCCGCGAACCACATCGCCATCGGCGACCTCACACTCGGCCTGAACGATGGCCTCCAATGCATCGGGATCGGCCAGGATCGCCAGGGTTTCCTCCAGCGATTCGAGATCTTCCGGACTCATGAGCACTGCCGCGGGCGTTCCGTTGCGGGTGATGACGATGCGTTCATGTTGGCCATGAACCCTTTCGACGAAATCAGAGAAGCCATCTCGCACAGTCCGGAGCGATTCAGTCGACATGGCCACTATTGTGCCACGCCACTCGTGCAATCCACAACAAAGCTTGCCGCCTTCTCGGGCCAGGGTCCGCCAACCCTTGTAGGCCGCGGCCACAGTAGAGCTGCGGGTTGTCGGAACGGTTGGCCTTAGACTCCTGCGGGTGAGCCCACATCAGGCGGCGGTGCTGATCCCGGTGAAGGCCTTCGCCGCGGCCAAGGACCGATTGGCGCCCGCCCTCGGGGCCGCTGAACGGGCCGAGCTGGCCCGCGACATGGCCACCCATGTGGTCCAGTCGGCCGGGCCGCTTCCTGCCGCGGTGGTGTGCGACGACCGCGTGGTGGCCGACTGGGCCGACTCGGTGGGCGCTGCGGTGGTGTGGCGCCCCGGCACCGGGCTGAACGGCGCGGTGCGCAGCGGGGTGGACCACTTGCGGGATGCGGGCTACGAGCGGGTCATCGTGGCCCATGGCGACCTGCCGCAGGCCGGATCGCTGGCCCCGCTGGGCGACTGGCCCGGGGTGACACTGGTGCCCGACCGCCGCAACGACGGCACCAACGTGATTGCTTTGCCCAGCGACTGTCTCTTCGAGTTCGCCTACGGCAAGGGCTCGTTTGCCCGCCACTTCGCCGAGGCCCAGCGCTTGGGGCGCAGCCTGAGGATCCTGCGCGACCCGGCCCTCGGCCTCGACATCGACCTTCCCGCCGATCTCAGAGAACTGGCCGTGAGGTCGTGAAATCCCAAGACTTGGCCACGCCCGAGCGGGCTCTGGCCATCGGCGCCCACCCCGACGACATCGAGCTGCAAGCCGGGGCCACGCTGGCCAAATGGGCCGCCCGCGGCTGCGAGGTGAGCCTGCTGGTGTGTACCGATGGCTCCAAGGGCACGTGGGATCTGGACGCCGACCTCGACAAGCTGGTGGCGGTGCGCCAAGACGAGCAGCGCACTGCGGCCCGGCGGCTGGGGGCGGAGGGCGAGGTGGTGTTCCTGGGCTGGGTGGACGGAGAGCTGGAGTCCGGCTCAGAGCCCCGCCGCCAGGTGGCATCATGGATCCGGGTCCTGCGCCCCGACGTGGTGCTGGGCCACGATCCCTGGCGGCGATGGCGGCTGCACCCCGATCATCGCCACGCCGGCTGGCTGACCGTTGACGGCATCGTGGCCGCCCGCGACCCCCACTTCTACCCCGAACTGGGGCTGGCCC
>JAPYOC010000068.1 GCA_028278955.1 Candidatus Poriferisocius aerobius
AACGCGCTGGCAGCTTCGGCCTGTTCATCCGCTCCATCGTCGGCTTAGACCGGGCCGCCGCCAAAGGCGCCTTCGCCGCATTCCTCGACAACAAGAACTACACCCGAAACCAGATCACATTCGTCAACCTCGTCATCGACTACCTCACCGAACACGGTGCCATCGATGCCGGCCGCGTCTACGAGTCGCCCTTCACTGCCGTCGCTCCCGAGGGCCCCGATGCCATCTTCCCCACCCCTGACCTCGACGAGTTCTTCAACATCGTCAAACACTTCAACGATACTGCCACAGCCTGAACCAATTTCCTTGGCCCAATCGTCACTGCAAATCGAGATGGCATCCGATATCTGGTGGACGGTCAACAACGCATAACGACACTCACCCTCTTGTTGATCTACATCCGCCAGCTTATGATTGAAGATAACCTCCAGGAAGCGAATTATCTCAACTCGCTGATCTTCTCGACAGAATTCGGGAGTAAGACATTCAATATAGATGTCGAAGAACGACAGGGCTGCATGGAGGCTATCTTTGAGAGGAAAGAGTTCGACCCAAGCGACAAACCCGAATCTATTCGCAACCTTTGGAATAGGTACCAGACAATCAGCGAGCGGTACCCCAGCAATCTTCAAGGTAAGACACTGTCTTACTTCGCCGACTGGCTACAGCACCGAGTTATTCTTGTAGATATCGGTGCTCCAAATCAGGACATGGCTCTAGAGATCTTCGAGACGATGAACGATCGAGGTCTCCGCTTGAGCAACACCGATATGCTGAAAAGCTATTTGCTGGCACGCGTCGGCAACGAAGAAGTCATCCGCAGCCTCAATGATTCCTGGCGCAAAAGGGTCACAGATCTTGTCGATGCCAAAAAAAATGCTGACTTCGAGTTTATCAAGGCATAGCTTCGCGGTAACTACGCCCAAACCCAGCGAGAGCGCAAAACCAACGCGAAGCTCGGTGACTTCGACATCATCGGAACCGCCTTCCACAAGTGGGTACGCGATAACGCAAGCAATCTCGGACTTGAGAGCAGTGCAGACTATCGTCGCTTTGTGGAGGTGGAGTTCCTCAAGCTCAGCGAACGTTATCTCCAACTGCTTCACGCGTCAGGCGAGTTGCAACCTGGGCTTGAAGCCGTCTTCTACAACGCTAAAAACGGTTTTACACTACAGATCCCGGTGATCCTCGCAGCAGTCACACCAGAAGATGATGACGCAACTTTCGATAAGAAAGCAGCTCTGGTTGCCGGAGCTCTTGATATCTATGTCGTGCGAAGAATGGTAAATTACCGTAACTTCGGCTATTCCACTGTCGTCTACACGATGTTCAACCTGATCAAGCAACTACGCAACCAGCCGGTCGACAAAATCCGGTATGCTCTTGCCCGCTGGCTTGAGAACGAATGGGAACATCTTGATGGGATCAAAACGTACAACCTCACGCAGCGAAACGGAAGTCATATCCGTTACATCCTGGCTCGGATGACTGCTTGGCTCGATAATGAACTAGGAAAAAGCGGGACATTCACTGACTATCTCGACAAGTCGAAAAAATACCCATTCGAGATTGAACACATCTAGGCCGAAAAATTCGATCGACATACCAGTGAATTCTCCAATGACTTCGAATTCCAAGAGCAGCGGAACAAACTAGAAGATCTCGTGCTCCTGCGAAAGGACTTCAACGCCAGCTACGGCGATATGCCATACAAGAAAAAAATTCAGCACTACTACGGACAAAACCCGCTGGCCCAATCGCTACACCCAAGAGCCTACGAGAACAACCCCAGCTTCCGTCGGTTGTGTGAAACTCACAGCCTTGAGTTTCAAGCCTACCCCGACTCCTTCACAAAGACTGACATCGAGTCTCGCCAAAAGTTATACTTAGACATCGCTAAAATCATCTGGAACCCGACACATCTCGATCTCATACCCGATGAAGAGTGATCCCGTCCAGCGCTACCAATCGGTGTCGACAAAAATATTCCCGTTCCTCCCTTGATTTTTGTCGAAGGTGTTCTAGTATTTTGGGCGTGTCGCAGACAACCGCACCGGTCATCCCGCTGCACTCCATCGGCGCCCTCAACGGCGCAGACCACCGCCGGATCCGGAGCTTGGCCAGCCGAGCCCTGACTCCGAGGTCGGTGGAGAAGGTACGCCCGGTGACCCGTGAGCACCTGCGGTCGCTGCTCGAACGCCATGCCGACACCGGGGAGTTCGACGTCAGAAAAGAGATCACCTTGATTCCCTTCATGTCGGTCGTGTCATTCCTGGACATCGACATGGAAGAGGCTGCCAGTATCGGCCAGCAGATGGCAGGCGGGGCCGCTGATGCCTTCGGTCCTAACGTGACTCAGGAAACCCGGGACAAGGCCAACGCCACATTCGCGGCATTGATGGAATTCGTGGGCGACCTAGTAGAGAGCCGGCGCTCGAAACCCCGCGATGACCTGCTCACCCGGCTGATCGCCGCCGAAGAAGACGGCCACCGGCTGAGCCGCGACGAGTTGATCGTGTTGTTCACCAACATCTTCGGGGGTGCGATCGAGACCACATCCAGCATGATGACCAGCACGTTCCTAGAACTCGCCCGCCATCCCGACCAGCTCGAACTGCTGCGCCAAGACCCCGAGGAACTCAAAAGAGGCACCGTGGAAGAAGTGCTCCGCTACCGGCCCGCGTTCTATGCCAGCGGCAACAAAGCAAACGCCGACACCGAAGCCGCAGGACTCCGCTTCGAAGCAGGGGAGCCGCTGAGCATCATCATCGGCGGCCCCAACCGCGACCCGGCCCGCTTCTCCGATCCCGACCGGTTCGACATCACCCGCGACCCGACAACCTGGTCGTTCACCTTCAGCATGGGCCCGCACTTCTGCCTGGGTCAGGCGCTGGCGCGAGCCGAGCTTCAAGAAACCGCCGCCGCCATCGCCCGCCACACCCGCGACCTCGAGCTCACCGAAGAACCCAAATGGCTGGCGCGGGTGATGGTCAACCATGTCGACCGCTGCCCCATCCGCTACCGCTTCGAACTCTGAGCCCCAGCTCGGCCAGCCCCCGACCGGTCGCCCAAGAAAATCCTGCTTTTTTGGTGCATAGGTGGTGCATAGATGGTGTATAAGTGGTGTATCCTGCGCTCATGGCTCGGACAAATATCGACATTGACGAGGAGGCCTGCGCTGAGGTCATGCGGCTTTACCAGCTGCGCACCAAGCGGGAGGCCGTCAATTTTGCCCTGAACCAGGTAGCTATAAAGCCGTTCACGGTCGAAGAGGCCCTTCAGATGCAGGGAACCGGATGGGAAGGTGAACTCAACGAAATGCGAACCACCGACGGCTGGTGATACTCGTCGATACCTCTGCGTGGATCGAGTACCTCCGCAACACGGGAAGCGACTCGCACCTCAGACTGAGGTTGTTGATAACTACCGAAACCGAACTAGCGATTACCGACGCAGTGAGGCTGGAAGTTGTAGCCGGGGCCCGTGACGACACCCACGAGCAGGAACTCAAACGGCTTCTGGCCCGAGCCGTGGTCCTTCCCACCCACCCCTTGCACTACGACAACGCCGCCGCTGTCTATCGTTCCTGCCGTAGAAGAGGCGACACCATTCGAAAGCTCTTGGATTGCCTGATCGCTGCGGTGGCCATCCACTCCGGGGTTCCGGTTCTCCATGCCGACGGCGATTTCGATGCCATGGCCCGCCACACCGATCTGGAGGTCGTGGATCTAGCCGAGCCTCGCTGATCGACAGCTTGCCCCTCTGTGGGCTATCTTCCCAACTTCCCTAATTTCCCCAATGTTGACAGGCCAATGTTGACGAGGAGGCCGCCCCATGAGTTCGTTCAATCGAGACTCCACCGCCGAAGAGGTTGTTGACGGACTGGACCTGTCGGGTCAGATCTTTGCGATCACCGGCACATCCAGCGGACTGGGAGAAGAGTCGGCCCGAGTGCTGGCTGCCCGCGGAGCCCGGATAGCGATGCTGGCTCGAAACGCCCAGGCCAATCTCGAGGCCGCCGACCGCATCCGCTCATCAGTTCCCGACGCCGACCTGTCTACGCACCAACTCGACCTCTCCGATTTGGCCAGCGTGGAACGCTTCGCCGCTGAAGCCGCCGACCAGTTCGACCGCATCGACGTGCTGATGAACAACGCCGGGGTGATGGCCTGCCCGCTCACCCGCACAACCGACGGATTTGAGATGCAGTTCGGCACCAACCACTTGGGCCACTTCGCCCTCACCGCCCGGCTGCTGCCGCTCCTGCGCCAAGCCGAGAGCCCCCGGGTGGTCACCGTCTCCTCCGGCGGCCATCGCATCTGCGACGTTGACCTCGAAGACCCCAACTTCGAGCACACCCCCTACGACCCCTGGGCCGCCTACGGCCGGTCGAAGAGCGCCAACGTCCACTTCGCCGCCGAGCTGGCCCGGCGCTTCGGCCCCGAGCTGGTCTCGCTGTCGCTGCACCCCGGCGCAATACCCACCAACCTGGGCCGGCACATGACCGACGAGATGACGGAAGCCATGAATGCCCGGATCAAGGCCAGTTCATCCTCAGGCCAGGGCTTTCAATACAAGACCCTGGAGTCCGGCGCCGCCACCCAGGTGTGGGCGGCAACCGCCCCGGAACTGGCGAACCACAACGGCAAGTACCTGACCGACTGCAACCTAGCCGAGCCGGGGACCAGCGAAATCGGCTACGCCCCCCACATCTACAACCCGTCCACTGAGGCCGCGCTGTGGAACCTCAGCGAGCGCTTGGTCGGCTTGTCGTTCTAACCAACCACTAGTGGTGTGTCGCAGAAATAATCGCGCGTGTCCTGCTCGCCAGCGACGCCGCTCGCGGCGTTGCGGCTCCTCGCCGTACGCAGGGGGTATGGCTTCGTCCGGTCGATCATCCGGTTGGTCACCAACCGGGCCGAGAGCTGCTCGACGATAGGGAAGTAGCGGGCCACGGGATCCCAGGGGCTGTCGAGCAAGCGCAGCTCGCCGTCGATCTCCTCCACGTGGGCCTGCTCGAAGGTGGTGGCCACGTCCACGACGTGGGGCGGGAAGTCGTACTCCTTCTCCGCGCCGCCGATGGCCCGGGAGTACTTGGTCCACCACTCGTGCTCGGTGAACTCGCCGGCCTTTGGTTGCACCGCTGCGGTCACATCGCCCTCGAACTCGATGAACGTGTAGCCCTGATGGGTGGTGCGTGCCCCCACCCGGTTGCCCAGGCGGTAGAAGCGGATGTCGCACGGGTATTTGGGCTGGCCGTTGGTCTCGCCGCTGATGAAGATGGCGGCCTCCTGATCGATGCCCAAACCCAGGCTGTACTGACCGCTGACGCCCTTCCAGCTCGCCGGCACCTTGACGCTGACGCCGTATTCCGGTTCGCCCAACACCGGCACGCAGTACACCCCCACCGTCACGATGGGCTCTCCTGGGGTGAGCCCCGGCGGAAGAATCTGCTCGATGCCCGCCGGATCAGTCCGGTACTCAACGGTCAGCTTCGGCCAACCGGCAACCTCGCCAGGCCGGGTCATCGGGGTCTCAGTCATGGTGCCTCCAGTACCGGCTACGGCAATTCGTGCAGTTCCGCTCATCCGGTGGCCACAGTGTATTGAGATTGCACATGAGGCGCATCGCTGAGGTTCCCGGCTGCCAGCATCGCCATACTGGAACCGTGGGGTTCTCAGTGACAAGCGGCCGATCCCGCCCGGTGAAATGACCGAGTTTGCCGAGTTCATGGAACGGGCGCTGTACGACCCTGAACACGGGTTCTACGAATCGGGCCGGGCCGGACGGCGAGGGGGCCACTTCATCACCAGCCCCGAAATCGGGCCGCTGTTCGGCGCCGTGATAGGCTGGATGCTGGACCGCCGCTGGGAGGAGTTGGGCTGTCCCGATCCCTTCACCGTGATCGACGCCGGCGCCGGGCCGGGCACGCTGGCCCGCACCGTGGCCACAGCCGAGCCCGACTGCACACCGGCGCTGCGCTGGATCAACGTGGAGCGCAGCACCGCAGGACGATCCGCCCACACCGTGGGAGAGTCAACCCCCGGCATGCCCCACGGGCCGATCACCGGGGTGATCTTGGCCAACGAGCTGCTCGACAACCTGCCGCTGCGCCTGTTCGACTCCGACGGCGACGAGGTGGGCGACCGCCCGGCAAGCTCTGAGACCCGGCTGACCCCCCGCCAAGACCAGGCGTGTGCCTGGCTAGCCCACGCCCTGTCCATCTTGAGCCAAGGCACGGTGGTGGTCATCGACTACATGAGCACCACCGAGGAGATGGCCTCCCGCCCGTGGCCCGAATGGCTGCGTACCTACCGGGGCCATGAACGGGGCGACGACCCATGGACCGCCCCCGGCACCCAAGACATCACCTGCGAGGTGGCGCTCGACCAGCTCTCGGCCGTTTGCCAACCCACCCGGGTGACCGATCAAGCCGCCTGGCTCAAGGCCCACGGCATCAACAAGCTGGTGGCCGAGGGCAGTGCCGCCTGGCAAGCGGGGGCCGCCCGGGGCGACCTGGCTGCGCTGGCCGGACGCAGCCGGGCCATCGAGGCCGAGGCCCTGCTCGACCCGGACGGGCTAGGCGGATTCACCGTGGCCGAGTGGGAGGTACCGGCCACGAACTGACCCCGATCAGGGAGCGGGCCGGATTGCGGCTCGAAACCCCAGCGCCACTGGATTGGCCCCGTCGGCCTCGGGGTGGATGGCCACCTGGTAGCGGCCCGGCGCTGGCAGCTTCATGGCTCGGAAGTCGGCCACGAACGGCACGTTGACCATCTCGCCGGGATCATGGCCCGACCCCAGCTTCACCTGGACCTCGCCCACCACCTCGGCCAGCTTCTGCCCATCGGCGTCCTCCACCTGCACCCTGATTTTGCTGGATTCGGCTGCCTCCACCGGCGACATCTCCAGCACCAGCGCCAGCATGACCCCAACGGGTGCGGGAAACGACTCTCGATACACCCGGGTGATGCCCGCCGAACTCACGAACAGCAACCCCTCCCGCACCTGAGCAAAATCACACAGCGTGGCAACCCGAATATCCATAACCGCCAATCAACCCTCTTGATGCAAAGACAGCATTATACTACTATACCCCATGTGAGAGCTTTCGGCATATCACTTTCTGGCAATCTTCAATGCTCAAGCGAAGGCTCGCGGTTTCTCTCAAATTAATGTTTATAGCTTCTATTGCGATCTTGATCTTGTCTATCTTACTATTTAGTTCTATTAGTATTTCTAAACTCAAGAGAGAATATGAAATTACCTCTAAGCTAGGGAAGAAAAGTTTTCGCATTCTCATAGTTATAATTGTAGCTTGTACACTTGGAGGAATATTCGCGAGTTCAGAAGATCACTCATGGGAATCTAGTTTATTCTTGGTTCCCTTTATTCTTGGTTCTATTGTTCTAAATGGTCTTTTGGTAATGCGGTATTCTGATACTATATTTGGCTGGTGTAGCCCGAAGTCGCAAAATATTGTGCGACTTGTGAGAAGAAAATAGGCTCGCCGCAGTGTCTCGCGAGAGCGCTGGAAAGGACTGACCTATGGCCGATGCCACCATCGAGGACTATTACACAGAGGACCGCACCTTCGCCCCGGCCGCCGAATTCGCCGCGGCTGCGCTGGCCAACGACCGCTCGCTCTACGAGGAGGCCGACGCCGACTACGAGTCGTTCTGGGCCCGCCAGGCCCGAGAGCTGCTGAGCTGGGACACCGACTTCCACACCACCTTGGAGTGGCACCTGCCCTTCGCCCGATGGTTCATCGGCGGCACCCTCAACGTGTCGCACAACTGCCTCGACCGCCACGTAGAAGCAGGCCATGGCGACAAGATCGCCTTCTACTGGGAGGGCGAGCCGGGCGACACCCGCACCATCACCTACGTCGAACTGCTCACCGAGGTGTCCAAGTTCGCCAACGTGCTCAAGAGCTTGGGGCTGGGCGCGGGCGACCGGGTGGCCATCTACATGCCGATGATCCCCGAGCTGCCGGTGGCCATGCTGGCCTGCACCCGCATCGGAGCAGCCCACTCGGTGATCTTCGGCGGCTTCTCCCCCGACGCCATCGTCGACCGCTGCGAGGACGCCGAGGCCCGCCTCATCATCACCGCCGACGCCGGCTACCGCCGCGGCGCTCCGTCGATGTTGAAGCCCAACGTGGACACCGCCCTCAGCCAGGGAGCAGCCTCGGTCGAGCACGTGGTGGTGGTCAACCGCTGCGACACCGACGTCGACATGGCCGAGGGCCGAGACCTGTGGTGGCACGACCTCATGGCCGGCGCCGACCCCCACTGTCGGCCCGAGCCCATGGACTCCGAGGCGCTGCTCTACTTGTTGTACACCTCGGGCACCACCGCCAAGCCCAAGGGCATCATGCACACCACCGGCGGCTACCTCACCCAGGTGGCGTT
The DNA here is from genome assembly GCA_028278955.1 of Candidatus Poriferisocius aerobius. Taxonomy (GTDB): domain Bacteria; phylum Actinomycetota; class Acidimicrobiia; order Acidimicrobiales; family Bin134; genus Poriferisocius; species Poriferisocius aerobius. Next base: position 8,415 of record JAPYOC010000068.1, read on the forward strand.
CACCCACAAGTACGTGTTCGACCTGAAGCCCGACACCGACGTGTACTGGTGCGCGGCCGACATCGGCTGGGTCACCGGCCACAGCTACATCGTTTACGGCCCGCTGGCCAACGGGGCCACGTCGGTGATCTACGAGGGCACCCCCGACACCCCGGGCCGAGATCGACTGTGGGACATCGTGGAGCGCTACGGCGTCACTCAGCTCTACACCGCTCCCACCGCCATCCGCACCTTCATGAAATGGGGGGCCCAGGAGCCGGCCAAGCACGACCTCTCCAGCCTGCGGGTGCTGGGCACGGTGGGCGAGCCCATCAACCCCGAGGCGTGGATGTGGTACCACACCCACATCGGGGGCGGGAGCTGCCCCATCGTGGACACCTGGTGGCAAACTGAGACCGGCGGCCACATGATCTCGCCGCTGCCCGGCGTCACCACCACCAAGCCGGGATCGGCCACCCACCCCATTCCCGGGGTGTTCGCCGAGCTGGTGGACGATCACGGCCGCCCGGTGGAGCGGGGCGGTGGCTACCTCACCATCACCCGCCCGTGGCCGTCGATGCTGCGAGGCATCTGGGGCGATCCCGAACGCTACCGGGAGACGTATTGGAGCCGGTTCGAGGGCCGCTACTTCGCCGGTGACGGGGCCAAAGCCGACGACGACGGCTACTTGTGGCTGCTGGGCCGGGTGGATGACGTGATGAATGTTTCCGGGCACCGCATCTCCACCACCGAGGTGGAGTCGGCCCTGGTGGACCACGCCGCGGTGGCCGAGGCCGCCGTGGTGGGCGCAGATGACGACACCACCGGGCAGGCCATCATCGGCTACGTGATTTTGCGGGGCGGCCACGACGCCACCGACGAGCTGGGCGAGGAGGTCCGCCAGCACGTGGCGACCAAGCTGGGAGCCATCGCCCGGCCCAAGACGGTGGTGCTGGTTCCCGACCTGCCCAAGACCCGCTCGGGCAAGATCATGCGCCGCCTGCTGCGAGATGTGGCCGAGGGCCGCAGCCTGGGCGACACCACCACCCTGGCCGACCAGTCGGTGGTGGACGAGATCCGCACCCGAGCCGCCGCCAACGATCCCCCGCTGGAGGCGGCGGTGGCCTTGGTCAACTCATTGGCGGGCGACATCGCGGTTGTGCTCCTCACCGCCCGACCCTGGCCGCTGCTGGACGACACGCTGGCCTGGCTGCAAAAACACAACGTCCGCTGGAATCTGCTGATCCTGCGGCCCCCCGACAGCCGAGGCTCGTCGCGCCGCTACAAGGCCGCCGAGGTGGCCAGTCTCCGCCGGCACGGTTTCGATTTGCTGTGCGCCCTCGAAGACGATCCCCGCAACGTGGAGATGTACGCCGAAGCCAGCGTCCCCTGCGTCTACATCCACTCCGGCTACTACGACCGCTGAGGAGAGATTGACGCGGCCAGCCGATAGCCTGATCTCCAGAACCTTATCTTCAAATTGGAGTGACCCCAAGCATGAACACGTTCAAGACATTTCTTCTGCTGGTGCTGATGGCGGGGCTGTTCGTGGCCGTCGGCTGGCTGCTGGGGGGCAGCGGCGGGCTGGTGATCGGGATAGTCGTCGCAGTGCTTGTGGTGGGCGGCTCGTACTGGTTCAGCGACCGGCTGGCCATTGCCTCGGCCCGAGCGGTGCCGGTCACCCCCCAGCAGCTCCCGAAATACCACGCCATCATGGAGGAGCTCACCGCCAAGGCCCAGATTCCCATGCCCAAGCTGTACGTGAGCCCCAACCCCCAGCCCAACGCCTTCGCCACCGGGCGCAATCCCAAGCACGCTGCGGTGGCCATCACCGAGGGGCTGATCAACCACCTGACCTGGGACGAGATCCGGGGTGTGCTGGCCCACGAGCTGGCCCACATCCGCAACCGCGACATACTCATCGGGTCGGTAGCCGCCGCCATCGCCATGGCCATCACCTTCGCCTCCCGAATAGCGTTGTGGGGCATGATCTTGTTCGGCGGGCGAGATCGCGACCGGGGCATGGGCGACATCGTCGGTGTGCTCGTTGCCGCCATCTTGGCCCCCATCGCCGCCAGCCTGATTCAAATGGCCATCAGCCGCACCCGGGAGTACCAGGCCGACGCCTCAGCGGCCCGCCTCATCGGCGACGGCGAGCCGCTGGCCCGGGCACTGGAGAAGCTCAACGCCGCCTCCCAGCGCATCCCGGTCGAGGTGCCGGTAGAGCAGGCGTCGCACTACATCGTCAACCCTCTCACCGGCCGGGTTAACTTCCGCAGCCTGTTCAGCACCCACCCCCCCGCCGAGGAGCGCATCCGCCGCCTCCGCTCCGGCAACTGGGTTCCCCAGGCGTACTAAGCGCTCGCCTTTGCGGGGCGCCGGTCAGTCCCGGAAGTTGCCGAACTGGAGGGGGATGGCGAAATCGGCCTCTTTGAGGGCGGCAATCACCTCTTGGAGCGTGTCGCGCTTCTTGGCGCTCACCCGGAGCTGACCGCCCTGGGTCTGCGATGAGACCCCCTTCATGCCCAGGTTCTTGATGAACTTGTTCAGCTCCCGGGCCTTGTCGGCCGATATGCCCGCAGCCAGAGCGGCCTCTTGGCGGAACGTTCCGCCGGCCGCGTCGGTCACCGGCCCATAGGCGACCCCCTTCAGCGACACCTTGCGCCGTACCAGTTTCTCCTCCAGCACCTGGCGGGCCGCCGTTAGCCGGTCCTCGCTCGACGACCGGAGCGTGATCACCCCGTCGCCCAGCTCCACCTCGCTGCCCGTGTTCTTGAAGTCGTAGCGGCTGTGAATCTCCCGAGCCGCCTGGTCCACCGCATTGCGGACCTCCTGCATGTCCAGCTCAGAAGAAACATCAAACGTAGGCACAGCTCGACGCTACCGCA
>JAPYOC010000069.1 GCA_028278955.1 Candidatus Poriferisocius aerobius
TCATGACCCTGATGCACGGCATTCAGAAGACCTTCCTGCTCTGGGACTTTCCCGCCAATCAGGAACTGGATCCTTTCGTGGACATCGCCGGTTACGTCGAGTTGCTGGCCGGACTCATGATCGGGGTGGGCCTGCTTACCCGCTTGGCGGCTGGTGCCATGCTGGTCGTGACCGCATTGTCTTATTTCATCGTTCACCTGGATCGGGGGCTCTGGCCTCACTACTGGGTTGAAGGCCAAGGCTTCGACACTCTCCATCACGGTGGTGAGACTGCGATTATGCACTTCTTGGGGGCATGGGCCATCGGGATACTCGGCAGCGGCAAATGGGGGCTGGAGCGCCGCTTGACGGGCAAGGAGCTTTTTTAGGCCGTTCTCGCCATTGGCGCAGATGCAGAGCGGGGGACGTCTACTCCCAGAGGCGGCGGGCTCGGCGGGCGAGATCGGCGTGGGCGGCGGTGAGATCGCAGCCCAGGAGCTGGCCGTCGTGGACGACGGGCTTGCCGCCCACATAGAGATGACGGACCCGGCGGTCGGGCCCGAGCACCAGCCCGGCCAGGGGGTCGACCACGTCGGCGATGTCGCCGCCGGGCCACACCGCCACATCGGCCGCCATTCCCGGTTCGAGGCTTCCCAAGCGGTCGGCCACTCCCAGACAACTCGCCCCGCCGACAGTGCCCAGCCGCAGGGCATCGGCCGGCATGAAGGCACCGGCGTCCATGGCCCGCAGCCGGGCGGCGTAGAGAGACTGGCGCAGCTCGGGGAACAGGCCGCCCACCTCGTTGGAGGCCACCCCGTCCACGCCGAGCCCCACCGGCACCCCGGCCGCCTCCAGATCGGCCACCCGGCAGGTGCCCGCGGCCAGACGGGCGTTGGACGACGGGCAGTGGGCCACCCCCACCCCGGCTGAACCCAGCCGGACGATCTCGTTGTCGTTGATCCAGATGCCGTGGGCCAGCCACACGTCGTCGCCCACCCATCCCCAACAGTCGAGCTGCTCCACCGGTCGGCGGCCGAACCGCTCTAAGCAGTGGTCCTGCTCGTCGATGGTCTCGCACAGGTGGGTGTGCAGCCGCAGCCCGTGCTGGCGGGCCAAAGCCGCCGACGCCTCCATCAGCTCAGAGCTGACCGAGAACGGGCTGCACGGGGCCACCACCACATGGACCATGTCGCCGTCGTGGTATTGGGCGATGACCCGCTCGGTGGAGGCCATGATGGCGTCCAGGCTTTCCACCACATGATCGGGGGGCAGCCCGCCCTGCGACTCGCCCAGATCCATCGACCCCCGGCTGAGGTGCAGGCGGATGCCCACTGCGGCGGCCGCCTCGACGATGGCGTCGAAGACCGCATCGTCGCCGTGGGGCACCAGGTAGTGGTGGTCAGACGCCGATGTGCACCCGGTGGCGGCCAGTTCGCCCAGCCCGACCAGCGCGGCGGCCGCCACGTCTTCGACCGACAGCCGCCCCCACACCGGGTACAGCTCCACCAGCCAGCCGAACAGGTCGCAGCCCACCGCCCGGCCCCGGGTCATCCACTGGTAGAGGTGGTGATGGGTGTTGGCCAGGCCGGCCGTGATGATGTCGCCGGCCACATCGACCACGACATCGCCGGGGCGGGGGTCGACCAGGCCCACCTCGACGATCAATCCGTCCGCGAGAGCCACGTCACCAGGCCAGCGGGCCCCCCGCAGCACCGTGCGGGCGCTCACCGCTGGGCCCCGGTGAACAACACTGCGGCGTTCGCCCCGGTCGGCGCATCGTCGCACAAAAGCCCGGCCAGCCCGGCCGAGCCGGTCGGGCTGACGTTGATCCCGGTGGCCGAGCGGCCCGCCTCGCAAGCCTCGGTCACCATCGGCTCGGGCACCACCACCGGGCGGCCGTCGGTGGCCAACATGGCCTCGGTGACCGCAGCCCAGTCGTAGGTCTCGTCGTCGAGGATGCCGGTGGCGGCCGAGAACGGCGTCGGCGTCCACGGCCACATCACGGCGCTCCGCTGCCGACGGGCCTCGTGCAGCCCGCCCAGCGCGGCGGTTCTCTCCCAGGCACGGGCCAGCGGAGCGCACCCCTCGGCCTGCACCGCCATCAGCGCGGCGGACGATCCGCCGATGGCCAAGCCCTGGGCCACCGAGGCCGCCAGCGCGCCCCCGCCCACCTGGACGTAGACCCGGTCGATGCCCGGGGCCTGCTCGGCCAGTTCGTAGCCCAGGGTGCGGCCCCCGTCGATGGTGTAGCCGTTGTCGGGCCCCTGGCAGCCGAAGGGAACGGCGCCCGCGCCCACCGCCTCCCGAAATCGGCGGTAGGACGGGTCGCCCGGTTCGCCCTCAATCCGGGGGCAGAGTTCCACCGTGGCAGCCAGTTCCCGCAGCCGGGCCACCGCCGCGGGCTCGGCGTCTTCGGGCACGTAGACGGTGATCGGCCATTGCTCGGCGGCGGCCACCACCGCGGCGGCCACCGCGGCATTGCCGCAAGAGGCGATGGCCAACCGGGGCCGGTCCGAGCCGGCGGTGGCCCGCCGCTCTCGTACCAGCAGGTGCAGCATCAGCCCGAAGGTGTGGCGGGCCTTGTGCGAGCCCGACACGTTGCCGGTCTCGTCCTTGATGGTCACGCTCCTGTCGCTGACGAGAGCGCCAGCGCATGGGGTGACCTCAAACCCGTGGCCCTCTACCCCCGCCACGGCCTCGTCGAGCTGCCCCACACGATCCACAAACCACTCGTCGTCGTCGGCCTCGGCCCACGATCGCAGCATCCGCCGGTAGCGGACGAACGGTTGCCGGCTGCTGTCGTCCACCGACCACTCCGGCCGGGGCAGGCGCAGAACGTGGTCTTGGCCGTCACGGCCCCGCTGGGTACACGCCCACGCGTCGCCCGGCGCGACCGCCCCACACGAGCACGTCAGCATTACCCGGCGACGCGGGCATTGAATTCGGCGATCAACTCGTCCCAAACCGGCACCAGATCCCGCAACGCCAGCCAGAACGACTGATCGCGGCGGGCGTCGAAGTGGGCGAGGTCGACACCCTGCTGCTCCACCCAGGTGAAATACCCCAAGTTGAACACCCGGTCGCGGTCGCGGTCGCTGAGCTGCAGCACATGGTCGGTGTCCACGCCGTTGAGCCACCGGTCGGCCACAGCGGCGGCTTCGGATGAACCGAATTCTCCCCCGAAGGCCGTCTCGACGGCCTTGGCCCGCTCCGAGCGGTACAGCGCCGCCCCATCGGTGGCCACGGTCACGATCACATCGTCGGGGCCGCAGTCCAAGGCGGCGGCCATCTTGGCCGAGGCCAGCAGGTTGCAGATGGACGACAGGCCGAGGTCGTCCAGATGAGCGATCACGTCATCGCCCACCCCCCGCCGGTCCAACAGCTTACGCCCCTCAGTCGAGCCGAACAGCACCCCCAGTTCGTCGGTGGCCTGATCCGACACCGCCACCACCACGTCGGTGTTGGTCACGTTGTGAATCAGCGGGACGTGCTTGTCGCCGATGCCCTGGATGTTGTGCTCGCCGTAGCCGTTGTACAGCAGCGTGGGGCACTCCAGTGCCTCCACCACCGCGGTGGCCGACCGGTGCCGCTCCTTGAGAGGGTCGCCCGCCCCCAGCGTTCCGGCCGAGCCCGAGGCGGCCACGAACCCGGCCAGCCGGGCCGAGGCGTGCCCCTCGGCGTAGTGCTCGAACACCCGCTCCACCGCGGCGGCGGTGGCGGTCACATGGCCCAGGTGGTTGCCGTACTCGCAGAACTGGTTGAGGATCACGTTGGCCTCGTCTTCGGCCAGGGCGGCGCAGGCGTCGTAGATCTCCTTCACGTTGCTCTCCGAGCCGGGGGTGCGGATCACATCGGAGGGATCGGAGGTCCACCGGTCCAGCCACTCGAACCGCTCCGCTGACATGCCCTCGGGAAGGACGGCCACCCCCCTACAGCCCATGATCTTGGAGATGGCGATGCCCCCTCGGGCGTAGTTGCCGGTGGACGGCCACACTGCTCGGTTTCGCGTCGGGTCGAACTGCCCGGTCACCAGCCGGGGGGCTAGGCAGGAGTAGGCGGCCAGCACCTTGTGGGCACCGATCATGGGGAAACGGTTGCCCAGCAGCAAGATGATGGGGCTGTCCACTCCCGACAAGACCGGTGGGACAACCACGTGCTCGGGCACCTCGGCCCGGCCGGCCCGGGAGGCGTCGTTGAACCAGTTGACCCGCCACAGGTTGGCGGTGGCGGCGGCATCGGGATCGACGGCGGCCACATCTCCGGCGGGCGCGGGAGGGTCGGCCAGCTCGGCGAAGGTGGGCAACCGCAGGCCCGCCTGGCGGCACCGCTGCACCGCCCGATCTCGGGCGACGGCGTCGACAACCTCGGTTTCGAGGCCGAAGCCCTCGGGGATGCTGGAAAGAGAAGTCACGGCAGAACCAGTCGTATCGAAGTCGTAACGAAGCGGTAACCGACTCTGTGGTATCCGCGTCAATGATACAGGCTACTCTTTCGGGGCTGGCTCAATTGAGCCGATCCAAGGAGGGAACCTCATGAACACGGCCCAGAAGTTTTTGCTGAAGTTGCTGGTGGTCTTGACGGCGGCGACATTGGTTGCGGCCGGGTGCGGCAATGACGACGACGATGATGCCGCCCCAGCGTCTGCTCCAGCCACCGAGGCGCCAACCCAGGAGCCGGCCGCAACGCAAGCGCCTGCTCCGGCGCCGATGGACGACGAGGTGGTCGCCGCGTTCGTCTTCGTAGGCCCGGTGGGCGACGCAGGCTGGACTTGGGCCCATGACCAGGGCCGTCGTTATGCCGAGGCCGAGACCGGCGCCACCACGCTGTTCGTGGAGAACGTCCCAGAAGTCGCTGAGGACTTCCGCGCCGTGGCGCTGGACTTCATCGAGAACGAGGGCGCCGACGTCATCTTCGGCACGTCCTTCGGCTACATGGACACCATGGAGGAGCTGGCCAGCGAGCACCCGGACGTGGTTTTCGAGCACGCCAGCGGGTTCAAGATGAACGACACCAATTTCGGCAACTACTTCGGACGCATGTACCAGCCCCGCTATCTGTCGGGCATGGCCGCCGGGGCGATGACCGAGGCCGATCAGATCGGCTACGTGGCTGCTTTCCCGATTCCCGAGGTGCTGCGGGGCATCAACGCCTTCACGCTTGGAGCACAGCGCACCAATCCCGATGTGGAAGTCCATGTGAACTGGACCTTCACCTGGTTCGATCCGGCCCTTGAGGGCGATGCCGCCACCGCGCTCTTAGAAGCCGGCGCCGATGTGATCGCCATGCATCAGGACTCCACCGCCCCCGGGCTCGCGGCCCAAGAGGCCGGGGCTCGCTGGGTGTCCTACAACTCCGACATGAGCCCCTTCGCCCCCGAGGCGTTCATCACCGCACCGGTGTGGAACTGGGGTCCATACTACGCCCGCATTATCGAAGCCGTGGGCGACGGCAGCTACGTGCCGGATGCCTATTGGGGCGGCATGGACGACGGGATAGTGACTCTGGCCGAGCCGGCAGCCGATGTGCCGGTCGAAGTCATCGAGGAGGTCCTCCAGGTATGGGAGCAAATCGAGTCAGGCGACTGGGACGTGTTCACCGGCGAGATCCGGGGCCAGGACGGCAACGTGGTGGTGGCCGCGGGCGAGACCATGGATGACGGTGCCATGTTGAGCATGGACTTCTTCGTCGAAGGCGTCGTCGGCGACGCCGCCCCGTCTTGATCTGAGCCGGGAACTTCCCAGGATCGGAGGTGGCGTCAAGCGATGCCGACTATGCGGTCTGGCTCCGGGGAATTGACAAGCAATTCCCCGGAGTGATCGCCTGCGCCGGGGCTGACCTGCGGGTCCGCCCCGGCACCATTCACGCGCTCTTGGGCGAGAACGGCGCGGGCAAGACCACCATGGTCAACGTGCTGGCCGGGGTGTACCGGCCCGATGTCGGCGAAGTGTGGGTGAGCGGTCGTCGGCGCTTCTTCCAATCCCCGGCCGACGCCATCCAAGCCGGGGTTGGCATGGTGTACCAGGAGTTCCGGCTTGTCCCCACCCTCACCGTGGCCGAGAACATCGTGTTGGGCGCCGCGCCCCGGCTGCTTCGGGGCTCTGAGATCGAGCAGCGAGTGGCTGAGCTGTCGGCGACGTACGGGCTGGCGGCTGATCCCGCCCGCCCGGTGTGGCAGCTCTCGATGGGAGAGCGCCAGCGGGTCGAGATACTCAAGGCCCTCTGGCGCAACGCCTCGGTGCTGGTCATGGACGAGCCCACCGCGGTGCTGACCCCCGGCGAGGCCGCCGAGTTGGGGAGCACGCTGCAGGCCATGGCCTCGGAGGGGCGCTCGGTCATCTACATCAGCCACAAGCTGGACCAGGTGGTGGCCTTCTGCGATGAGGCCACCGTGCTGCGCCGCGGCAAGACCGTTGCCACGGTGGACAACTTGGACGACGTCGACTTGCACGAGCTGGCCGAAATGATGGTGGGGTCCTCACAGAGCGGTGCTCTGGGCCGCCCGCCTCCCGGCGAGACCGGTCACGAGGTTCTGCGCCTGCAAGGAATACACGCCGTCGGTGACCGCGGGCTGCCCGCGCTCACCGACATCGACCTGACCGTTCGCTCTGGCGAGATCGTGGGCATTGTCGGGGTTTCGGGCAACGGCCAGAAGGAGCTGGCCGAGGTCATCTCCGGCTTGCGCCCGCCGGCGGAGGGACAGGTGGCGGTCAAGGGGCAGGACGTCACCGAGGCGTCACCCTCCGACCGCTACCGGCTGGGCCTGGCCTACGTTCCCGAGGATCGCCTGGGGATGGGGTTGGCCCCCAAGATGTCGGTGGTGGACAACTCGGTGGTGCGTTCGTACCGCTCCCAGCGCCGGGGGGTGTTCCTCTCGATGTCTAGGTGCCTCGAGTTCTGTCGAGGCTTGGTTGAGAGGTTCGGGGTGAGGGTGGGCCGGCTCAATGACCCGATCGCCGGGCTCTCGGGGGGCAACCTCCAGCGGCTCCTGCTTGGACGGGAACTGGCGGGGCAGCCCTCCGTGCTGGTGGCAGCGCAGCCCTCCAGAGGCCTGGACGTGCAGGGGGTGGCCGCTATCCAGGGGCACCTGGTAGATCAGCGGGCCGGCGGGGTGGGGGTGCTGTTGATCTCCGAGGACTTGGACGAATTGCTGGCCCTCTCCGACCGGCTCTTGGTGATGTTCGAGGGCCGGATCGTGGGCGAGTACGGCCCCGACGTGACACCGCGGACGATTTTGGGCGCGGCCATGTCCGGGAATCCGCCCACATGAGGCGGCCGGCTCTGGTCCGACGCGACCGGGTTGTCCCCGCGACCCAGGCGCTGGGCTTTTTCGTCGGCATCGTGGTGGCGCTGCTGTTGGGGGCGGTCCTGCTCATCGTGTCAGACCACAGTCCCGCCGAAGTGTACGAGCGCATGTTCGACTCGGCGTTCAGAGGCACCGATTCGCTGTCGCGCACCCTCGGGCGGGCCACGCCGCTGGCCCTGGCCGGCCTCTCGGTGGCGGTAGCCGGATCGATGGGGCTGTGGAACATCGGGGCCGAGGGGCAGATGATGGCCGGCGCAATCGTCGCCACCGGCGTGGCCATGATGGCCGACGGGCTCTCCGGTCCGCTGCTGATCGCCCTGATGATGGTGGCCGGTGTGGCGGGGGGCATGGTGCTCATGGTTGGACCGGCGCTCGCCCGGTCGCACCTGGGAGTGAGCGAGATCATCACCACCTTGATGCTGGTGTACGTGGCCATCCGGGTGGTGGAGTGGTTGGAGACCGGCCCGTGGAAAGATCCCGAATCCTTCGGATTTGCGGTCATCGAGCCGGTGCCGGAGCAAGCCGCTTTGCCGGGCCTGTTCGGCCGGGCCAACATCGGGATGCTGATTGCGCTGGGCTTGCTCATCGTCTTCTCCGTTGCCGTGTCCCGCACGGCATGGGGCTATGAGCTGCGGCTCGCCGGGTCGTCGCCCGACACCGCCCGCTACGCCGGCGTCTCCCTGCGGCGCAAGATTCTGGCCGCGCTGCTCCTGTCGGGCGGCATCGCCGGGTTGGCCGGAGCGGTGCAGCTCACCGGGTCGGCCACCCGGCTGGAATCGGGCCTGTCCAACGGCTACGGCTTTGCCGGCATCATCGTGGCCGCGTTGGCGCTCATGCGTCCTTCCGGGGTGGCGGTGGTGGCCTTCGTGTTCGGAGCGGTGCAGGTGGGAGGTCAGAGCATCCAAACGCTGGGAGTCAGCTCGGCCATTTCCGACATCTTGCAGGCCATGATCCTGTTCGGCGCGTTGGTGGCCGTGGTGTTCTTCAGTTACCGGGTCCGCTGGTCCGCTCCTTCTGTCGGGCTGCCCGCCGGGGTCCGAGAAGAACCCGATCCTTCTGCGGAGGCGGCCTGATGTCCGAAGATGCCCTCATCGGGCTGTTCGTGGCCACGGTGCAGTTCGGCACGCTGGTGTATTTGGCCGCACTGGGAGAGCTCATCGCCGAACGGGCTGGCGTGCTCAACCTCGGGGTTGAGGGAATGATGGCCATGGGCGCGGTCAGCGGGTTCATGGTCGGGCTGGAAACCGGCAGTCCTTGGGCCGCGTTCTTCGCCGCCGCGGCGGTGGGCGCCCTGGTGGGAGGGTTCCACGCCCTGGTGAGCGTGGTGCTGGGGGCAGGTCAGGTGGTATCGGGCCTCGCCCTCACCATCGGCGGTCTGGGATTGGCCGCCTATGTGGGCCGCAACGTGGTGGGCGAGCGGCCCGAGGCGCTGTTCACCGATCTGGGAATCGCCGGGCTGGCCGACATCCCCTGGATCGGCGAGATCTTCTTCGACCAGCCGCCGGTGGTTTATGTGGCGGTGGTGATGGGGCTCTCGGTGTGGTTCGTGCTGGCCCGCACCCGGTTGGGGCTGGCGATACGGGCCGCGGGGGAGTCGGCGCCCACCACCGACACCGCCGGCCATTCGGTGATGGCTCTGCGGTCGGGGGCGGTCATGGTCGGGGGTGCGTTTGCCGGTGCTGCGGGATCGTTCCTGTCGCTTTACATGGCGCCGGGCTGGGTGGAGGGCATGGTGGCCGGCCGAGGCTGGATCGCGGTGGCGCTGGTGATCTTCGGTGCGTGGCGGCCGGGACGGCTGGCTCTGGGAGCGCTGCTCTTTGGGTTTACTCTGGCGCTGCAACCCCGGCTGCAGTCGTTCGACATCGAGCTGCTGGGGGTGCAGGTGAACCGCATCTCACCGGCGCTGCTGGGCATCCTGCCCTTCGTCCTCACCGTGGTGGTGCTGGTGATCATCAGCTGGCGCTACCGCCACCGCCCCTCGGTGGCCCCTGCCGCGCTGGGCTTGCCCTACCGACGCGAAGAGCGCTGAGCCGATCGCCTGCTGAGCCGATCGCCCTAAGGGGGCAGTAGGGTTTCCCGATGGCTGTGGACACCACGCTGGGCCCGGCGCGGTCGTTCTGGCCGTACTTCGTCGTCACCGGCTCGCTGTCTTTGGGCTATGGCTCGGTGTTCACCCTGTTGGCCGAGATCGAAGAGGAATACGGGGTCAGCGGATTTGAAATCGGGCTGATCGCGGGTGCGGGCCTCTATGCCGGTGTCATCGCCCAGGTCGGGTTCGCCCGCTTCGCCGACAAGGGCCACATCCGACTGCTCATCCATCTGGGGATCATCGTGGCCATGATCTCCATGGTGGGCATGGCCACGGCCACTCAGGCCTGGCAGTTCATCGTGGCCCGGTTTTTCCTCGGTGCGGGCGTCGGGATGGTCGCCCCGGCCGTTCGCCGCATCCTCATTACCCGCGATCCCTCCAACATGGGCAGCAACCTGGGGACGATGGGGGCATGCGATGTCAGCGGATTCGTGCTCGGGCCGCTGGTGGCCGCGGTGTTCGCCCACTTCGTCAACCTGCATGCTCCGTTCTGGTTCTTGGCCGCGCTCTACGCCCTGGTGTACGGCTGGGTGTTGAAACTGGACATGTCGGCTGGCGGCACGAACCACACGAGAGTGCCCGCCCGCCGGCTGTTGGGAATCAAGCCGATGTCGGCCGGCATCCTGGCTGGCATCGCCTTCTTCACCACCATCGGCGTGTTCGAGGCCTCATGGGCGCTGCTGCTCGACGACTTGGGCGCCAGCACACTAGTGATCGGCCTGTCGATCAGCCTGTTCGCGGTGCCGATGATTCCGCTGGCGCCGTTCGGGGGCAAATTGGCCCAGCGGGTGGGACCCATGCGGGTGATGCCGTACTCGATCATGGGGGCAGTGGCCTGCATGTTCGTGTACGGCTACGTGGAGTTGGTGTGGGTGCTCATCGCGATATCGGCGTTTCACGCCATGTTCGACGCGTTCACCATGCCCGCCGGGCAGCTGGCTGTGGCCTTGTCGGCCCCCGCTGATCAGGCGGCCGCGGCCCAAGGGCTCTACGGCGCGATGGGTTTGGCGGTGGCGGGGAGTGCCGCACTGGCCACCGGGCCGGTTTACGAGGCCTGGGGTGCTGAAGTGCTTTTTACCGGATCGTCCGTGATCATGATTGCGGCCCTTGCCGGCGCCATTGCTTTGGGAGGCGAGCTGATGGGGCCGTCGAAGCTCGATCCCCAAACCTCAGGGACTGCGGGCCGCTAGCAAGCCCGCTGCACCGGCAGGCTCAGGCCACGGTGCCGCTGGCTCGCAGCTCGGTGATCTGCTCGGGACTGCGGCCGAGTTCGGCCAGCACCTGGTCGGTGTGCTGGCCCAGAGCCGGGGCCAAGCTCCGGGGGGTCCACGGACTGCCGTGGAAGTCCACCGGGGTGGCCAGCATGGTGGTGCCGGTGGCCCCGTCGGGCACCTCCACCAACGCACCCGACGGGCCGGTCTGGGGATCGGCCAGCACGTCGTCGAGGGTGTTCACCGGAGCCCAGAACATGTCGGGCTCGGCGGCGAATATCTCGGCCCACTCCTCCAGCGGTCGCCCGGCGAACGCCTCGTCGAGGGCGGCGATCAGCTCCACTGCGTTGGCGGCCCGGTTGCGGGCGGTGGCGAAGCGCTCGTCTTCGACCCACTCGGGATGGCCTACCGACCGGGCCAGCGGGGGCCAGTGGCGGTCGCCCTCTAGGCCTACCACCCAGAAGCGGCGGTCGTCGCCCGCGGTGTAGTTGTTGATGGCCGGGTTGCCCATGGCCTCCCGGGTACCCACCGCCATGTTCAACCCCCACATCAACAAGATGTTGAGATCGAAGCCGATGGTGTACAGGCCCTCCCGGAACAGCGAGGTGGACACCATCTGACCCTGGCCGGTGCGCTCCCGGTGGAACAGGGCTGCGCTGATGGCCGCCGCGCCGGCCAGGCCCACGTTGTGGTCGCCCATGCCGCCCCGCTGGAAGGGCAGGGCGCCGCCGGGCGGGGTGAGCTGGGCGGCGATGCCCGAGCGGGCCCAGAAGGCGGCGATGTCGTAGGCCGGGCGGTCGGCGTCGGGCCCCTCTAGCCCGTAGCCGGTGATGGCGCAATAGACCAGTGCCGGGTTGCGAGCCGCCAGCGATTCGTAGCCCAGCCCCAGCCGATCGAGGGCGCCCAGCCGCAAGTTGGTGAGGAACACATCGGCTTCATCGATGATCTCGGCTGCGATGGCCCGGCCCGCGTCGCAGGCCAGATCAACCACCACCGAGCGCTTCGACCGGTTGTCCAGCTCGAACACCGGATTGGTGGGCATGTCCCCGCCCAGCATCCGCTGGAACGTGCGGGACGGGTCGCCTGAGGGCGGCTCGATCTTGACCACCTCGGCCCCCCAGTCGCTCAATATCCCGCCCGCCGCGGGGCCAGCCACCCACACCCCCAGCTCGACCACCTTCACGCCATCCATCGGACCAGCCATGCGTTGAGCTTAGAAGCCAGTGTTGTGTCGCTTGTTTCATCTGCGTCCGCCGCACACCGCCGGCCTTGGCGCCGCGATCAGGTGGCGAGGGCTATAGGAATCATGGTGGCCCAGATGGTCATCATGAAGCCGATCAGCATGAAGGTGAAGTAGCGGGTTTGCTTGGCGATCTC
>JAPYOC010000007.1 GCA_028278955.1 Candidatus Poriferisocius aerobius
TTGGTCGTGTGGGGAACCCTGTGTCTAGCGACGATGCCGGTTCCGATGGCACACGGCCACCGTAGCGGGCGGCGGGTGGGGCGTCAATCACCGATTCGCCCGAACCCTAGACTGCATCGATCAAGGTTCTGTTCGTTTGCACCGGCAACATCTGCCGCTCCCCCATGGCCGAGGCCCTGTTCGCCTCTATGGCCCCGGAGGTCGATGTGGCCTCGGCTGGCACCATGGACTGGGCCGGCCAGCCCGCCCACGAGCACGCCGTTGCGGCCATGGCCGAGCGGGGGCTAGACGTGTCGGCCCATCGCAGCCGCTGGCTCTCCCACCATATGGTAGGCGAGTCCGACTTGATCGTGGCCATGACCCGCAACCACGGCTGGGCGGTGGCCGCCCGCAGCGAGGCCAAGGCGGCGGCGACGTTCCTGCCCGCCGAGCTGGGCCGCCTCGCCGAACAGGTGGGAGATCGCAATGATGCCGATGCCCGAGCATGGGTGGCCCGCCTGCACGCTCACCGCAACGAGACCAGGCTCTTCGGCCGGGCCGCCGACGAGATCCCCGACCCCATCGGCGAGCCGGTGGCGTACTTTCGAGAAATCGCCGACCGCCTGCAGCGAGAACTCTCCCCAGCCGCCCGTCGGCTTCGGCCTTAACGGCGCTGGCGCTTTGCGCTCGTGCCTGGCACCTACCTAATGTCTGTCAACTTGCAGTCGGCTGAGCCCCGGCTGCGGAAAGCCAAACTCGAGGGGGGATATGCTCATGAAATCGCGTTGGTTGAGGCTGCTTGCCATCTCGTTGGCGCTGGCCGTGTTCGCCGCTGCCTGCGGCAATGATGACGACGATGGGGGGGTAACGGCGGGAACCGCGGCGCCTGCGCCTGCTGAGTCCCCAGACGGCGGTGCCGCTGACGAGCCCGCTCCGCAAGGCGAGGACACGCCCGAGGAGCAGGCCCCCGCTGAACCGGAACCAGAGCCCACCGAGCAGATCCAGGTGACCATTGCCGGGTCAGAAGAGGAGGCGGCGGGTATCGTCCCCACTGGCAACACCGGTCACACCAGCGGTGCCATTCTCTCGACGGAGTGTGCCGATGGGCGCCCTGTTGGCGGCACTCTGACCATGGGCATGTTCGGTGAGATCACCGGCTGGGATCCGACCCTCGTGCAGGGCGGTGCCTCTCTGGGCGGCACTCAGATGACCGCCTTGTACGACGCTCTGTTCTACCTGGATCTCACCACAGGCGAGGTGGTTCCCGGCTTGGCTGAGAGCATCACCACCGAGGACAGCCAGGTGTTCACTTTGAGGTTGCGCGAGGGCATCAACTTCACCGACGGAACCCCGCTGGATGCCGACGCGTTCATCTGGAACGTGGAGCACCACCAGAGGCCTGAAGTCGGGTCGCAGTCAGCCGCGCAGGCCAGGCTCATCGCAGAGATCAACAAGATCGACGATTACACGCTGGAGCTCACCGCCACCAGCGTGAACGCCACTTTCCCCCAGATCTTCACCAACCGCATGGCCTGGGTGATGTCGCCCACTGCCTACCAGGCCGACCAGGATGCCGAGACTGGCCTGAATACCGCCCTCAACGTAAATCCGGTTGGCGCTGGCGCGGGCCCGTTCATATTCGAGTCTTGGGTCCAAGACGACGAGGCGGTCTTGGTGCGGAACCCCGACTACTTCCGAGAGGGCTGCCCCTACCTAGACAGCGTGGTCTTCAAGCCCATCGTTGAGGCGCCGGCGCGGTACAACGCCTTTAACGCCGGCGATCTCGACATCGCCTTCGACCGCGACCCGGTTAACCTCAACGACGCCAAGGAGCGGGGCGTCAACACCGTGACCCGGACTGACAATCACGGCGGCTTCTGGATGCTCAACAACGGCAAGGAGCCATTCAACGTCAGATCCTGTCGTGCGGCGGCGGCTTATGCCGTTGACTACGACACGGTGAACGAAATCTCGTGGGATGGATTGAGGTCGATGCCCCGTCAGCTGATGAGGGAGGGGTCGCCCTGGCACGATCCCGAGGCGGTGTATCCGGGCTATGACCCGGACGCCGCGGCAGCCGCCCTGCAAGAGTGCGAAGCCGAACTCGACGGCCCCTTGGAATTCGAGACCTTCTGCACCACCGACCCGGTCAACATTCTCACCGCCGAGACGTTGATCGCGATGTGGGAAGCGCTAGGCATCAGAGCCACTGCCAATTGCACTGAGGTGGGCGAGATGGTCAGCGCCGTGTTTGGCGGAGAGGCAACTGCCAACCCCTGGGCTTCCCCGGTGGCCGATCCCGACTATCTGTATGACCTGTATTACGGCGATTCCACCGAAGACGGCGTATGCGGTCCCGGCGTGTCGTTCCGGAACTGGGTCAAGGCGTGTTACCCAGAGTTCGACGCTTCTCTCGCCGCAGGGCGACAAGGACTCACCTTCGAGGAGCGCTACGAGGGCTACAGTCGGTTCCAGCGCAAGTTTGCCGAAGAAATACCGGTCATCCTCCTGGACAAACCGGAGACCGGGTACTACTACACCGACGAGGTCTCAGGCATATTCCAGTCGGAGACCGGCATCGCCCTTTTGGCCTTCACTGCCAAGGGGTAGTCGACGACTTTCTCAGCAGATGGAGGGGTGGGAGTGCGTCGCATCCGCCCCTCCATCTGCTGGGCCCCCTCTATGGGTCGTGTGCTGAAGGACGCGGGGAGGTGAGAACGGGTTGAAGGCCATTGGGCGCAGCATCATCCGGCTCATCCCGGTGTTGCTTATCGTCAGCTTCTTCACGTCTTCCTATGTGGAGTTTCTGAGCGGGGACCCTGCGGTCCGCTTGCTGGGCTTGGAACGGTCTCAGGAGCCAGGAGCTAGAGAGCTGGTCAACCGCGAGCTGCGCCTCGACGACAACGTGGTGGTTCGCTACGGCAAGTGGTTGGGCGACGTCGTGACCGGCGACCTCGGCGAATCGGTCAAGACCCCCGGATTGACGGTGGCTTCGGAACTCCGCAGCCGCCTGCCGGTCACTTTGGAGATTGCCTTGGTGGCCCAGATAGTTGCCTTGGTGGTTGCCATTCCCCTCGGGGTGTACGCCGCCTACCGCGCCGGCCGCAGGGTTGACCGGGCATTGAACTCGATGTCGTTTGCCGCAATCTCGGTACCCCAGTTCCTCGTGGGCATTCTGCTTGTGCTCATCTTGTTCAACCAGCTCGACGTGCTGCCTCCCCAAGGTTGGACCCGGCTGACCGAGTGGGACTGGTGGGACCACCTGCAACGCCTGATCATGCCGGTTATAGCGCTGGCGCTGACCGAGATCGCGGTATTCCAAAGACTCCTGCGGGCTGACATGATGGCCACGCTTCAAAACGACTTTGTTCTGACCGCTCGAGCCAAGGGCATGTCGCCCGCCCACATTTTGTTCCGGCACGCCCTCCGGCCTTCGTCGTTCTCTCTGGTAACCCTGGCCGGGGTGAGCACCGGTCGCCTCATCGGCGGGGCTGTCATCATCGAGGTGCTGTTCACGATCCCGGGAGTGGGGCGCAAGATGGTTGACTCCATCCTCGGCAACGACCTGGTCATGCTGCAGGGAATGGTGATCGTCGTGGTAGTGGCCTATGTGCTCTTGAACCTGCTGGTAGAGATCACCTATGCAGTCTTGGACCCGAGGATCAGGCGTGGTTGAGGTTTCCGCACCCCCCGACGCGCCAGAGCGGGTGGAGATCGCCGACCCCGAACCAGGGCGCCGCAGCCGCAGCCTTGTCGAGGGTGCGACGCGCTCCGGGGTGGGAGCGGCGTTGCTGTTGGTGCAGCTCAAGGTGTTGTACGACAGCACCGCCTGGCTGCAAGTGGCAGCCTCCCTCATCGGGTTCTATCTGGTGGTAACCGGCTTGTCCCTGCTCATCCGGGCGATGTTCGGCACCCGGGTAGAGCCGGCCACCTGGCTGTCGGTGGCCTGGCTTGGGGTGCTCCTGGTGTTTGTCTTCTTGCAGCTGGCCGGGCTGTTCGACAACCTCACCGCCGATTTCGCCAACAGAGAGCAGCCGCCACAGTTCAGCGCCCATGAGCCTCTGGGCACCGACCGAGTCGGCAAGAGCGTCATGAACCAGGCCATACAGGGGGCCCGCGTGTCGCTGGTCGTCGGCATCGGCTCAGTCGGCATCGGACTGGCGGTGGGAACGATTGTGGGCTTGGTTGCCGGCTATTATCGAGGCCCGGCCGAGGGAACCTTCAACATTCTGACCGACTCCATTCTGGCTTTTCCGGCGTTGATTCTGCTGTTCACCATCGTGGCGATCTTCGGGGGCAGCGTGTTGGTGGTTACCCTGGCCCTCTCCATGCTCAGCATCCCCACCATGGGGCGGCTGGCGCGGGCCAACACGTTGACCTTCGCGGCCCGGGAGTTCGTCACCGCGGCCCGGGCTATGGGCGCATCCAACGGCCGGATTCTGTTTCGGGAGATCTTGCCCAACGTCGCGCTCCCCCTGGCCTCCTACGCGGTCATCATCGTGGCCGTGGTAATCGTGGCCGAAGCATCGCTGAGCTTCCTCGGAGTGGGCATCGACCCCATAAGCACCCCGACATGGGGCAACATGATCAGCGAGGGCCGCCAGCAGTCGGTGTTGAAGGACGCACCCCACATCGTATTCGTGCCCGGCGTTTTGATGTTCCTCACCGTGTTGTCGCTGAACCGCGTCGGCGAATCCCTCCGAGTCCTCTGGGATCCCCGCGAATCCAAGCTCTAGTGGTGTGCTGAAATTTGGGGTGGTGCGGCGGGTGGCCTCATCAGGCCGCTTTTATGCAGTCGAGAGGGCCGTATCCCCGGGAAATGTCTGTAGAATCCAGCCCGAGGGGGGAAGTTGACGGGTAGGGCGGTAAATGCTCGGGGCGGTGTTTGGTGGCGGCTGTATAAAGAGGTCGGACCGGTGGAGGTGTACCACGTTGATCTCTCCCCCGGCAGTGGGCGCGAAGAGGCATCGCTGGCCTGGTTGGACGAATCGGAACTAGTCCGCTGGCATCGGGCCGGCCATCCTGCCCCCCGCCGCCGTTTCGCACTGTGCCGCGCCGCGCTCCGCGCCGTCCTCTGCGAGCAGGTCGGTTGCGCCAACGAGTCGTTGGCGTTCGGGTTCGCCAAACAAGGCAAGCCATTCGCCATGGTGGACGGCTGCTCGCACCCCGTGAGCTTCAACGTGAGCCACAGCGGCAGCCACGGCTTGATTGCCGTAACCTCCACGGGCCGCCTGGGGGTAGACGTCGAGGAGCGGGTGCTTCGTCGGAGGCTTGAAGCCCTCATCCAAGGCGTGTGCAGCCCGCTCGAAAAAGCTGAGCTGGCATCGCTTGGCGAACTCCAGCGGGGGCATGCGTTCCTCCGGTTCTGGACGGTCAAGGAGGCGCTCATCAAAGCCGAGGGCAGGGCCCTGGCCATGAGGGTCGCGGAACTGGAGGTTCCCGAAGAAATGCGCCGCGGGGCCACGAGGAGCGTCGCCCGGTTTTCTCAGACGCCCGAGACATCCTGGTGCTTGGAGGACATCGGAACGGCGGATTTTGCCGCCGCCGTGGCCCATGAGGCGAACCCGCCATCGTGACCGGGCGAGAACGCGTCGCCGTTATGCGGGAGCCCATCAGATGCGGTCGCGGGTGAGCAGGCTCGATTGTTGGCCAAGCCAAAACCCTCTACAGTGTCGGCACCAAGTTTCAGGAGGGGGACAGTGCATATGAACTCTTGGTTGTTGAAGCTGTTGGCGCTGCTGATGGCCTTCGGGCTCGCGGCCGCGGCCTGCGGCAATGACGATGATGGCGGGGTGGCCACCGCCCCGGACGAGCCGGCGCCGGCTGAACCGGCAGAAGACGGGGGCGATTCGCCCGCACCGGCAGGAGACGATGCACCCCCGCCGGCAGACGATGGGGACGACGAGGATGGCGCGCCGGCACCCGCTGGCGACGAGAACATCGCACCGGCGCCTCAAGACGAGATGATGGACAACTGCGAGGCCACCGTGGCCGGCACCGAGATCACCATGGGGATGTTCTCCGAGACTGCCGGCCTGGATCCCACTGTGTCGTCGGGATCGGGCACGACGGGCATGATCGAGCTGGCATCGATGTTCGACGTGCTGGCCATATACGACCAGGTCAACAAGGAGTACGTGCCGCATTTGGCCGAGTCGTTCTCGGCCAACGACGACCTCACGCAGTGGCGCCTGACGCTGAGGCCGGGGATCACCTTCCCCGACGGCACCCCGCTGGACACTTCGGTGGTGCAATACACCATGGAGCGGTTCTTGCGCGAGGGCGGCCGCAACCAGGGCCGGGCCTACGTGGCGTGGATCGAGGAGTACGAGATCATCGACGACTTGAACATGGTGTTCCACCTCGACCGCCCCTGGGGCACGTTCCCCTACGCGTTGTCCGACGAGACCGGCATGGTGGTCAACCCCACCGTGGTCGAGGCCATCGGCGACGAGGAGTTCAACCTGAACCCGGTGGACGCCGGCCTCGGCCCCTACAACATCGCGCGGTATGCCCCCGGCGAGGAGATCGTGGTGACGGCGAAGGACGACTACTGGGGCGGTCCGGTGTGCGTGGAGACCATCCGCTTCATCCGCATTCCCGGCTCGCCGGGCACCTATGAGGCGTACCAGAACGACGAGATCCAGGTTGCGTTCTTACGCGAGCCCCGGATCATCGCCGAGGCCCGGGCCAACGGCGACGATACCAACGGCCATGTGTTCTTGCAGAACGCCGGCGGGGTGGTGTTCATCAACAACGGGGTTCGGGGATCCACTCCGCCGACCACCGACGTGCGCTTGCGGGAGGCCGTTGCCCTGGCCGTCGATCCCCGGGTGATGGACGAGCGGGCCAACGAGGGCACCGGCCAGCCGGGGTCGTCGTTGCTGTCGCCCAACTCCATCTACTGGGACGACGAGCTGTTCGCCCCGGTGGAGCCGAACATCGAGCGGGCCAGGGAACTGGTCCAAGAGGTTAAGGACGAGACCGGCTGGGACGGTTCGATACGCCTGGCGTGCCACAACGCTCCGAGTCGCATCGATTGGGCCATCGCGGCCGAGGCGCTGTTGGAGGCGGCCGGGTTCGAGGTGGAGGTCGACAACGACGGCACCGTCTTGGATTTGATCGGCACGGTCTTGGTGAACGCCGATTTCGACTTGGCCTGCTGGGGATTCAACGTGTCGGACGAGACCCCGTTCATCCCCGTGCTCCAGTTCCGCTCGGATGCCGGCAACAACCGCATCGGCTATGCCGACCCCAACATGGACGCCGCCTTGGACAAGCTCCAAGTGGCGACCGACAACGACGAGATCCAAGCAGCGCTGGCCGAGATATGGGTGGTGTGGCGCCAGAGCTGGCCCAGCGCGATCTACGAGACAATCGAGGAGTTCTTCATCTGGAAGCCCGAGGTAGGGGGAATAGTGGGAACCCAGGCCAGTGCCCTGCTGTTCCACGACGCCTACATCGAACAGGGTTGATCCACCGGTCGGGGCGCCCGTCAAGACACCCTGGCGAGCGCCCTCACCGTGGCACCGTTCGATTGATGGAGCCTGATCTGGCGTGCTTCGAGCCATTGGACTGAAGCTGGTCCGGCTGGTGCCGGTGCTCATCATCGTGAGCCTGGCCACCTCGCTGCTCATCGAATTGGTGCCCGGCGACCCCATCTTGGCCATCATCGGCATGGAGGGCGATGCCGGCGACTACGAGCGCATCGAACGAGAGCTCGGCCTCGACCAGAACGTGTTCTCGCGCTACGTGGACTGGCTCGCCAACATCGTCCAGGGCGATTTCGGCGAGCAGATCACCCGGCCGGGGGTGAAGGTGGCCGACCGTTTGAGGCAGACCTTCCCGGTCACCATGCAGATTGCCTTGATGGGCATGGTGCTGGCCTTGCTGATCTCGGTGCCGGCGGGGGCCTGGGCGGCGTACCGGGCCGGCACCCGCTTCGACCGGCTCAGCAGCGGAACGGCCTTCGGCATCATTTCCATACCCAGCTTCTTAGCCGGGCTGCTGCTGGTGTTCATGTTCGTGTTCCACTCCGCAATCCCCCGCTACGGGGTGCTGGGGCTGGGGTTGTTGTGGTCGCTGTGGCTGTTGGGGAGCACATGGCGAGGCCGCCGCGACGGAGCAGAGCGGGCCCTGATCCGAGTCGCTGCCGCCGTCGTGGTTGCCGGGCTGACGGTGTGGCTGGCCAACAAGTGGCCCTCCTTCCCCCGGCAGGGGTTCGTGCGCTGGACCTCTGACGACGGCCGGCTGGAGAACCTCCGGAGCGCGTTCTTGCCCGCCATAACCGTGGCCCTCACCGAGATCGCGGTGTTCATGCGGCTCTTGCGGGGCGACATGCAGGCAACCCTCCAGGAGGACTACATCTTGTCGGCCCGGGCCAAGGGGATGCCGCCGGTGCGCATCCTGGCCCGCGACGCCCTGCGCCCGTCGTCGTTCTCCCTCATCACTCTGGCGGGGGTGGCGTTCGGCCGCCTCATCGGGGGCACGGTCATCGTGGAGGCCATCTTCCGGCTGCCGGGCATGGGAGACCTCATTGTGAACGACGGGGTCAACACCGGGGACTTCCCCGTCGTTCAGAGCGGCGTGCTGATATTGGCCACGTTCTATGTGGTGCTCAACGGCGCCATCGACATCTCCTACAGCTACCTAGACCCGAGGCTGCGTCGTGCCCGCTGAGACCGTGCTCGCTCCCGACACCGGCTATGTGGCCGGGATGGTGGTCGACCCCCTCAGCCACGCCCATCGCCTCATGCGGGTGGCGGTGGGGCTGGTCGGCGGGGTGGCCGCCGTCGTCATCGGACTGCTGGTGCTGGCCGATGCGCATGCGGGATACCGGGTGATCCTGACCGTCGGCGGGCTGGCGTTGCTGTACTTCGCCCTCGACAGCGCGGGCAAGATTGTTTGGGGGCCGCTGTTCGAGACCGGCCTGTGGCTCTCGGTTGCCTGGGTGGCCGTTGTGGGGCTGTCGGCCGCCTTGGCCGATTTCCTCCCCTTGGCCGAGGCGCGGGACGCCTCGGCCACCATCTTCGGCGACACCCCGACCCTGAAGCGGCCCGACCTGCTGTCGGCCAACCCGCTGGGAACCGACCGCCAAGCGCTGGACGTGCTCGGCGGCATCGTCTACGGGGCCCGCGTCTCCTTGCAGGTGAGCGTGTTGGCCGTGGCCATCGGCATCGTCGCGGGCGGCACCATCGGGGTGGTGGCCGGGTTCTTCAGAGGGAAGCTGGACACCGGGATCGGCGTCCTCGTCGACTCGCTGCTGGCCTTCCCCCCGCTGATCCTGCTGCTGGCGCTGGCCAGCGTCATGGACCGCAGCCCCCGCAACATGGCCATCGCCTTGGCCGTGTTGGGCATCCCCACTTATATCCGGCTGGCCCGGGTCAACACCATGGTGTTCGCCGAGCGTGAGTTTGTGCTGGCCTCCCGGGCGATGGGCGCCTCCCGCCGCCGCATCATCTTCAGGGAACTCGTGCCCAACGTGGCCCTGCCCATCTTCAGCTACGCCTTCATCATCATCGCCGTGCTCATCGTGGCCGAAGCCTCGCTGAGCTTTCTCGGGCTGGGCATTCAGCGGCCGGACCCCACCTGGGGCAACATGATCGCCGCTGGGCAAGACGACTTCGACCGCCACCCCCACCTGGTGTTCGCCCCCGGCATCGTTATGTTCCTCACCGTGTTCGCCCTCAACCGAGTAGGGGAGAAGGCACGCGAACTCTGGGATCCCCGCCAGGCGAAACTCTAAAGCCCGGCTGTTCTTGCCGGTGTTGGGGCTGAGGGGGTCGGTTGCCCTCGACATCGATTGTCCCTAGAGTGTAAGTGTGAAAAATAATGAGAGGGAATGAGATGTACTATTGGTTGTTGAAGCTGGTGGCAGTGCTCGTTACCTTCGGCTTGGTTGCCGCTGCTTGCGGCAACGGTGACGGGATGGGCACCGCCCCCGACCAGCCGTCCCGGTCGGCCGGTGAAGGAGGCGAACCTGCCCCGGCGCCGCAGGGCGGGGATGACTCGGCGCCCGCCGCGCCCGCAAGCGAGGCGTCCCCGCAACAAGAAGAGCCGATGCCGGACGGCTGCGAGGCCACCGTGGCCGGCGCCAAGGTGCGCTACGCGGTGTACTCGCCCAACGCCAACATGGACCCAACCGCCAGCAGCGGCGCCCTGGCCGGCGGAACCCAGCTGGTGAACGTGTGGGATCTCCTCATGGTGTTCGACCCTGAGACCGGTGTGTCCAACGGCCATGCCGCAGAGTCTCTGACCCCCAATGAGGATTTCACCGAGTGGACGCTGAAGATCCGCTCGGACATCACCTACGGCAACGGCGATGCGTTCGTGGCTCAAGACGTGGTCGACTCGATGCTCCGCTACCTGGACTCCCGCGGCGACGGCATGAGCAACCGGGCGGCCGGCTCAGTGGCCCTCATCGACTTCGACAACACCGAAGTCCCCGATGACAGCACCGTTGTGTTCCGACTCCATCGGGGGTGGAGCACCTTCCACACGCTGTTGGGCGACGAGCCCGGCATGATCGTCAACCCGCGGGTCATCGCCCGGCTGTTGGACGAGGAGACGGCCAACGCCACCGAGGCGGCCAGCGCCGCCCGGCTGGTGCGCAACCGGTTGGCGGTCAGCCCCGAACTGCTCAACGCGGCCAGCTTCGGCCCCTACGAGGTGGCCGAAGTGGCGCCCAACGTGCGAACGGTGCTGCGGGCCCGAGACGACTACTGGGGCGGCCCGGTGTGCATCGAGGAGCTCGAGTTCACCTTCCCGGGCAGCTCGGCGGCCAACTGGGAGGCGTTCTGGGCCGGTGACTTCAACGCCGCCTTCCTGCGCGATCCGAGGATGTTCGCCGAGGCTCGGGCGGCCGGCGCCGTGCTGAGCTCGGAGGATCAGAACCTCGGCGGGCTGTTCCTGTTCAACCACGGAGTCCGGGGTGCCGAGGTGATCGGCGCAGACATCCGAATCCGCCGGGCCGTCCACCACGCCATCAACCGGGAGATCATCAACGAGCGGGCCTTCGAGGGCACGCTCAAGACCACCAACGCCATCGCAGCCGAGGGCACCCTGCTGTGGTCGCCCGAGTTGCAGCAGTGCGCCGATCAGTCGCCGGTCTACGACCCGCAAGCCGCGCGGGCGCTGGTGGATGAGGTGAAGGCCGACACCGGCTGGGACGGCTCGCTGTTCCTCGTACACGCCGACACTGATCCCGGCCCCGAGATCGTCCAAGCGGTTGAGGAAATGCTGGAGTCCGCCGGGTTCGATGTGGAAGCAGCCCTCGGCCCGGTCACCACCGTGCTCATACCCCGGGTGGTCGTGCAGGCCGATTACGAGATGGCCGGATGGGGCTTCAACGCCGACGCTGCCACCTGGGTCGCCGCCCTCAACGACAGCCTCCTCTCGACCAGCGGGTTGAACCGCATGGCTTTCGGCCATCCGGACATGGACGCGGCGCTGGGCGACCTGTACGGAGCGGCCACTGTAGACGACCAGCGGGCTGCGTTGGCCGGTGTGCAGTGCGTGTGGGCCGAGCAGCTGCCGGCCATGGTCTATTCGGTGATCGAGGAGGGCTTGGCCCTCGCCCCGAATGTGAAAGGCGTCCAGCGGGCCGGAACCGCCATCTTCCTGTTCGGCAACGCCTACATCAGCCATCCTCAGGCGCCCACAGCAGGGCAAGCCCTTCCATAGCCGCAGCGGCGGAGAGCCGGCGGTCGAAGCAGCCCAATGAGCAGCCGCCCATGAGGTGAGCCGCTGACAGCGCAGAAGCCAGCTGCACGGCATCGTATGCCCGCAGCGGGTGTCGGGCGACGAGGTTGATCGCCGATCGGAGGACTTCTTGGCTTGCCCGCATGAGGACGGTGTTTCGATCCAGACCCATGGGAGAGGCTTCGTCGAGGAATACCGTCACCGGTTCTCAACGACCAGTTTTGAAAGCGGCGTGCCCCGCCCTGCTCTGGTGCGGGCGGCGGTGAATGCCTCCTCGTCGGGCGGTTCTGCGTCGGGAACGTGAAAATCCGAGAGCAGGCCGGCGAGCCTAAGGCGCGACCTTACTTCCTCTATGGGGGCTGATGCTTTCGACGGGTCGGCTGCCGCTTGCGCTATCCGGGTGAGGAACTCGTTCATCGAGACCTGCTGCTCCTGCGCTCTGATCTTGACCCGGGCCACCAGCTCTGAGTCTGCTCTCCAAGTAACCTGCTGCATGAATGCACGATAGCAGGCATGCAGTCAAACGGGGCTTACATCTGGTTTTAACCGCTTGCCACCATCGAGCACCCGTGCGG
The DNA here is from genome assembly GCA_028278955.1 of Candidatus Poriferisocius aerobius. Classification (GTDB taxonomy): domain Bacteria; phylum Actinomycetota; class Acidimicrobiia; order Acidimicrobiales; family Bin134; genus Poriferisocius; species Poriferisocius aerobius. The sequence goes on from JAPYOC010000007.1 coordinate 12,255, forward strand.
ATTACGGTATCGGGATTGATCTCCTCGTCATCAAACGACTAGGGGGCCTCCCCGAGGTCGTCGTGGTGGTCTGACTCCGTGGTGGCTGCGATGGCAGCCTCCTCGGAGTCGGCATTTACGCCAGTGACCGTGTTGTCCGCCCTGCCTTTGTGTAGGCCCATGCTCCCCATCCACCGGGCATTCATGCACTGCCGTGCATTGGTCCGTCGCAGATCTGAATGGGTAGGTTCACTTCATGCCTAGCGTTCGGCAAAGTGGCCTCCCCAAGTTCATTCAGGACAAGCTGACAAAAACCGGGTACACGCGCGGTGCTGAGAAGAACACCATCTACCAGAACAGGGTCACACGCAACAACACGGTGCTGATCCCCCGCAAGTCGTGGGACGCTTGCAGACCGGAAGTCGCCGAGGCATATGAGAAGGGGTTTGTTGTTTTGGTGGAGCCGTCTTGGTACTTCGCTGATGCGGGCAGTCATGAGCATCTGGCATCCCAGGGCATCCATTTAGGAGTGAATGCCCTGCTACTCTACGAAGTCCGCTCTGATTGGGAGGAATACGGGCCGCAGGCCACATGCCTCCACGACGGCACCCCACTGGCAGTTGCCGACTCCAGAACGGCCCCGCTGGGCGGCAACTACTTCGCCCGAATCCACGCCACCACGTCGGACGCAGCGGAACAGATGATCAAGGGCTTCAACAATAGCAGCCTGCGGGGTGCGGGGATACGTGTATTCGAGTATGCCTCATCGGAGACGATCTATCGTTGCAAGGTGCAGTTGGAGGCACTTCTGTGGCTGTGCCGAAACGCACTTCAATACCTATCACCGGAATTCGTCACCTCCGGCGAGGCCGGTCAGGCAATGGACCTCGCGCTACACGCCGCTGAGGATGCCGGACTACTGGACATCCCACGTTTGCTGGAGGCCCGCATCATCAACTCGGAACTGGAAACCTGCTGTCCCTTATGCTTGGAGCCAATCTACGTGAGCGCCTTCCTGCAGCGTACCGAGCAAGCAGAAGGCAGGGAGACGCGTGATCTCACGACTACAGAAGTGAGCCTCTTCCACATAGCCGAACTCAGGGTTGGGACTCTAGGACATCGCCCGTACAACCTTGGCTGGGGCCATCATCACTGCAACGTAGTGGTGAAGGACGACGGCATTGAGGGGGCACTGGCATGGATGCGCCGGGTTCTGGACAACCAGGCAGTCGCCAGGGGGCTATAGCGGGAGTTCTCCTTGTGCCTCCCCGACAAGGGCCTCAGTAATGTTCAGTGCTGTTTGCTTGGCCCATTTCTCTTCTACGTCCATGCAGACGGTCCTGCGACTCGTCAGCACCGATGCCACTCCTGTGACCCCCGACCCGGCGAAGCAATCCAGCACTACATCTCCGGGGTAGCTGGAAGCTTCGACGATGTGGGACATCATCTCCAATGGCTTCTCTGCCGGGTGCTTTCCCCTGTATGGCCTTACACTGGGGAACTCCCACACATCGGTGAACTCCACATCCCTGGTCAAGTTCATGGGCCGCACTACGTCGTTATACGGGAGCATGGTGCCGATGCAACCAGTATCCTCCAGAGCCTCCACCATGCAATCATACTGGTCCCTGCTGGGAATATTGCGCCCAGTCTCCCAGTTTGAGACGGCACCGCCATGATTCACCCGGCCATGCGCTCCGATAATTCCGGTCAGGTCTTTGGCCGTCATGCCTGCGGCTATCCTGCACTGCTTGAGGTACACGCTCAGTGGTGTCTTACAAGTTGCCATGTGGTCACCGTAGGCACCCTGCTCAAAGACGAGGATTCGCTCGGAATGCGGGTACCATTGGCGTAAAGACTCCTTGCTCATCTTGCCTTTCCACCCATCGAACCCAGGTTCGTTGGGCTTCGTCCAAGTGATACTACTCACAGGCAAGAAGTAGTCCGATATCGCCACATCAAGGCGACTGGCCATGCGAGAGGAGCAGAACACGTACACGGTGCCAGAACGCTTCAGAATCCGTTGCCACTCGAAAGCGAAGGAGCATAGCCAATCCAAGAAAGCGGAATCCGCCGTGAACGCCTTGTCGCCGCGAATGTTGGATTTGTGTGTAGAGTGGTATGGGGGATCACACAGGATCAGCGAAATGCTGTTGTTTGGCAGCCTTCTTAGCAACTCCAAAGAGTCGCCCAACGCTACGATTGACTGAGCCGTCTGGTCAACAATGGCCGCACTCAGGGCATTTGAGATTTTAGCGAACTCCTGTTCCCTACTATCTAGCGACGCGTTGGATGTCATGCCTCTCGCCTCCACGAACCTTGCTTGCAGTAACCAGCGAACAGGGCAATGGCTGAAACCACTATCAGCACCCACTTGACACGTTCCTTCATGCCACCAATTCCTCCGCCATCTTATGTGCGTGAGGCCCGCGGGCGATCAACTCTGAGTAGGTGGTCTGCTGGCCGTTGCCGTCGTGCATGACTTCCGACATCTGAGCCAGCGTGTCCTTGGCCGCTGGTCGTGCCGACCGCGGAAACTCGGCCACATAGCGGTGCAGATGCTCCGCCGAGACCTGGTGGTACGTCCCGTGGTAGCCGCGCTTCATCATGGCCCAGAAGCTCTCGATCCCGTTCGTGTGGGTCATGCCATCGACGTGCTGGCCGACGCTATGCTTGACCTTGCCGTGCTCATAGCCCATGCCTTTCAATGGTGTGTATGCGCTCAACTCGTCTGTGAACACAGTAGCCCCAGACTCGGCGTTGCCTTCGACAAGGCCGGTCAGCGTGGGAGCGTCGGCGCTCTCGATGACCTCGGCGTGGACTTTGTTGGTGGCACGGTCCTTGACACCGGCCACCGTCGTCTTGCCTACGGTGTCCTGTCCGGCTCGCAGCCTCTTGGACTCGTGCTTGTAGGGCTCCTTGCCACCGAAGTAGGACTCGTGCGCCTCAACAGGACCGGCGAACAGCTCCTCCCGCGTGTCCCATGCCTGCCTGATCCTGTTCGCCATGTACCAAGCCTCCTTCTGGCCGATGCCCAAGTCCCTTTGAGCTTTATGGCCGAGACCCCTTTGGGGTTGGTGCTGTACAGGTAGATGCACACGACCCACTTGGAGAGCCCGATGTTGCTGGAGTGCATCAGCGGCCCGGTCTTGACCGAGAAGCGCTTGCGGCAGTCGCGGCACTGTCACGGCTGCGGCTTCCGGCGCTTCACGTCGGCACCGTTCTTCGATCCGTAGTGCGGGCATTGCACGCCGTTGGGCCAGCACCGCTCCAGGAACCAAGCCTCAATCCCATCCGCAGTGTCGAACATCCGTACGGCATCCATGATGGTGATTTCCTCACGCTCGTTGCAGCCCGGTGCTTTCTGCTTCTTCTCGCTGGTCGTACTGTTCATGCACACATTTTACAGATAGGAGTGACAGTGTATTTTCCATAATTTTCAATATATTCCCATCTTACAGTTAGCCCTGGTTGTTCGTGAGGGTTGGGTTGGGTTTGTTTTTGGGGTGTTGGGTGTTGAGCTTCCCCTCTTTTCGTGGGGGGGTTGGTTATAGGGATCAGGGGTGTGGGTGTGTTCGTGTTCTGCGGGTGGGATCATTCCGGTGGCGGAGTGGAGCTGGTGGTGGTTGTACCAGGTTTGGGCCCACAGCGATGTTTCTTGGCGGGTTTGGGTTTTGGTTTTCCAGGTTCTGTGGTCGATGGGCTCGTG
>JAPYOC010000070.1 GCA_028278955.1 Candidatus Poriferisocius aerobius
GCGCTGGATTTGGTGTGCGGCCGGCAAACCGAGCGCACCGAGCTCCAGATGGTGCGCAAGCCCCCGGTGCCGTTCCCCCCGGAGCCGGCCCGCTGGGCCGGCATCCAGCTCACCCGCAAGGCCCTCCAGCGGGCCGACCAGCGGGAGGGCCGTCGGGGGGCGTGGCTCAGGCTCCTCGACCGGTTCGGAGTGGGTTTCGACTCGTGAGCGACCGCGACCGGGATCGCCCGTTCTGGCACGACCGGCTCGCCCGGCCCGTGCCGCGGGTGCTGAGCTAGTGGTGTGTCGCAGAAATAATCGCGCGTGTCCTGCTCGCCAGCGATGCCGCTCGCGGCGTTGCGGCTCCTCGCCGTAAGCAGTGGGTATGGCTTCGTCGCCGCGCCTTGCCAGCAGCGCCGCTGCCGTCGCGATACCCGGCGCTATTTCTGCGACACACCACTAGTTCACCGCTCCGCTTGGCCGGCGGTGGCCAGGCGGAAGGTCTCCGCCGCCACGGCCAGGATTTCTTCGCGGTCTGCTTCCAGGATGAAGCCGCCGGCGATGGCCTCCTCCAAAGAGGCTTCGAACGCGGCCAGGTAATCGCCGACGCCTTCCGGGTAGAGCGCGGCAATGGTCTCAGGCCCGAGGGGCTCGGTGGTCCCCATCAAAAAGGCGAACCCCCCGCCCCGCTGGCCTTCGCCCGAGAGCACTCTGATGGGCGCATCCACCCAGGGGTTGCGGATGCCGCCCAACGCGTTGCCCAGTTCATCGCGCGCCAAGGCGGTGCCGCCCTCGCCCAATTCCAAGCGAGGGGCGGCAGGGGGCGGCTCGCCTGTTCCTGCCCAGCCGATGAGGTGCTCCCAGGCGGCTTGGGCCACATAGTGCTGGTGCGGCGCCGAGTTGATGGGCTTTTCTGCCGCCGTGATCCCGAATTCGTTGATTGGCTCCAGTATTCGGGCGAATTCCGAGGGTTCAAGTTGGCCGCCGTCGGCCCGTGAGGCCACCAGCAGGTAGGTGTCGGCATGGGAAGTGCCCGGCAGCTCCCACAGCCGGACGCGATCGCTGTCGAGCTGCCCGATGGCCGCGTTGCGCAGAACGGTCACGTCAGTCTCGCTGCTCAGCAACAGCACCGGCACCCGGGCATCGGCTCGGATTTGCTCCGGACAGTGCGCGGTTGCGTCGTACCGCTCGTCGCGCACCCGGGGTCCGAAGGCGCCGTCGAGGTTCCCCCGGGTTCCGGGCCGGCCGTGGAGCAAGAAGCCGTCGAAAATCTCGACCAGCGGATCGATGGCATTGATGTAGGTGGCCAGAAACGCCGCCGACTGCGACTCGCCCGCCGCCAGCAGCTGCTCAGCGGCCAGGTTGCCGAGCAGCGGTGATGTGCGGTGGCGCAAGGCTTGGCCCAGCTGGGTGAACATGTCGAAGCTGAAGGCGTCTCCGGGATGGGAGAGGCGCCCGTAGCGCTGAGGCCGGTACAGCTTCAGGTGGATTCCCCCGTCGATGCCGCCGCCGTCGACGCCCGCTTTTTGGGCCGACAGCCCCACCCAGGCGTCGCCCCGGCGGATCATGTGGCGGTGCAGGTAGTCCCATTCGGGGGCGGTGTCGGTGCCGCTGGAGACGTTCAGCCACTCCACCACCACGGTTCCGCTGAATGCATCCGCCGCCGGGCGCCGCACCAGCACCCGGGTGGCGAACGGCGCCGCCCGGGCCGCTTGGGCCGCGATCGGCCCGTCTTGGCGACGCTCCCCGACCGCCCGGTACGCCCGCGCCTGGCCCCGGGCTTCGAACTCGGCTTCCCGGTAGCCCAGCTCTTCGAGGTCGAAGTGGCGGGGGATCAGCACGGGAGGGGTCCCGGGGAGTTCCTCGAAGGTAAGTGCGGGCGGCGCGGTCATCGGGTGCCCACGACCAGTACTTTGCGGTCAACCAGCGCTTCCATCTGCATCTCCTGAGATTAGGGTGGCCGCCATCATGTCCCGATGACCGCCATGCCGAGAGACCTTGCTGCTTGTGCTTGCCGAACGTCGAACGTGATCAGCGTGGTAGCCGGCCCGGCACGGCCGGCGGCGGCGAGATGCAGAGAGTCCAGGGACCGGCACAAGGTCTGCTCGGCAATTCGGGCGGCCTCATTGCATGTCACTGCGTCCAGGCCAACGAGGGCGAATGAATCGAGATCGGACAGGAACCGCTGCTTGGCCTTTCCGGCGGCAATGGGGTCAAGCAATCGGCACAGGTTTCGCCGAACCTCTATTTCGGTCAGCCTGGAGGTAATGAGCACAGGATCGCTGTTCAGCAGATGCTCGGCGACCTCTGAGTCATGCTCGGCGATGTAGCGCTTCATAAGCGCGCTCGAATCGACATACAGGGTCATCCGCGGTCCTCGTCAAGAACGTCGAGCACCGACTGGCGGGCGACAAACCGCTCAATCGGAGCAAGCCCCGCTCGTTTGGGGGGCTCTATCCAGCCTTCTTCGATGCCGCGCTCCACCGCCGACGAGCCCGCTAGCGGGGTCAGCTGGGCTACTGGACGGCCGCGGTCGGTCACGATCACCACCTCGCCCGCCGCGGCCCGCCCGATGTACTCCGACAGCTTGGCCTTCAACTCGCGAACGCCGACCTCCATGTAGTCATACTATCTTATTGAAGTGACTACATAAATGCCGTCTATGTTCCCGGGCCTCGACTAGGCCCCCCTGCGGGGCTCACCACTGGGTTCGATGCCAAGCCAATGCCCGGTGTCGGTCGGCGTTTAGGATTACTGCCCAGCGCCGGGGACCTAGAGCGCGCCAGGAGCCATATGACCGACCAGCCTCAAGATGACGCAGACCAGGAGCCGCTTTATCGCCATCAGGCCTACCAGCAGCGCGGCCGCGTGGCCCCCATCGATGGCATTCTGCGGGTCAGCGCTCCTCGCGAGTGGCTGACTCTGGTCATCCTGGCGGTGGCGATTGCCGCCGTGATCGTCTGGAGTGTTGTGGGCCGCTTGGAGTCGGGCATCAGCGCGGCTTGCACCTTGGTAGCCGCAGGTGAGCGGCATGTGGCGGTGGCCCCGGCTTCGGGGGTTGTCACCGAGGTGCTGGTCGAGCCCGGCGGGCCGGTGAGCGCCGGCGATCCGCTTCTGCGCGTGGCGGCGCCCGAGATCAGCCTGGCCTCCGACATGGCAAGAGCCCGCTCGGCTGCCCTGGCCGCACAGCATCCCGGCAGCCCTGAAGCCGTCGGTGCAGAAGCCGAGGCGCAAGCGCTGCAAGCAGCCGCCGTGGCGGGAACGCTGGTGCTGAGCCCGGCCAGCGGCGTGCTGGCCCCGTCGGTTGCGTCGGCCGGCACCGCGGTGAACCCGGGCTCGGTGGTTGCCGAAGTGCTTCGCTTAGCCGCCGGGCCACCGGCGGCCGTCCTCACGGTGGACTCCTCTGCACAGGCCCGCATCGGTCCGCCAGCCGGGGTGAGCGTCAGGGTCACCCCGGCCGGCGAGCCGGACGCCATCCGTGCTGATGCCCGCTTGAGCCAAGCAAGCCCCGGGCAGCTCCCGCTGCTGTTGCCCGGCACTGGCGCTCCCGGTACCGGGAGCGCACCCGGCGCCGCCAGCGCTCTTTTGGCGGTCGAGTTCGACGATCCTCCCACGGCATTCGCGGCCTTGGCGCAACAACCTGAGACGGCTTATGCCTGTGAGGCGCGCATCGTCACCGACTCCCGGCGCCCGATCCAGATGCTGATCGGCCGCAGCTGAGGGGCCGGCCGACGATGCGAAAGGGCCGAGGGTTGCGCCGTCGGCGCACCCCCGTAATCCCTCAGATGCACGCAACCGAATGCGGTGCGGCCTGCCTGGGCATTCTTCTCGCGCACCACGGGCGACACGTCTCCATCGAGGAGCTGCGGGTGGCATGCCGGGTGACCAGGGACGGCTCCAGCGCCTCAGACATCGTGACTGCCGGTCGAGCCTACGGGCTGGCACTTACCGGCTGGCGCATGGAAGTCGACGCTTTGAGAGAACTGGACGGCCCGGCGATCTTATTCTGGGAGTTCAACCACTTCGTCGTGCTGGAGGGAATCCGGGGCGGGCGCTACTACCTGAACGATCCAGCCAACGGCCGGCGCTCGGTGAGCGCGCCGACCCTAGACCGGGCCTTCACCGGAGTGGTGTTGCGCGCCGAGCGCAGCGAGTCGTTCGTGCCGACGGGGTGCCCGCCGGGAATCTTCCGCAAGCTGTGGCCATGGCTGGCGCCGGCGAGGGGCGCGCTGGCGTTCTCGGTGCTGGCCGGTTTGCTGGCCGCAGTGCCAGTGGCGGCGCTGCCAGTGCTGCTCGGCCTGTTCGTGGACAGGGTTTTGGGCGGGTCTGAGCCAGGATGGGGGGCGCCGCTGGCCTGGGCGCTGGCCATCTCGGGCGCCGTCATGTATCTCCTGGTGTGGCTTCAGCAGTACATGTTCCGCAAGATGGCCGTGCGCTTGGCGGTGAGCGGGGCCCAAGGGTTCCTGGGCCGCATGTTCCGGCTGCCGCCGCAGTTCTTCGAGCATCGGTTTGCCGGCGACCTCACCTACCGCGTTCATCTCGTGGATGCTGTTGCGGTCGGCGCGTCCACCGGGGCGGCATGGCTCGTGATCGAGCTCTTCGCCAGCCTCGTGCTGCTCGGCGTGATGTTCGCGTTCGATCCGCTGCTCGCGGCGCTCATCGGAGCGGCGGCGGCGGCGAACATCGGGCTCATGGTGCTGCTCAGCCGGCTGCGTGCCGACACCGAGCGCCAGTTCCGCCACGAGCAGGCCATAATGCTGGGCATCGAGGCCGCCGGGTTGCGCGACATGGAAACCATCCGCGCGACGGCCGGCGAGGGCGATTTCTTCGTCCGCTGGAGCGGCCAGCAGGCTCGCGAGATCGCAGCACGCCAGAAGTTCTCGGCCACCGGCTACGTCGTCGGCGCTCTTCCGAGGCTGTTCTCGCTGATCGGCGCAATCATCGTTCTCGGCGTCGGAGGATGGAAGGTTGCGCAGGCAGAGCTCAGCGCCGGCGAGCTGATCGCCTTCTACACCCTGGCCGGGGCCTTTTTGGTGCCGATAGGGAGGTTTGTGCAGTTCGCCGACTCATTCATGGTGCTCGACGCCGACTTGCAGCGCGTGCAAGACGTGCTCGACGCACCGGAGGACGGACAGCTCGGCGGCTCCTGGCTGCTGGCAGCCGATCGGCAGGCCAGTTCAAACCCAGGCCCCAGCGCATCGCCGACAGTGGCGACCTTTGCCGGCAGGCTGCGGCTGGCGGGAAACCTGGAGCTGCGCGACGTGACGTTCGGTTTCAACCAAGACCGTCCCCCGCTGATCCACGGGCTCAGCATCACCATAAGAGCAGGGCAGCGAGTGGCCTTCGTGGGTCTCACCGGATCGGGCAAGTCCACCTTGCTGCGACTCATCAGCGGCGAGCTGGCCCCTGACAGCGGGGTGATCCTCTTCGACGGTGCGCCGCGCGCCGATATCCCTCCGGAAGTGCTCGCCAACTCCCTGTCATCGGTCGACCAGCAGATACACCTGTTCGCTGCCTCGGTGCGCGACAACCTCGCAATGTGGAACGCTGCGGTGCAAGACGAGCAGATAATCGAAGCAGCTCGAGACGCCCGCATCCACGACGAGATCATGGGCCGTGCCGGGGGGTACGACTCGATGGTGGCCGAGGGGGGCCGCAACTTCAGCGGCGGCCAGAGACAGCGGCTCGAGATCGCGAGGGCGCTGACCAAAAACCCCTCGATTCTGCTCGCCGATGAAGCCACCAGCACCCTTGACGCCGTTACCGAGCGGGAAATCGACGACGGACTCCGGAGGCGCGGCCTGACCTGCGTGATCGTGGCGCACCGCCTTGCGACCATACGGGACTGCGACGAGATCGTTGTGATCGAGGGTGGCCGAGCCGCCCAGCGCGGCACCCACGACGAACTGCTTGGCGATCGCGCTGGGCTCTATCGCCAGCTTGTGGAGGCGCAGTGACAGCATCCGAGCACCAAGCTGGGAATCAAACAGGCGCTACGGCCACTGTTGCGCTCGCCGGGTTCGCCGCCGAACATGGCGAGCTGGTTCGCGCTGCGGCGAACACGCCGATGCTGCTGCACGATCCCGGAAGCGTGTGGTTTGTGGCCCAGGGGGCGCTGGACGTCTTCTGCGAAGAGCACCACGAGGGCCGGGTGGCGGCGGCGGCCAAGCACCTGCTTCGGGCTGGCGAGGGCCGACTGGTGTTCGGCCTGCCCCATCTCGACGGCCCGCTCACCGTGGTGGCCAAGGGCCTGGCCGACACTCGGCTTCTCCGGCTGGACGCATCTGCGCTGGGCCTGGTTGACCGCCGCGACCCAGCCGGGAATGCGGAGCTGGAAGCCGAGGCGGCCCGGCAGGCCGCAGCATGGGTGAGCGACATCGCCCGCGCGGTGGCCGCCGATATCGAGTTCCACCCCCGGCTCTCCGTCCTCATCGACCTCAAGGCGCCCGACACTGGAGACGCAGCTTTGCCGGCCCAAGACATCGCAAACCGCGATCTCAACAGGCGCGCCGCCCCGGACGAGGTCAGCCGCGATCCCGGCGTGCGGGTGTTGACCGTTTCCGAGGACAGCGTTCTCGGGGTCCGCCAGTCCGAGTTGGTGTGGATCTCGGCTGCGGCGGGCGGGGGCGCCGCCGCGCTTCACTACCTCGGCACCGAGGCGCTGCCCCATCCCGCGGCCAAAGCCCCTCGCTGGGTGCCGCTCACGCCGCAGAGCTGGGTCGCGGTCGCCAAGCCCAGCCGCAGCGCAGAACATCCCAGCCAGCCAGCACGGATCACAAGCACTCCGACAGGATCAGAGGACTCTGCGGGGCTTCGCATCCTGGCCGCGTCGCAGATCGGCCACGGCGAATTGCTCGGGGCGCTCGCCGACTTCCACCGCGTGGTGTTCGGCGCCGAGGCCCTCAATCGCAAGCTGCTGCTCGCAGACGAGGTAAACGCCCAGACCGCGCTCTCCGCCCACCGACGGCTGGCCCGAGAGCGCGCCCAGACACTGCTCGGATCACTGGAGGGAGGGGGGATCACGGCGCCGCACGGATCGGTGCTGATGACCGCCTTGGAGCGGATTGGCCGCCACAGCGGCATCGAGTTCCGCGAACCGCGCCTGCCGGTGACGGCGCCGCCGGCCACGCTGGAGCAGGTGATCGAAGCGTCAGGGCTGCGGGCGCGGCGGGTGAGCCTCACACCAGACGACCGATGGTGGCGCACTGACAGCGGCGCCATGCTGGCGTATCGCAGCGACAGCAAAGAGCCCGTTGCCCTGTTGCCGTCGCTCGGCGGCTACCGGGCCGTGGGCGCCGACGGCGCCACAGAGCGGGTCACCGCGTCGTCTGCCGGCGCCTACTCGGATAGCGCATGGACTATCTACCCAAAGCTGGCCGACGACCGGGGGACAACGGCGCGCGATCTGCTCCGATTGTCGCGCCACGGCACCGTCGCCGACCTGGCCCGCTTCGCTGTGGCAGGTCTGGTCGCGGCGCTGTTCACCCAGGCCCCTGCCATCGCCCTGGGCATGCTGGCCGACTGGGCGCTGCCATTCGCCCGAGGTGGAGCGCTGGCCCGAATACTCGTGGCGCTGGCCGTACTGAGCGTTGCCGCCACGGTACTGACCGTGTTCGGGGGCATGACCCTGCTCCGCCTCGAGGCGCGCGTCGGGGCGCGCCTCAGCGCTGCGGCGTGGGACCGCCTGCTGGCTTTGCCGCTGCCGTTCTTCCGGGACACCATCGCCGGCGAGCTGGCCGTGCGCATGGGCACGTTTCAGCGGTTGCGCGACCTGGTCTCAGGGGTGGTGGCCAATGTCCTGGCATCGATGATCTTCCTTTTGCCCACGCTCGGTGTGCTGTTCTTCTACGACCCTGTGCTGGCAGCCGTGGCGGTGCTGATGTCGGCGGTAGCGCTCGCTGTGATCGTCGGTCTCGGACTGGCCCAGATCCCCCACCAGCGCTTCTGGTACACCGCAGTGCGCACCCTGTCGGGGCGCTTGTTGCAGTTCATCGGCGGCATCACAAAGATTCGCGCCTCCGGTGCTGAGACGGCCGCGTTTGCATCGTGGGCCGGTGCTTACCGCGACAAGCAGGTTGCGGAAATACGCAGCTCTCGAATAGACGAGCATCTGGCCGCCTTCGGAGCGGCCTATCCGTTCGCGTTCGCTGCGGTGCTGTGCGCGGCGGCGATCAGCCGGGGAGACGCCTTGGCCGTGGGCGACTTCGCCGTGGCGCTGACCGCCTCGCTCGTTCTGTACGCGGCCGTCGCCGATCTGGGCCGGGCCACAGATGTGCTGGCCGAGGCGTTCACCGCCTATGAGCAGATAACGCCGGTGCTCGAAGCAGTGCCCGAACGCGCCGCCGCGGTCTCGGTTGCGCCGACAGTGCTTGAGGGGGAACTGTCGGCGGAGCAGGTCAGCTTCCGCTATCACCCAGACGGCCCGCCCGTGCTCGAAGAGGTGACCATCGCCGCTCATGCGGGGGAGTTCATCGCCATCGTCGGCGGCTCAGGCGCCGGCAAGAGCACACTGGTGCGGCTGATGCTGGGCCTTGAGACTCCCCAGCGGGGCGCGGTGTTCTTCGACGGTCGCGACCTGCGGAACCTTGACAGCCGGTCGGTGCGCCGGCAGATCGGAGTGGTGCCCCAGAACAGCTCGCTTCAGCCGGGAAGCCTGGCGGAGAACATCATCGGCATGGCCGACGACCTGACGCTCGACGATGCTTGGAGGGCGGCGCGCCTCGCAGCAGTCGATGGTGACATTGCCGAGATGCCGATGCAGATGATGACGACGGTGGCCGACCGCTCCGGGGTCTTCTCCGGCGGGCAGATACAGCGGATACGCATTGCTTCGGCGTTGGTGCGCGAGCCCCGTGTCTTGATTCTCGACGAGGCCACGAGCTGGCTAGATGCTCGAAGCCAGGCCGAGGTGATGAGCAGCATCGAGGGTTTGGGCGCCACCAGAATCGTGATCGCTCACCGGCTCTCCACCATTCGAAGAGCCGATCGGATCTATGTGCTCGA
>JAPYOC010000071.1 GCA_028278955.1 Candidatus Poriferisocius aerobius
CGAAGCCATACCCCCTGCGTACGGCGAGGAGCCGCAACGCCGCGAGCGGCGTCGCTGGCGAGCAGGACACGCGCGATTATTTCTGCGACACACCACTAACTGGAGTCCAGCAGCAGGGCCAGCGCCAGGGTGGTGAAGGAGAAGATCAACGCGGCCACGATGGTGAGCCGGTCGAGGTTCTTCTCGATGACCGTCGACCCGGCGGCCTGCGTTCCGAAGCCTCCGCCGAACATGTCGGAGAGACCGCCGCCCCGGCCGCTGTGCAGCAGCACCAGCAGCAACAGCCCCAGGGCCGAAGTCACGTTGACAACCACGAGAGCTATGGTCACGAGGAGACATCCTATCCCCTCAACCGACGCGCCGGCCCACCGGACGCCCGTGTAGTGTCCTGGTCCGCATGGCTGGCGAATGGAAACTATATGGGCGTCGCGGGCATCGGGCGTAGCGTGGCCAGGGCATTCCGCCGGTTGGGAACACCGATCGCCACGGGCGTGCGGTGCCTCAAATCGGGTCGGGTGCTTCTGTCCGCTGCCGTCCTGGCCGCGGCTTTCGCAGCGGGAATCCTGGTTTCCGAGGCTTGGACCGCAGAGAGTCCCCGCCCAGACGCTCCAACCCCTCCCGCGGCACCTCAAGCCGTCGCCCAGCCGACTTCGACGGCCCCGAGCGCAGATGACCGCCCGGCGTCCACTGATCCGCTGCCCACCCCCGAGGCGACTGCGGCCGCTTCATCGGCGAGCGGGGAACCGCCGTCCGGCAACCCCCGGGCCAGCGCCGATCCAACGCCGGCTGCCCCCGAGCCCGCTCCCACACCGGTGTTGGCTGCCCCCGAGCCCGCTCCCACACCGGTGTTCATAGTGCTCGACCAAGAGCCGCAGACCTACCGGGAAGCGCTGCAAGACGCGGCCCGGCTGTCGGCCGGCATCACCTGGCCCAGCGGCTGCATGTCGCCCCTGCCCCACCCCGAGCTGCTTCCCAACGCCTCCCGGGCCTACCGCTCGGGCATACATCAGGGCGTCGACTTCCGGTGCTTTGGCCCGGGCCACTCGGCGGTGGCCGCCATGGACGGACGCGCCGTGCTGGTGGCCGGCAACTACCAAGACCCCGAACCTGCCGACCGAGGCTGGCTGCTGGACATCGCCGCCCAACTCGGCGCCACCCCCCCCTACACGCTGTTGGCGCTTTACGGGAACTATGTGGTGATCGACCACGGCGTCGTCCCCGACGTGGGCCATGTGGTAACGATCTACGCCCACCTGGAGGAGGTGGACCCCGACCTCCGAGTCGGCGAGGCGGTTCAAGCCGGGCAAAGGGTGGGGGAAATCGGCAACCGAGGAACCCATGCGGCCGCCAACGGCGACTTCTACGCCGACCCCCACCTCCACTGGGAGCTGCACATCGACAACCAGTACCTGGGCGCTGGGCTCTCGTTCGACGAGACCCGCGCGGTGTACACCACGCTGTTCGCCGGGGCTTCGTGAACGCCATCGGCGACATCCGATCGGCCCGGCCGGCCAACGAGCCAGAACTCAGCACGGCCTCGCTGATTCTGAGAACCTTGAGAGCGTGACTGTCGCATCTTCCCCTGAGGCGGCCGCGGAAGCGGTGAGCCCGGAGTTCGTCCGCCGCGCCGTGGAGTTGGCCGATCTAGACGCCGTGCGAGTGGCGCTGTTCCACCACACCGACGACCCCGAGATCGAGGCCCTGCCCCGGATGCTCGAGCTTGACGACGGCCAGCGTGAGCTGCTCATCGCCAAGGCCACCGCCTGGCTCTTGGAGAACGCCGGTCCGGGGATGCCCGAGGAGCCGCCGATGCCCCGGCTCCGCCGGCTGATGGACTTCGCCACCAAAGAGGAGATGGGCGACCTGGAGTTCGAGTCGCGACGCGACCTGATGGCGTTCAAGCCCTTCCCCTGGACGGTGGGCTGGACCGGCCAAAAGCCCGAGATTCCCGAGGGCTTTCAGGTGGCCATCATCGGGAGCGGCTTCAGCGGGCTGGCCGCGGGCATCCAGATGGAGCTGCTGGGGCTCCCCTACGTCATCCTAGAGCGCCGCTCCGAGCCCGGCGGCACCTGGAGCCGGCACCGCTATCCCGACATCCGCGTGGACACCATCTCGATCACCTATGAGTTCGCGTTCGAGAAGAACTACCCGTGGCCCGAGTACTTCGGGAGAGGCCAGTACGTGCGGGAGTACCTGCTCCACATCTCCCGCAAGTACGGCATGTACGACAACACCCGGTTCGACCACGACTTGAAGCGGGCCGCCTTCGACGAGGAACGCAACGTGTGGGTGCTCGAGGCCGACACTCCCGGCGGGGTCGAGACCATCGAGGCCAACGTGGTGATCAACGGCGTCGGCGCCTTCGCCAACCAGCGAACCCCCGATTTCGAGGGCTTGGAGGATTTCCCCGGTCGCGTCATCCACCCGTCGCAATGGCCAGAGGACTACGACTGCAAGGATCGGCGGATTGCCGTCATCGGCAACGGCTCCACCGGCGTGCAGCTCCTCTCCCCCGTCGCCGCCGAAGCCGAGCAGGTCTACGTCTTCCAGCGCTCCAAGCAGTGGATCAGCCCCCGGCCCAAGTACGGCCAGCCCATCGAGCCGGAGATCCGCTGGCTGCTCGACAACTTCCCGGGCTACTGGAACTGGTGGCGCTACATGGCCATCGCCGCGCTGTTCAAGACCCACGAGCAGCTGATTCCCGACGAGCAGTGGCAAGCCGAGGGCGGCTACTGGAACGAGGTGAACGACCAGCTTCGCGCCTTCCTCACCAACTACATCCGCGAGCAGACCGACAACGACCCGGCCCTAGTCGACCGGCTGATCCCCGACTACGCACCCTTCTCCCGGCGCCCGGTGGTGGACAACGGCTGGTACCGGGCCCTGACCCGCGACAACGTCGAGCTCATCACCGATCCCATCGCCCGGTTCACGCCCGACGGCATCGAGACTGAAGACGGAACCGTCCACGAGGTGGACACCGTCATCACCGCCATCGGCTTCGATATCGTCCAGTTCCTGCGGCCGGCCGACTACATCGGCCGCGGCGGGCTCAACGTACACGACTTCTGGTCCAAGGACGGCCCCCGGGCCTACATCAGCATGATGGTGCCCCACTTCCCCAACATGTTCATGCTCTACGGCCCCAACTCCCAGCCCCTGTCGGGAGGCACGGGGCTTCCCATCTGGTACCAGGTGTGGTCGGGCTACGCGGGCCGGCTGATCGTGCGGATGCTCGAAGAGCAAAAGTCCAGCGTCGAGGTCACCGCCGAGGCCTACGAGCGCTACAACACGGCGCTCGACCAGGAGGCCTCCAAGCTCCTGTTGATGCACGAGATGGGCTCACCCGGCAACAACTACTACGTCAACCCGACCCACCACCGGCTTCAGATGAGCTCCCCCTGGTACGGCCCCGAGTACCACCGCCTCTGCACCGAGGTCAACTGGGACGACATCGAGATCGCCTGACCGGCTCAGCTTCTATCGATGGGCCTCAGTGAGCGCTATGACCGCAAGGTGGTGGCGGCCGGATCAACTCCAGAGCTTCGATCCCCAGCGTGACTGGGAAGAGCCCTATAACTTTTCTGATTTTTAGTTGAATTCTGGCTTATTTTGAGTGGTTGTTGTCACTGGGTTCGGTATAATTGCATGTATGGAGTTCGGAGCGATATCCAGCGCAATTGGTGTCAGCAGAAGTGCTGA
>JAPYOC010000072.1 GCA_028278955.1 Candidatus Poriferisocius aerobius
ACCCTGGGCGCCGCGGGGTGGGCGGCCGCGTGGCGGGGACGGGTGCCTTTGGTGTTCAACGTGCAGGACGTGTTCCCCGATGCCGCGGTCGCCACCGGCGTGGTGCGCAGCCCCCGAGTGGCGGCCGCGGCCGCCCGGCTGGAGCGCTGGGTGTACCGGCGGGCCGCGGCGGTCACCGTTTTGTCGGAGGGCATGGCCGCCAACGTCAGGGCCAAGCTGGATCCCGGCGCCGATCCGGGCAAGGTGGTGGTGATCCCCAACACGGCCGACTCCGACCGCATCGTTCCGGCGGATCGGCTCAATGCGTACCGGGCCGAGCTCGGGCTGGGGGGCCGGGACTGCACGGTGGTGATGTACGCCGGCAACCTGGGCCACTCCCAGCCCCTGGAGCTGGTGGTGGCCGCGGCGGAGCGGTTCAGCGGCCAAGGCCGGGCCGACGTGCAGTTCGTGGTCAACGGCGACGGGGTGGCCCGCTCGAAGGTGGCGGCCGCGGCCGAGCGGCTGGACAACCTGCACTGGGCGGGGTGGCAGCGCCGGGAGAGGTTCGGGGAGGTGTTGGCCGCCGCCGACCTGCACCTGGTGCTGCTGCGAGCCGGGCTGGGTTCTTCCAGTGTGCCCTCCAAGGTGTACTCGGCGCTGGCCGCGGGCCGCCCGGTGCTGGCCGCCGTCGACCGGGGGAGCGAGGTGGAGCGGCTGCTGGCCGACTCCGGGGCGGGCCGGGCGGTGGATCCCGGCGACCCCGAGGCCTTTTGCGCCGCGCTGGCCGAGATGGTCGCCGACCGCGCCGGCTTAGTGGGGATGGGCCGGCGGGGTCGAGCCCACGCCGAGCAGTCCGAAGGGCCCAAAGAGGCGGCCGACCGCTACCTGGAGTTGTTCCTCGGCCTGTCGGCGTAGCGGCTGGCCGCCGGCGCGTCTACAGGTGTGGGTTGGCGCCGATGGCCGGGTAGCGTTGTGACCTGTGGCACAGTCCTCTGGCTCTCGGAAGGTGGCGCGCGCCGCATCTATGGGCGCCGCCGCACCGCGGCGAGTTCTCATCGGCTTCCCCGCGGTGGTGGTGCTCATCATCCTGGCCGGCGTCGCGGTGGTGGCCGTCGCCCGCGCCCAGCGTGATGCGGAGGCCCGCCCCGGCCTGAGCGATCACTGGCATTCGGCTTACACCGTGTGGGACTGCACGGATGGAGAGGGGGGGGGGCATCAGCCCATATTGGAGGGCCGCAGGAACAGCCAGGGGTACCCCTATGACCCTGAGGGCATCCACTCCCACTCCGACGGGATCATCCACATCCACCCGTTCACCGCCAACGCCGCGGGCGAGGATGCCACGATGTCCAAGTTCTTCGAGTCGATGTTCGTGACCATGGACCAGAACGGGATAACCGCGGAAGAGTTCGGCGTGATCAGCGCGGTGGGCGCAGTGTGCGATGAGCAGCCCGCGGTGATGCAGGTTGTGCGCTGGTCCGACGCCTTGTCGGCGGTGGCCGCTGAGCCCGATGAGCGGGTTTACGAGGATTTCGGCAAGGTCCGCTTCAAGAAGGACGGCGAGGCGTTCACCATCGCCTTGGCGCCCCGCGACGCGGTGGTGCCTCTGCCTTTGACCGTCAGCGACCTTCTCGGGGTGTCGCCGTCGCTGGTGGCCGACCTCTCCCAGCCCGAGGGGCCGGTCGAATTCGAAGAGGACTTCGACGAGGATGTCCCCGGCGTCAGGGTGGAAGGCGACGGCTGAGCACCAGGGCGCCCGGTGGACGCGGTAGTGCTGGTCGGGGGCTTCGGCACCCGGCTCCGGCCGCTGACTTTGACCCGTCCCAAGCAGATGCTGCCGCTGGTGGACCGGCCCATGATCGAGCATGTGGTGGGGCGGTTGGGCGCGCAGGGCGTGGCCCGGGCGGTGCTCTCGCTGGGCTACCGCCCCGACGCCTTCGAGGCGGCCTATCCCCGCGGTCGCTGCGCCGGGGTGGAGCTGTTCTACGCAGTGGAGCCCGAGCCGCTGGACACCGCGGGGGCCATCGCCTTCGCGGCCCGCACGGCCGGGGTCCGCGACGCCTTCGTCGCCGTCAACGGCGATGTGATCAGCGACTTCCCGCTGGCCGACCTGCTCGGCGCCCACCGCAGCCAGGGCGCCGCCGCCACCATCGCCCTCACCCCGGTTGACGACCCCTCCCGCTACGGGGTGGTGCGGTGCGGTCCCGATGGCCGAGTCCAGGCCTTCGTCGAGAAGCCGCCCGCCGGCCGGTCGCCCAGCAAGTGGATCAACGCCGGGATGTACGTGCTCGACCCCTCGGTGCTCGACCTGGTTCCCGAGCACCGCCCGTCGTCGATCGAGAGGGAGACCTTCCCCGCCCTGGTGCAGAGGGGTGTGCTGCACGCCGTTGCCCGTGACGGCTTTTGGATCGACGCCGGCACTCCGGCCGCCTATCTGGAGGCGCAGCTGGCCCTCTCCGGCGGGGGCTGGATTCACCCGCAGGCGCAGATCGACCGGCGGGCCGAGGTCCGCGGCTCGGTTGTGATGCAGGGGGCCGTCGTCGGCCCAGGGGCGTCGGTCGTCGGCTCGGCTCTTCTGCCCGGCGCCCGAGTGGGCGCGGGCGCCGCAGTCGAGCGCTCGATGGTGGGTTTTCGGGCTGAGGTGGGCGCCGACGCCCGCCTGTGCGACTTCTCGGTGGTGGGCGACGACTCGAAGATTCCCGCTGCGGCCGCTCTAAGCAACGAGCGGGTGCCGGGCGCCTAGCGGAAGAGGTCGTCGGCGGGAGGCCGGACCACGTTTGCTTGGATGCTGCCGGGGCCCAGCCAGGCGGGGTTGACGCCCCGGATGACGGCCACCGGGATGTTCTCGGCCTTGCCCATCACCACATCGGCGGCGGCGGCCAGCTCGTCGACGATGGCCACCTCGGTGACCTGCAACTCGCGGCCCGAGGCGTCGGAGGTGCCCCGAAGATCGAGAATGGGGCGCACCCCGGCCGATCCGATGGCCACGTCGGTCACGCCCCGCCGCCATGGCCTCCCGAAGGTGTCGGAGACGATCACCCCCACGTCCACCCCGGCCTTGGCCCGGATGCCGTTGCGGATGCGCCAGGCCGAGCGGTCGGGGTCGTCGGGCAGCACAGCGGCCCGGTCGGCGGCCACATTGGACCGGTCGACCCCGGCGTTGGCGCACACGAATCCGTGTTTGGTCTCGCTGATGACGAGGTCGCCCCGCCGGCGCAGCACCCGCACTGATTCCCGCTCCACGACCGGCTTGTGCGACAGGGGCTCGTCGGGGTCGACGGCGACCATGGCGTTCTCGGCCTTCGACACGATCTTTTGGGTCACCACCACCACATCGCCGTCGGCCAGGTCGGCCGCGTCGGAGATGAGACGGGCCAGGTCGTCGCCGGCGGCTATCTCCGGCAGGCCCTCCACGCCGTAGATCTGGAGTCTCATGAGGTCTGGAGTCTCATGCCGGTGCGGTTGCCGGGGCGCAGCCGAGCACCACGCGAGCCAGCGCGGTGGCCGATTCCACGCCGTCCATGACGGTGGGGGCCACCAGGCAGGAGACTCCGGCTTTCTCCACCTCATCGGCTAAGCCGGCGTCGGTCTCGTCGATCACCAGCGTGGCCGCCACTTCCCGGTACAGCCGGGCCACTCCCACCGCCGAGGATTCGTGGCCCAGCTCCCGCATGAGCCGGTCGGCGGGGCCTTTCAGCGCGGCGCCGCCCACGATGGGCGACACGGCCACCACTGCGTCCCGGCGGTCGGCCACCGCTCGGTACACGCCGGGCACTTCCAGCACCGGCCCGATGGACACGATGGGGTTGGAGGGGGCGATGACTATCAGCCGGGCGGCACCGAG
Organism: Candidatus Poriferisocius aerobius; assembly: GCA_028278955.1. Taxonomy (GTDB): domain Bacteria; phylum Actinomycetota; class Acidimicrobiia; order Acidimicrobiales; family Bin134; genus Poriferisocius; species Poriferisocius aerobius. The sequence goes on from JAPYOC010000072.1 coordinate 3,824, forward strand.
GGCCTCGATGAGCCCGGGCACCGGCCGGGCCCGCGCCGCGCCCGCGACCCGGACCGCGGATACGGCCACATCGTGGCGGCGGCGCACGAAGTAGTCCTGGAAGCCGATCTCGCCCTCGTCGGCGGTGGTGACCCGGGTCTCGATCCGGTTGTTGGTAACCGGCAGCACGGCCAGTTTCAGCCCCCAGGCCGCGGCGATCTCCGCAGTGACGGCGGCCAGGTCGGCCCCCTGGCCCAGCCGGTGGGTGCGGTACAAGTGGGTGGCGAGGTCGCGGTCGCCCAGGCGGAACCAGGTGATGCCGCCGTAGCGGTCCAAGGCGTCCATGGCCTGCCACGTCTCTGCGGCCAGGCCCCAGCCGGTGTCGGGGTTGACCGCCCCGGCCAGCGTGTACACCACGGTGTCGAGGTCGGGGCTCACATGCAGGCCGTGGAGCAGGACGTCGTCGGCGGTGTTGACCACGGCGAGCAGATCCTCGGGCGGGTGGGCCCGGACCAAGCCGGCGAGCAGCTTGGCTGCGCCCACCCCACCGGCGAGCACGACCACGCTCGGCCCCCCTCCACCGGCGGAGCTGCTGGTCACGAGAGGCTCCCAAGCCCGCCGAGAGCCGGCCGGGTCAAGAGATCCCCTTGAGCCTGCCCTCGAGCAGGTCCAGATCGGCGTCCACCATCATGGCCACCAGCTCCTGGAACCCGACCTCCTGGCGCCAGCCCAGCACCGAGGTGGCCCGGCCGGGGTCGCCCACCAGCATGTCGACCTCGGCGGGGCGGAAGAACGCCTCGTCGACCACCACGTAGTCGCGGTAGTCCAAGCCCAAGTGGGCGAAGGCCGATTCGCAGAACTCCCGCACCGAATGGGTCTGCCCGGTACACACCACGTAGTCGCCGGGCTCGTCCTGCTGGAGCATCAGCCACATGGCCGTCACGTAGTCGCCGGCGAATCCCCAGTCGCGCTTGGAGTCGAGGTTGCCCAGGCGCAGCTGGCTTTGGCGGCCCAAGAAGATGGAAGCCGCCCCGTGGGTGATCTTGCGGGTCACGAATTCCAGGCCCCGCCGAGGGGACTCGTGGTTGAACAAGATGCCCGAACTGGCGTGCAGGCCGTAGCTCTCCCGGTAGTTCACCGTGATCCAATGGCCGTACACCTTGGCCACCCCGTAGGGGCTCCGGGGATAGAACGGGGTGTTCTCGCTTTGGGGAACCTCTTGCACCTTGCCGAACATCTCGCTGCTGGACGCCTGGTAGAAGCGGATGGCCGGGTCGACGATGCGGATGGCGTCGAGCAGGCGGGTGACCCCCAACGCGGTGGTCTCCCCGGTGAGCACCGGCTGGCCGAACGAGGTTTGCACGAACGACTGCGCCGCCAGGTTGTACACCTCCGCCGGCCGGTGGGTTTGCAGCGCCTCGATGAGGGAGGCCTCGTCGAGCAGGTCGCCGCTCGCCACGGTAATCTGGTCCTGGAGATGGGCGATGCGCTCGAAGCTGACCATGCTGGACCGCCGGACCAGGCCCACCACCTCGTAGCCCTTGTCGAGCAGGAACTCGGCCAGATAGGAGCCGTCCTGGCCGGTGATCCCGGTGATCAGTGCCCGCCGGGGCCGCGGTTCAGCCACGGGCGCCACCGGTCTGGCCGCCTCGGCGGCGGGCGTCTTCGAGGGTGTCGGCGAGGGTGTCGGCGAGGGCGATCTCGGGCGCCCAGCCGGTGGCGGCCCGCAGCTTGGCGTTGTCGCCCCGCTGGACGGGCAGGTCCACCGGGCGGAACAGGCGGTCGTCTTGTTCGAGGAACATCGAGAACCGGGCCAGGTCCAGCAGGTGCTGGGCGATCTCGGATGCGGCCACATCTCGGCCCGAGCACACGTTGTAGGCCTCTCCCGGCTCGCCGTCGAAGGCCAGCAGGCGATAGGCCCGGACCACGTCCCGCACGTCGGTGAAATCGCGTCGGGCAGAGAGGTTCCCCACCGGCACCGCGGTCTGGCCGGACAGCTCGTTGCGGGCGACGCGGGCGGCCAGCGCCGAGGCCAGAAAGCGCTCGCTCTGGCCGGGGCCCAGATGGTTGAAGGCCCGGGCCCGGACCACGCCGAGGCCGTGGCCCAAGTGGGCCTGGACGCACACCATCTCGGCGGCGGCCTTGCTGGCCGCGTAAGGGTTGACCGGGCGGAGGGGGGCGTGCTCGGCGATGGGCAGATCGCCGGGCCCGACCGTGCCGTAGATGTCGCTGCTGGTAACGGCCAGCAGGCGGCCGACTCCGGCGTCGATGCAGGCCCGGGCAACGTGGAGGGTGCCGTTGGCGTTGACCTGGAACGTGTTGATCGGGTTGTCCCAGGAGGCGGCCACATCGCTCTGTCCCGCCAGGTGGTACACCACATCGGGCTTGGCCTCGGCGATCAGCTCGCCGACCGCGCCGGCGTCCTCGACGGGGGGGCTGCCGGTAACGCGGTCCACCTCGATCACGTCGTCGCCGCAGGCGTTCAGGTGGGCGACGAGGTGGGCGCCGACGAACCCCTGCGACCCGGTAACCAGGGCTCGCATCGCCACGAGTGTGCCACTGTTGGCCCGCCATTGCCGTGCCAACAGAGCCGCGGGCCGGCGGCGGTGGGCATTTTGGGCTCCGAGGCATGCCTGTTGTGCTGCGGGGTGGGCCGGTACGGTGTGGGGGTGGGCGAGCCGCACCCAGCCGATACTCCGGTGCCGGATGAAGATCCGCTGGCCGACTGCATCCGCAACGGCGTCTACACCGCGGTAGGGCTCGGGCTGTTGATCATCAACCGCTGGCAAACCGCCCGGCGGGAGCTGTTCGGGGAGGTGCCCGACGATTTGCGGGAGGCCTTCTTGGACCTGGCCGGCCAGGTGCCCGAAGACGTCCGCAACGTGGCGGCCGACTTCGCCCGGCAGGTTCCCGAATCGGTTCGGGCGGCGCTGTCAGAGGTGATCGAGCAGGCGCCGGCCCTCGCCGGCGCCCTGCGGGAGTTCGTCGACGGCCGTTCCGAACCGGCCTGATGGCGGTCGCGCCCGCCTTCGGCATTCATGTGGTGGTGGTGAGCCACGACCCGGGTCTTTGGTTCGACGAGATGCTGGAGTCGATCGCCGCCCAAGACCACCGGCTGGCGGCCGTCACGGTGGTGGACGCGGCCAGCGAGTCGGACCCCACGGCCCGGGTGCACCGCTTCTTGCCCCAGGCTGCGGTGCGCCGGTTGGACTCCAACCCCGGATTCGGCCCCGCGGCCAACCAGGTGCTGCTCGGCGCCGGCCCCGCTCCCGACTTCTTCGTGTTCTGCCACGACGACGTGGTGCTGGCACCCGACGCCCTGCGGCTCTTGGCCCAGGAGGCGGTTCAGTCCAACGCGGGAATTGTCGGCCCGAAGTACGTGGACTGGGACCACCCCGACCGGCTGTTGCGCGTCGGCCTCACGGTGGACAAGACCGGGACGGCGATCTCTGCGGTGGAGAGCGGCGAGCTCGACCAGGAGCAGCACGATGCGGCCCAGGACGCGTTCGCGGTGCCGGGAGGCTGCGTGCTGGTGCGAGGCGACCTGTTCGCGGCGATGGGCGGCTTCGATCCGGAGATGTCCTTCTGCTACGAGCATGTCGATCTCTGCTGGCGGGCCCGCACCGCGGGGGCCACGGTCGCGGTGGCGACCGCGGCCGTTGTCCGCCATCGCCAGCGGCTGGACGAGCGCGTGGGCGGAACCCTCGCCGACGGGCTGGCGCGCCGCCACCGGATACGGACCCTGCTGTCGGTGTACGGGGGCTGGCATTTCGTGCGGGTGGTTCCCCAAGCGGCGATGCTCTCGGCCGTCGAGCTGCTGGTTGCGCTGGTGACGGGGCAAGTGGGACGAGCCCGTCGGATCGGCGCCGCGTGGGGGCACAACCTGATCCGACCGGGGTCGATACGAAGACGGCGGCGAGCCGTGAGCCGAGCCCGCCTGGTAGGGGACTCCCACATCCGGGTTTCGCAGGCGAGGGGTTTCGCCCCGATGCTCTCGCCGCTGGCGCCGGGGAGCCCCCTTTTGGCCGGGTTGAGCCGGTCGCGGACCCCGGTGATGGTGGGGCTGGCCACGGTTCTACTGGTGCTGCTCGGGGCTCGAGAGTTGGTGGCCGGCGGCATTCCCGCGGCGGGCAGTCTGGTCCGGCTGGGGTCAAGCTCCGATCTCCTGAGCGGCTGGTGGAGCGAGTTTCGGCCCGTTGGACTGGGCCAGGAGGGGTTTGCCCCCACCGGATTGGGGGTGCTTACCCTTTTGAGCTGGCTGTTCGCGGCAGAGACCGATCTGTTGCGCACGGCGTTGATCGTCGGCATGGTGCCGCTGGGGGCGATGGGGGTGTGGCGGCTCATGGGCCCCTTCGACTCCCGGTGGATTCAAGGCGTGGCGCTGGCGGTCTACCTGGCCAACCCGCTTCCCTACAACGCACTGGCCAACGGGGTTTGGAGCGGGCTGCTGTTGTACGGGGCGGTGCCCTGGTTGATGCGGCCGGTGTTGGCCGGGTCGAGGCTGGCCCCCTACGGCTCGGTGGGCGGCAGCCCCGGGCCGGGCTCGCATCAGCCCTCGTTCCTTCGGGAGGCCCTCGCGGTGGGGCTGCTGTTCGCACTGGCTGTCGCCTTGGCCACCGAGGCGCTGATCGTGCTGGGCCTCGTGGTGGGCGGGCTGATTCTGGGGTCGTTGATCGCGGGAGTTCCCAGGGGCACGCTCCGCATGGCGGCGGCGGCGCTGGCCGGGGCGGTCGTCGCCGGGGTCTTGCATCTCCCGTGGCTGGTGGACAGCCTGCCGGTGTTGCTCGGGGACCGGCCCGGTGGGACCGGGGGATACTCCTGGGCGGAGATTCTGCGGTTCGACTCCGGGCCGTTCGGCGACGACCGGCTGGGCTGGGCCTTGCCGATAGCCGCCTTGCTCCCCCTCGCTCTGGCCCACGACTCCCGACTGGCTTGGGCGGTTCGGGGCTGGACGCTCTACCTGGGCACCGCAGCGGCGGCGCTGGCCGCCGAACGGGGGTGGTCGCCGGTACCGCTTCCCCGGCCCGAGGTCGTGCAGATACCCGGCGCGGTGGGATTGGCCATGGCGGCCTCCATGGGCGTGGCCGCCTTCTTGGTGGATATACGCCGCCACCGATTCGGGTGGCGGCAGATGGTGCCCTTCACCGCCGTAGCGGCGTTGGCCGCGGGCATGCTGCCCGCGCTGGCGATGGTGCCCGACGGCGACTGGCACGCGACCGGCGGCGACTACCGCGAGGTGGCGCCGTTCTCCGAGGACGAGGTCGCCCATCGGGTGTTGTGGCTCGGCCATCCCGACGTATTGCCTCTGGCCGGCTGGAAGCTGGACGACGGCCTCTCGTTCTCGGTCTCAGGCGGAGGGGACTACCCCAGCGTGGCCCAGCGCTGGGCCGGCCCGCTGGATGACCGCACTGGCCGGGTGGCCGACGCGGTCTTGCGAGCGCCGGAGTCGGGCACCGATCGATTGGGCGCCGAGCTGTCCCAGTGGGGCATCGGCACGATATTGGTGGCGGAGCGCCTGGCCCCTGCGCCCTACGGCGAACTGTCGCGGCCTGCTCCTGAGTGGTTGTCCGCCATGCTCGACAGCCAGCTCGATTTGGCGCCGGGAGGGCTGACCGCCGGCATTGCCGCCTACCGCAACACGGCAATCGGCCTTGAGCATCTCGGCGCGCCCCTCGAGGCCTCCTCCGACGCCGGCGCCTCGGTTCTCACCCGGCTGCTGCTGGCGGTGCAGGTTGCGCTGTGGGCGGTGGCCCTGGCGGGGTTTGCCCGCCTGTGCGCCGGCGGCGGCCGCCACCGGTCGGAGACGGCCCGGTGAGCGGCGAGGTGCTGCGCTGGCCGCTGATTGCGGTGGCTCTGGCGACGGTGGTCGGGCTGGCGGTGGCCGACCGGGGTGCCGACGAGCCGCCGGCCGCGTCGGCCCGAACCCCTTCGGGGGCGATCAGCGCCGCACTCGGACCAGACGCCCGGGCCGAGGTCTGGTACTGCTCTGAGGGAACGTCGTCGCCGGGCGAGTTCGCCGACCACTCGGTCGTCGTGGTCAACCCAACGTCGGTTGCAGTCACCGCCGCGGTGTCGGTGTTCCCGTCGACCCCGGTCGGATCGGCGTCGCCCTCGGCGCCGCCCGAGAGCCGCCGGCTGATCGTGCCGGGCCGGTCGCAGGTCACCCTGCGCCTTGCCGAGGTGGTGGAGTCGCAGTACACCGCCGCGCTGGTGGAGGTGGACTCGGGTTCCGCCGTGGTCGAGCAGCGGGTCCAGGGGCCGACGGGCATCGACACCGTCGCCTGCGCCAGCCGGTCCTCGGACCTCTGGTATTTCGCGGCGGGATCGACGCGCCGAGACTCCCGGCTTCTTCTCACCTTGTTCAACCCCTTTCCCGACCGGGCGGTGGTGAAGGTGGTTTTCTCCACTGAGGAGGGAATCCGCGAGCCTCAGGCGCTGCGAGGGGTGCTGGTACCGGCCCGCTCGCTGGTCGTGGTGGACGCCACCGAAGCGGTGCCCCGGTTCTCGTCGGTCGCCGCCACCGTGGAGGCTCAAGCCGGGCGGGTCGTGGCCGGCAGGCTGCTGCTGTTCGACGGCACCGAGGGGCTCGAGGGGCTGGCGGCGGGGCCGGGAATCCCAGAGGCCCGGACGCAGTGGGTGCTCCCCACCGGGCCTGCGCACGCGGGAGTGGACGAGCACATCGTCTTGTACAACCCCTCAGATCAGCAGGCGGCCGCGGATATCAGCATCCGGGCTGATGCCTCCGCTGCCAGCGAGCCTTGGGCGCCGTTCGAGGTGCTGCTGCCCCCCCGCCAGCAGGTGGTTCTGGTGCTCGGCAACCAGGGCGCCTACCCCGTGCCGGCTGCGCCCTTCTCCCACCGAGCCGACGACTTGCGGCCCACCGGCGGCGGGTTCTGGGCCGCCGTCCAGGTGTACAACGGGGTTCCGGTCGTGGCCGAGCGGGTGGCGGCCGCGTCGGCGGCGATGTCTCCCGCAGGGGTGGCGATCACCGCCGGGATCCCGGCGACCGCCACGCGCCACCTGGTGTCGGGGAACAGGGCCGATGGCGAGGAGGTGTCGCTGGTGGTGGTGAACCCGTCACCCGACTCCATCGCGCGGGTGGTCGTCTCGCGGATCGCCGATGGGGGAGTCGCTCCGGTCGCCCAGCTCGACCCCCGAGAAGTGGCCCCTCACGGCCGCATCGTGGTGCCGATGGGCCGGCTCATCGACGGTGGCTCCTACGCCTTGCTGGTGGAGGCCAGCCGGCCGGTTGCGGTGTCCCGCTCGCTGCTGGCCCGGAGCGGAACCGGCATGGCCTCCGGCAACGCCGCCGCCTTCGACCCGGTGCCGCTCGACCCCTCCGCGTTTTAGCGGCCGGACTCGGCCTGTCTACGATCCCGGTTCGTGAACGCCTCCGCCGAAGCCCTGCCCACCGTTCGAGACTTGGTGCTGAGCCGGGCCGGCGACGACAGCCCGGCCATGCGGTTCGAGGACAACCAGCACACCTATCGGGAGTTCACCGCCGGGTGTGTGGCCCGAGCCCACCTGCTGAGACGCGGGCGCGCCGATGGGCCCTTCCACGTCGGAGCGCTCTTGGACAACGGTCCTGAGTACTCCATGCTGCTCGGGGGCGCAGCGGTGGCCGGGGCGGCGGTCGTGGGCATCAACCCCACCCGACAGGGGGCGGAGTTGGAACGCGACATCACCCATGCCGACTGCTCGCTCATCGTCACCGAGAGCCGCCACCGGGAGCTTTTGGAGGGGCTGGACGTGGGAGCGGCCACCGGCCGGGTGCTGGATGTGGACTCGCCGGAGTGGGCGGCCGCCCTTGCGCCCTATGCCGCCGCCGAGCCGCCGTCGGCGGCCATCGACCCGCTGGCCCCCTACCTGCTGCTGTTCACGTCGGGCACCACCGGCGACCCCAAAGCGGCCATCTGCTCGCAGGCTCGGCTGGCCCGGATCGGCGAGATCATCGTCGATATGCGGCAACTGAGCTGTCACGATGTGTTCTACCAGGCCATGCCCATGTTCCATTCCAACGCGCTGATGGCCGGCTGGATCCCATGTTTGACCGCGGGAGGCGTCGCCGCCTTCCGGCGCCGGTTCTCGGCCTCGGGCTTTCTGCCCGACGTGCGCCGGTTCGGGGTGACCTACTTCAACTACGTGGGCAAGCCCCTCACCTACATCCTGGCCACCCCCGAACAGCCCGACGACGCCGACAACCCTTTGCGGATGGTGTTCGGGAACGAGGGAGCGGTCCATGATTTGGAGCGTTTCTCCCGCCGCTTCGGAGTGCCGGTGGAGGACTCCTACGGTTCCACCGAGGGAGGGGTGGCGGTGAGCCGCACTCCCGAGACGCCCCCCAATGCCTTGGGGCGGGCCGACGAGAGCGTGAGGATCCTCGATCCCGACACCGGAGAGGAGGCGCCGCCGGCCGTGTTCGACGACGCGGGCAAGCTCCTCAACCCCGATGAGGCCATCGGTGAGCTGGTGTCGATGACCTCGGCGCCGGCCTTCGAGGGCTATTGGAACAACCCCGAGGCCGATGAGGAGCGGACCCGCGAGGGCATCTACTGGTCGGGCGACCTTGCCTATCGGGACTCAGAGGGGTTCGTGTACTTCGCGGGGAGGAACTTCGACTGGCTGCGGGTAGACGGGGAGAACTTCGCGGCGGCCCCGGTGGAGCGCATCCTGGTGCGCCATCCCGACGTGGACTTGGCCGCGGTGTACGCCGTGCCCAGCCCGATGGTGGGCGACGACGTGATGGCCGCGGTGGTGCGCCGGCCGGGGGCGCGCTTCAACCCGGAGGGTTTCGCAGGCTTTCTGGCCCGCCAAGACGATCTGGGAACCAAATGGGTCCCCCGCTACGTGCGCTGGGCCGACTCCCTGCCCCAGACCGAGACCAACAAGATCCTCAAGCGCACGCTGCGCCGGGAACGCTGGGAGTCAGACGACGAGACTTGGGTGCGCGACGGTGAGTGCTACCGCAGGCTGACGCCCCCCGACGCCGAGGCGATCCGAGCCGAGTTCGAGGCCCGAGAGCGTGTGTCGGTGCTGGACGTGTCGTAGGCGGCGCCTCGTCTCGGCTCATCAGCTCGGTTCGTCAAGGGCGATTTCGGCGATAGCCCCGACGGTGGCCGCCACATGGGCCCGCTGGCCGGCGTCGATGGCCTCGTAGACCTCGGCCATCCTGGCCGAGGTGATGTCCTCGGCCTTTTGGTGGGCGGCTTTGAGGGGCTCGGGGTCGGGGAATGGCTCGCTCCAGCCGAACATCTGGGCTTGCCGGGGTCCAGCTTGGGCCATAACCGCCTCCACCGGCGACATGCCCGCCGCGCTCAGCGCATGCACATGGAACCCGAAGCGCAGCTCCCGCAGGGTTTGGAGGGCCAAGGCGGTGGCCGCCGCGGCGTTATCGGGCACCGGCATGGCCCGCCAGCCGGCGTACAGCGCTTGGCTCATCGGCACTGCGGCGTCGAATACGGTGCGAGCGGCTGCGGCGAATTCATCGAGTCCCTCGAGGTGCCCGAAGGTGTCGGCTGCCCACCGGCCCAGGCCGACCGCGAGGGCCGCGGCCGCGTCCGTCGGAGAGCCCTGCTCTTTGGTCTGGCTCCAACCCGCCTCGACGAAGGCCGGATTGAACAGGGCGAACGCCGAGACCACCACGTCGGCGCCGGCGTCATCCCCCAGCACACCGCCTCGGCCCCCCACGTAGCCGGGCAGGCCGCTGAATCCAGACTCGACCATTGCCTCTCCCACAACCTCGGCAAAGAAGTAGCTGCGCCCGAGGGCTGAAATCGGCGTTGCGGTTACTGCCGCGGTCTCTTCAGGGTTCATCGAGTTGCCTCCTCGGGATAGAGCCAGACGGCTTCATTCGGGGACGGTTCCCCAGCAGGCAATGGTTTGGTCGACGCGCAGCCCGCAGGAGTATCTGATTCCGTCTTGAATGGAGGCTTGAATGGAGGTGTAGTTGGTGCCGGTCGGAATCTTAGCCGAGGTCAGATCAGGCCGTCGGTTTGGGCCTGTGCGAGGCGGTCGGCGTCCCAGCCGAGCAGCTCGGCGTAGACCTCGGCGTTGTGAGCCCCGATGGGAGGGCCGGGGTGGCCGATGGCGCCCGGGGTCTCGCTGAGGATGGGTGCGGGCGTGGCCATGGGCACCGACCCCAGCACGTCGTGGGGTACCAGGGTGACGCTGCGGCGGGCCTGCACCTGGGCGTCGGCCAGCAGGCTGGCTAGGTCGTGGACCGGGGCGACCGGGATGCGGGCCTCGACGAAGGCGGCGACGGCCTCCTCCAGCGGGCGCTGGGCGATCCAATCTGCTACCAGCGCGTCGAGTTCGTCGCTGTGGGCCAGCCGGTCGGCCATGCGGGCGAACTTGGCCTGGTCTTCGGGGCCGTCTCGCCCGGTCAGGACCAGGATTCGCTCCACTTGGCGGTCGGTGGTCCCCGAGAGGCACAGGTAGCGGTTGTCGGCGGTGCGGTAGATGTTGCGGGGGACCCCGGTCTGAAGGCGCGATCCGAACCTCATCGGGCCGGGGCCGTCGCCGTCGGGATCCCAGGCGGCCAGGGTGCTGCCCATCAAGGCCAAGACGGGCTCGTACATGGACACGTCCACGTGCTGGCCGCCGAGGCCGTTGGCATCCCGGCCGTAGCAGGCCACCAGCGCGCCGATACACCCGAACACCCCGGCCAGGGCGTCGCCCAGCGGGACGGAGGTGAGCAAGGGCGGTCCATCGGCCTCCCCGGTCATGTGGGTGAGGCCGGCGAAGGCCTCGGCCACGGTGCCTGCGCCGGGCCGGTCGGCCAGCGGGCCGGTGTGCCCGTACGGGCTGACCGACACCATGACCAGATCGGAATTGAGGGCGCGGAGCTGCTCCCAGGTGCAGTCCCAGCGCTCTAGCACGGCCGGGGAGTAGTTGTGGACCAGCACATCGACCTCGGCCACCAGCCGGCGGAGGATGACGCGGCCCTCGGGCCGGTTCAGGTCGCAGGTGATGACCCGCTTGTTGCGCGACACCATGGCCCACACCGGCGACTCCCCGTTGCGGCTGGCCCCGATGCGGCGCAGAGCCTCGCCGGTCGGCGGCTCGACCTTGATGACGTCGGCGCCGAAGTCGCCCAAGAATGCGGCGACCTGGGGGGCGGCCAGGAATGAGGAGATGTCCAGCACCCGCAGCCCGGCCAGCGCGCCGGAGGGTTTTTTCACTGCTGCCCCAAGGCCCAGGGCAGGTCGGGGGCGAAGAAGTATTGGCAGAAAAACGCGCCCATTTCAGTAAATTTCGTTCGCTATTGACTCAGGCGAGCCCTGTTGCAATACTGCGAACAGGGCTCGCCCCTGGCTAGGGCGAGCCTTAGGCCGGGGAGTTCCACCCTCCCCGGCCGACAGGGCTAGCCCCGGAAGCTAGCCCGACCCCTGCCGATAGGCAAGCGATTTTCTGATGCCGTTGTCTCTGGTGTCGTTTCTGGTGACGTTGTTGTGGCCTCGGCTGCCCGGTCGATTGCGGCAGGGCGCTGCTTGGTTTCTGTGATAGGAGAGCGCCCCTGTAGCCTGAGCGGAGTTGTGGAATCTGCTGTCCGGCTCCGGGCCGCTGTGACGTTGCTGGGGCGGTTTCCCGCCTTGGCCGGAGTTGATCTCGATATCGTGCCAGGGGAGGTCGTCCTGCTGAAAGGCCCGAACGGGGCGGGCAAGACCACCCTGTTGCGGCTGTGCGCCGGCCTGTGCCCGCTGGCCTCGGGCCAAGGGTGGGTCCTGGGCCACGACCTCGGCGAAGAACGCCGCATGGTGCGGCGCCGGGTGGCGCTCTTGGGCCACCGCACCGGGCTGTACGACGATCTCACGGTGGCCGAGAATGTGGGTTTCTGGGCCCGAGCGGCCGGGGCCAGCCACCAAGATGTGGACGAGGCGTTGGAGCGGCTCTCGCTCGCCGGGCGCCTCGCCGACACTCGGGCCGGGCGGCTCTCGGCCGGGCAGCGCCGTCGGGCCTCCATCGCCTCGCTGGTGGTGCGGCGGCCCGAGCTGTGGCTGCTGGACGAACCCCACGCCGGCCTGGATCAGCAGTCGCGTGACACCGTGGACGCGCTGGTTCGCGGCGCGGCGGCCGCGGGTGCCACGGTGGTGTTGGCCACCCACGAACTAGAGCGCATCCGGGTGCTCGAGCCCCGGGTGGTCAGCGTGGTGAGCGGGATGGCGCATGTCGACAGCGACGTGGTCGGCTCGCAAGGCGATGCCGCCCGCCATGGGGGCCGCCTTGGTCCGTGACGCGTGGCTGGTTGCGGGCAAGGACCTGCGGATAGAGATGCGCTCCCGGGTGGGGCTCAACCAGATCGCGCCGTTTGCGGTCACGGTGCTGGTGCTGTTCGCCTTTGCGCTGGACACCAACCAGGAGGCCCTGCGCACCTATGCCCCCGGGCTGTTCTGGGTGACAGTGCTGCTGGCCTCGCTGTTGGCCATCGGCCGCTCCTTCGCGGTGGATTTAGCCGACGGCGCCGCCGACCGACTGCTCCTGTCGGGCATCGACCCCATCGCGGTGTTCGGGGGCAAGGCGCTGGCCATCGCCGTGCAGCTGGTGGTGCTGGAGGTGCTGCTGGGAGCGGGGGTGGTGCTGCTGTTCGACGTGACGGTGTACCGGTATGGCTTGCTGGTGTGCGCCGGTCTGGCCGCGGCCGCCGGGGTGGCCACTGCGGGCACCCTGTATGGGGCGCTGGTGGCGGGGCTCGGCGTGCGGGAGACCTTGTTGCCGGTGCTGCTGCTGCCGGTTGTGGCCCCGGTGCTCGTCGGCGCCACCCGGGCGTTTCAAGACGCCTTCGGCGTGGCCGGTGCCGAAGGCTGGGCCTGGTTGGGCCTCCTGGCCGGTTTCGCCGCAATCTATGGAGTGTTCGGAGCCTTGAGCTACGGGGCTCTCCTGGAGGAAGCGTGAGCACAGAAGCGTGAGTACAGCCACCATGTCGTCGCCGGCCAACAGAGCCGCTGTCTTGGACAGCACGTCGTCGCGGGCGACTAGGGTGCTGGGCTGGCTAACGCTGGCCGGGTTCGCGGTGCTGGTGGCGCTGGCCTTTGCCTGGGTGCCCGAGGACACCCGCATCACCGAGCAGGGCGACGTGGTGGGCCAATTCGATGCGGTGCGGCTGATGTTCGTGCATGTGCCCTCGGCCATCTTGGCCTACACCGGCTTCGGGCTGACGTTTCTGGCCAGTGTGGCTTATTTGCGGTGGCGCACCGACTGGTGGGACATCATGGCCCACTCCTCGGCGGAGATCGGCGTGGTGTTCGGGGTGCTCACCCTGGTGACGGGCTCCATCTGGGGCCGCCCCACCTGGCAGACCTGGTGGGAGTGGGGCGACGTCCGGCTCGTGACCACCCTGGTGATGGTGCTGGTGTTCATCGGCTACCTGGCCGTGCGCCGCATTCCGGCCGACTCCGCCGTGCAGGCTCGCCGGTCGGCGGTGATCGCCCTGGTGGGAACGGCGAACATCGTGATCGTGAACCGGTCGGTGGACTGGTGGGAGAACCGCACCCTGCACCAGCAGTCCACGCTCATCGCCCGCAAGATCCGCGACGAGACGCTCTTCACCCTGTCGTTTGCGCTCGCGGTGGGCATGGTGCTGTTCGCCTGGCTGCTGCTGCACCGCTTCCGCACCGCCTACCTCGAGCGGCAGGTCGAAGAGCTGGAGGTGCAGGAGGCCCTGGTGCAGCGGCGGGCGGAAGCGAGCCTCGGGGGGGACCGCGCATGACCCATGTGGGCTACCTCATCGCCGGCTGGGGGATCTCGGTGGCCGCGGTGCTGGCCTATGCCGGATGGGTGCTGGTGCGGGGCCGGTCGCTGAGCCGGCGAGTTCCCGAGAACCGCCGCCGCTGGATGATGCCCGGTGACTGACCCCTCCGCACAAGAGGCGGCAGCGTTGGGCGCGCCCATGGACCTCAGCCCTCGGCCGGGCCGCCCCGCCCGGCGAGGCGTCCGCCGGTGGGGGCCGATCCTGATGGCGGCCTTGGTGGTGTTGGCCATCGGGGTTGTGCTGTGGCGGGTGCTGGCCGACGCCACGCTGGTGTTCCGCGAGGTTGACGATGCGGTGGAGCGCCGAGAGGAACTGGGCGAAGACCGATTCCGGATGATCGGCTCCCCGGTGAGCGGGTCGCCGCAAAACATCGCTTTGGCCGATGGGCGCCCCGCAGTGGCCTTCTCAGTCACCCTCGACGGGGTGGTGGCCGACGTGGTCCACACCGGCGGGGTATCCGACCAGTTCCAGCCCGAGGTGCCCGTGGTGATCGACGGCCACTGGGTGCGGAGCAGCGCCTATGCCGGGGTGGCCGACGACGGCTGGTATTTCGCCAGCGATCGGATGCTGGTCAAACACGAAAACGACTACCGGGTGGAGAACCGAGACCGCATCGAAGACGCCGAAGAGCGCGGGCAATACGGGTGAGCGGTGCTGGTTGCCGGCCGAGGGGCGGCCTGAGGCGATGAACATAACTCTCGGGGTTCTGGGCATCTCGGTGGCCATGGCCTCGTCGGCCATCGGCGTGGTGATGGTGGCCGCCCGCCGGCTCGACCGGGTTCGGCTCTGCGCCGCTCTGGTGCTGGGCGGGGCCGCCTTGTCGGTGTTCGCCATGGAGCGGGCGCTCATCACCCGGGACTTCTCGGTGTCGTATGTGGCCGAGAACGGCAGCCACGCCACCCCTGCGTTGTTCAACGTGGCAACCCTGTGGGCGGCGCTGGAGGGCTCGATTCTCCTGTGGGCCCTCATCTTGGCCGGCTACCTGGTGCTGGTGGCGGTGAGGTTCCGCCACCGCCTGAACGACCCGCTGGTGGGGTGGGCCATGGCGGTGCTGTTCACGGTGTGCCTCTTCTTCTTCGTGCTGATGTTCAACTGGCCCAACCTGGATTTGGCCCAGCCCTTCCGGCGGGCCGAAGTGCCTGCGGGCTACGACGGCCCCGGCCCCAACCCGCTGTTGCAGAACCACTGGCTGATGGCCGTGCACCCGCCGATGCTGTACCTGGGCTATGTGGGGTTCACCGTGCCCTTCGCCTTTGCGGTGGCCGCGCTGGCCACCGGCCGGCTGGGGGAGGGGTGGCTCTTGGAGACCCGCCGCTGGACCCTGTTTGCGTGGGCCTTCCTCACCGCGGGGATCATCCTGGGGGCGTGGTGGTCGTGGGACGTTCTGGGG
>JAPYOC010000073.1 GCA_028278955.1 Candidatus Poriferisocius aerobius
CTCCAGCAGGTGGCTGTGCCGCCGAAGGCCGCGCTCGGCGGCGAAAGCGGCCAGTTGGCGCAAGTGGTCGGCGGTGTGGGTGTGCACCAGCGAAGTGGGCGCCACCGCCACCCGAGTCATGGCCTCGGCGGCCGGATCGTGCCGACGGTCGGCGGTGTCCTGCAGCCCGCGCAGGCACTGGTCCAGGGATTCCGGCGCCAGCCCGGCATGGGCGAAGCCCCGGTGGGAGCCGGCGACCGTGTGGCCGCCGCGGCAGAGCACCAGGCGAATGCCGACTTCGCCCGCGGCTTGGAATACGGCATCCTCCAGCTCCTGCGAACTGCCGGCGTGATACAGGTAGTGGTGGTCGGCGCAGGTGGTGCAGCCCGCCCGCAGCAGCTCGGCAAAGCCAATGCGGGCCGCGACGTACAGGCTGTCGGGCGTCAGCAACGGCCAGATTCGGTAGGGCACCGCCGCCAGCCACTCGCCCAACGGCAGGTCGATGCCGCCGGGCAGGCCCTTGCTCAACGACTGGGCGACGTGGTGGTGGGCGCGCTGGTGGCCGTGAACGCAACGGGAGAGATCAACGACGGCGCGGTGCAGCAGGCGCTGGCCGACGGCACCTACGAGCACCGGCCTGCCGACGCGTTCGCCCGATCCGAAAGCGATGAAGCCCGCTCCAGCACCACCATCGGGGTGGTGGCCACCAATGCGAGGCTCGACAAGGCGGGTTGCTTCCGGGTGGCTCGCAGCGGCCACAGCGGCATGGCCAGGGCCCTGTTGCCCGCCCATACCGACGGTGACGGGGACGCGTTGGTGGTGGGGGCGACAGGTCGCGTTGAGGCGGATCCCGGGCTGGTGCGCCTGATGGCGGCGGTCGCGGTGGAGACCGCCATCAGGACAGTGGGCTCGGCTGACGGTGACCGCCTATGAGGCCGATAGGCAGTTAGAGAAAGCGGAGGGGGACTCGTCGGCTCAGCCGGCAGACGATTTCGTAGGCGACGGTGTCGATACGCTCGGCGATCTCGGCGGCGGTGATCTCTTCTGCGCCCTGTCGTCCCAGCAAGATCACCTCGTCGCCGGCCGAGACGGGATGGCTGGCGCCGCAGTCCACCATGGTCTGGTCCATGGTCACAACACCGGCGATGGGCCGTCGGCGGCCACCGATCAGCACCTCGCCGCCTCGAGTTCCCAGTCGCCGGGTCCAGCCGTCGGCGTAGCCGATGGGGATGGTGGCCAGCTGGGTGTCGCACGGGGCGCGGTAGCGGTGGCCGTAGGACACTGGTGTGCCCGCCGCGATGTTCTTGACCAGGGACACCTCGGTGCGCACCGTCATGGCGGGTTGGAGGGCAAGGCAGTCGGCCAACGCCGGTGACGGTGCGATCCCGTACAGAGCGATGCCGCAGCGCACCATGTCGAATCGGCCCCTCGGGTGGGCCATGGCCACGGCCGAGTTGGCCATGTGGCGACAGAAGCCTTGGTGGCCGGCGAGCCGGAGCCGGGACAACAGGTGGTTGAACCGCTCGATCTGGTGGCCGGTGAAGGGGTTGTCGGGTTCGTCGGCCACCGCACAGTGCGTCCACACCCCGGTCAGCTCCAGGGTGTCTCGCTGGGCGATGGCGTCGGCCATGCTCAGCACCTCTGCGGGCGTGGCGCCCACCCGGGCCATGCCGGTGTCTACTTTGAGGTGAACCGGCAAGCGGTGCCCGGCGGCGGCCGCGGCGGCCGCGGCGGCCGCCAAACCCTCGCCTTGGTACACGGTGGGGGTGAGCCGGTGCTCGACGACCTCGGCGAATTCGTAGGGGCGAGGTTCCGACAGCAAGAGGACGGGAACCGCAATGCCGTCTTCCCGCAGCCTTCGGCCCTCGTCCACCAGGGCCACCGCCAGCGCCTCGGCGCCGGCGGCCACTGCGGTTCGGGCGACGGGGAGCATGCCGTGTCCGTAGGCGTCGGCTTTGACCACGGCGCAAAGCTTGGCCGGCCAGACGACCTCGGCCAACAGCCTGGTGTTGTGGGCGATGGCTTCCAGACTGACATCGGCCCAGGTCGGCCTCATGGGCCGGTGTCCCGTCCGAGAGCGGCCTCCCATGCTTGGGGGAGGGTCGCCAGCAGGTCGGAGGCCGCCATCGGCCCGGCGGGAAGCAGGGTGGCTGCCTGCCCGTGGAGCCAGGCCGCACAGGCTGCGGCCTTCAACGGCTCGACTCCGGTGCTGAGCAGGCCGCAGATCAGCCCGGTCAGGACATCGCCGGTCCCGGCGGTGGCCAACCGGGCGTCGCCGTTGACGATCGCCAGCGCGGCCCCAGCGGGAGCGGCCACCACGGTGGTGGCGCCCTTGAGCAGGATGTGAGCGCCAGTGGCGGCAGCCAGGTCGCGGGCGGCGGCGAAGCGGTCGGGAGCGGGGGCTTCGCCGGTCAGCACGCGGTATTCGCCGTCGTGGGGGGTGAGCACGGTGGGCGCGGAGCGGTCGGCCAACACGTTGGCGGCGTCGGTGCCGAGAGCGAACAGGCCATCGCCGTCGATGACCAGGGGGAGCGTCGTGCGTCCGGCCAGGTCGCGGACGGATTGGGCGGTGTTCGGCTGCCGCCCCAGCCCGGGCCCCACCGCCATGGCCTTGAATCGCGTCTGATCGCTGCTCTGCCCGACGGCATCGGCCCAGTGGTCGGCGGGGAGGGGCTGGCCGACGGCCTCGGTTGGCACCGTAGCGCGGGCGAGAGCGCCCGGCGCGTCGAGGCCGGGAGTGCTCAATCGGACATAGCCCGAACCGCCCCGCAATGTCGCCGAGGCGGCCAAGCGGGCGGCGCCGCTCATGGCCGCCGACCCGGCGATCACCCAGGAGGCGGTCTGCCATTTGTGAGCTTCGACGGGTCGAGAAGGAAGCCAACGGCTGACGTCGGCTGCGGTGATGAGGTGGGTGCGGGCCGAGGAGAGGTCGAGCCCGATGGGCGCCACCGTGAACTCGCCGCAGTGCCCGGCGCCGGGGTGGAGCACCCCGCCGGGCTTGAGGGCGCCGAAGGCGACCGTTCGGTCGGCGACCCAGGGCGCTCCGACGATCTCGCCGGTCAAGCCGTTGACCCCGGACGCGATGTCGGCGGCCAGGATCGGAGCGGGTTGCCGGGTATGGTCGGGCAGCGACGCCACCGGCGGCGGGAAGTACGGCCGGCGCAAGCCGGTGCCGTAGGCGGCGTCGATGGCCAAGTGGGCGGGGGGCAGCGTCCTGGGCCCATCGGAGGCGTTGACCAACGCCACGCGGACGCCGCGCCGCCGCAGCCACTGGGCGGCTGATCGGCCATCGGCGCCGTTGTTGCCTTGCCCCGCGAGCACGGTCACCCGCCGGCCGTAGCCGCCCCCCAGCATGCTCAGCGCGGCTCGGGCCAGCGCCGCGCCCGCCCGTTCGATCAGTGCCTCAACCGGCTCGGGAGCGGCGGCATCGATTGCGCCCATTTCCTCGGGGGTGACGATGGGGATCATTTCAGCTGCCGTCTTTCCTCTCGGGGGCGCCTGCCGCCAGCGCGGCCTTCACGAGCGGAAGCTCCAACCGCGGCTCCTCGGTTCGGGAAATGCCGACCGTGACGGTCTTGGCTTGGTGGCGAATGGCGTCCACTGGGCGGGTCAGCTGGCCCACGGCCGCGGTGAGCATGGCGGTGAGGTCTTCGAGCACCACGGCGGGGGTGCCCACCCGGCCCCGTTCCAGCTCGTAGGCGCCGAGCGGGGCAATGCCCAGCGCATAGCGGTACATCGAGGCCAGCTCGGCCGCGGTGGCGGCTTCGAGGCATCCGTTGTATCGGCCTCGGCGCAGATCTTGGAAGAACTGCTGGGCGGCGGGGGCGAACTGCGGTCGGAGCCTTTCCAACCGCGGCCGGCTGCCGATGCCGGCCCCACCGCCGGCCACCTCGGCTTCGATGACCGCTCGGGTCTCCCGCAATGGCTGGGCCAGCTCGTCGATGGCCAGGGCCGATTCGTAGCCGAACAGGTGGCCCACCATGGTGGCCAGCACAAAGGCCAACGCGGGCGAGGCGGTAGCGGGGGTGGTGACTACCTCTGCGGCGGCGGCGAACCGGGCAGTGCCGTCGCTGGCGATCACGATGGGAGCGGCTTTGTGGGCCCGGAAGATGGCCACTTCTTTGGCCACGTCATCGGCGGTGGAACCCGACAGTCCGGCCGCGCACACCAAAATGAGCGGCTCCGAGGACAGATCGATGTGCTTTTTGTCCTCGGTGATGTCGCAGGAAATGGATTTGTAGCACAACTCGGAGAGTTTGATGCGGACTTCTTCGGCGGCCACCCGGTTGATCCCGTTGCCCACCACTGCCCAATGGGTCCGCCCCAGGGCGTGGCGACGGACGATGTCGGCAATGCGGTCGTGCGAGTCCAGCACGTCGGCCATCGCCTCGGGAAGATCGCGCAGCGACGCCAGCAGCTGTTGGCGCCGCTCATGTCGTCGGGAGTCGGCGGGCACCTCACCGTTGGCGGCGTCGGCCAGCGCCACTGCCAACAGCACGCCAGCGGCCACTTGGGCGTAGAACGCCTTGGTAGACGCAACGCTCATCTCCACATCGCGGCCGTCGGAGGTGTACAGCACGCCGTCGGCCTTGTCGCACAAGTCGCTGTTGCGCCGGTTGACGATGGCGATGACCCCAGCGGATCGCCGGCGCACCAGATCCACAGTGCGGTTGGTGTCGGTCGTGGTGCCCGACTGGCTGATGGCGATGACCAGGGTGTTGTGCATATCGGCCTGCATCCCGAACCCCGACAACTCGGTGGCCTGCGCTGAGCTGACGCGGCACTCCGGCAGCTCAAGGCGCAAGAAATGCGCCAGGCTGCGAGCCGCTACCGCGGCGGTTCCCTGGCCGATGGCGATGATGTTGTCGATCTCGCCGGCGGCCAGCCGTTTGGCTATGCGCTCGGGCAGCGCGTCGGCTCCCAAGTCCACCCGCAGCGACGCCGCGGCCCGGTCGCCGCCGGTGCTGATGATCCGGCCTCGCAAAGTCTTGCGGAAGGACTCGGGCGACTCGGTGATCTCTTTCAGCAGGAAATGACGGAATCCCCGTCGGTCGATGTCGCGGGTGGTGATCTCGGCGGCAACGATGTCGGTATCGGCCGCCGAAAGCGGAGTGCCGTCGTAGGAGAAACGCTGGACGGCCCTCAGATCGCCGGCGTGTCGGCGGTCGAGAACCGCCACTTGGCCTCGACTGGTTGCCCCGTTTTCCAAGTCGGACGGGGTTTCGCCCTCCATGCGCAGATAGCGGTTGGCCTGCTCGACGAGGCCGTAGGGTTCGCTGGCCACAACGTAGGCGTCCTCCGCCGCGCCGATGTAGAGGGCTTGGCCGCTGCCTCGCAGGGCCAAGAGCAGTCGGCCCGGGTCGCAAGCAGCCTGCCCGGCGATGGCCGCCGAGCCGCCAAAGTCGACCACGGTCCGACGGAACGCGTCGACGGGGTCGGCCGACTCGGCCAACCGGCAAGCCCACAGAGCAGGGACGATCTTGGCATCGGTGGTGATGCCGGGGTTCAGGCTCAGGTTGTGGCGGGCCAGCAGGTCGGTGTGGTTGTCGATGTCGCCGTTGAGCGCGCCGACGGTGTAGGGCCGGTCATGCCCCTTTGCCAATTCGGAGTTGAGCGGGTGGGCATTGGCCTCGTTGATCATGCCCACGCTGGCCCAGCGGGTGTGACCGATGACCACCGCAGAGGCTTCGGGCGCGTCCACTGCGGCGGCGAGAAGCTCGTCGTCGGCGATGGCAGCCCGCAGCGCAGCGGTGTTGTCGCCGAGTCCGCCGATCTCGGCCGCCGCCTTGTAGACGAAGCTCAGCGAGGTTTCGGCCCAGCGCACCGAGCCCGAGCGGAACAGCGGATCAGCAGCCCGCTCGGCCAGCGCCGCCGCCACGGCCGGAGACGACGGGTCGAGGCGGTGGTCGCTGACCATGATGTGCAGGCCCGCTGAGTCTCGGCCCCGAACCTCCAGCCGGTCTAAGCCCGACAGGGCGACTTGCACCGAGCTGAAGGCGGCCAGCGCCGCCCCTCCGGCGGCGGGGCCGGCCAAACCGGCCACCGCCTCGGCGGTTTTCAGCCGGTCGTTTCCGATGGACCACACGGCGTCTTTCATCTGGGCCAGCGCGGCGTTGACCGCCTCGGGGGCCGGGTCTGAGGCTGCGTGGTCGAGGTCGGCTTCCAAGGCGCCGATCAGCCGGTCGATCTCGTCCAAACAGGCTCGTATCGTTGCCCGCAGCCCTTTCTTGGCCAAAAGCGCCTGGAGCCCGGGAGTGCCTTGAAGCAGGCGATCGGCCCGGCTCAGGCTCTCGGCGCCAGCGCTGATGCATCCTGGCCGATCGTCGGAGCGGCTCAGGTCGCGCAAAGCCGCGGCGACCGGGCTCAAAAGGTCGAGGATCTCGGCCCTGGTCGGGGGCAACCGCGGTGAACCGCGCCGGACTATCGCGACAATGCCGCACATCTACCCCAAGGCTAACGGTGTGTCGTCCTATCGGTTGATCGCGGCGGCCACGTCGACGGCGACGGATTCGGCGAGATGTGGGGTTTCGGCCTCGACCATGATTCTGAGCACGGGCTCGGTCCCCGAGGGGCGGACCAGCACTCGGCCCTTTGAGCCCAAAGCCGCCTCGGCGGCAGCGACGGCTGCCAACAGGCGGTGCTCATCGATGGTGTTCGCGCCGAGGGCCACGTTGTGGAGCACTTGGGGCATCTTGGTCATGGCCTCGGCGGCCAATTCCCTCAGCGGCAGGCCGCGGCGGGCGACCACTTCCAGAAGCTGCAGGGCGGTGACCATGCCGTCGCCGGTCGTGGCCAGGGAAGGGAAGATCACGTGGCCCGACTGCTCGCCGCCCACCGCCCAACCACTGGCTTGCAGCGCCGCCCACACGTGCCGGTCGCCCACCGGGGTGGTCATCACATTGATGCCCCGCTGGGCCATGGCCCGATGGAAGCCCAGGTTGGTCATCACGGTGACCACCACGGTGTTGCCCGGCAACCGGCCGTGATGCTGGCGGTCGAGAGCGCAGATGGCGATGATCTGGTCGCCGTCGACCAACTCTCCGGTGTGGTCCACGGCCAGCACCCGGTCGGCGTCTCCATCGAAGGCCAGTCCCAGGTCGGCGGCCCGACGGTGAACCGCTTGAGCCACCGTTTCAGGGTGGGTGGAGCCGCAGCGGTGGTTGATGTTGCGCCCGTTCGGGGACGAGTTGATGACTTCAACCCTCACGCCGTGGGCTTGGAGCGGCCCGGGCAGCACGGCGGCGGCTGATCCGTGGGCCGCGTCCACCACCACGCGGAGGCCGGTCCCATCGAAATCAGCGGTGCGCGCCACCGCTTGCCGATACTCCTCGAGCACCTCCGAGCCATTGGAAGTCCGCGGCGGAGCACCGAGGGTGGGCACGGGGCGGCGGTCCGACCGGCTCAGAGTCGACTCCAAGGCGGTTTGGATCTCATCGTCGAGCTTTCCACCCTCCGGGCTGAAGATCTTCACGCCGTTGTCGTGCCAAGGATTGTGCGATGCCGAGACCATGGCCCCCGGCGTGGCGGCCCGGGCCGCAGCCCAGGCCACTGCCGGCGTGGGCGCCACCCCTATGTCAAGGGTGGAAACACCCACCGAGCTGAAACCAGCGGCCAGCGCGGCGGCGAACTCAGCACTGGATTCGCGGGTGTCGCGCCCGACAATCACCGGACCGGGTGGGGCTAGGACTTCGGCCGCGGCTTGGGCCAGTTGGATGATGTCGTCGGGCAGGAGTTCTTCGTAGGCTCGCCCCCGAACCCCGTCGGTACCGAAGCGCAGCACTTAGCGTTTGGAGTACTGGGGTGCTTTGCGGGCTTTCTTCAGGCCGTATTTCTTGGATTCCTTCTTGCGGTCGTCGCGAGTCAGGAATCCCGCTTGCTTGAGGGAATCCCGCAATTCGGGATCCAATGCCACCAGGCCGCGGGCGATGCCCAGCCGGAGTGCTCCGGCCTGCCCGTTGGCCCCGCCCCCGTGCATATTCACGTCAATGTCGTACACTTGAGCGGTGTTGGTGAGCCGAAGAGGGGCCATAAAGGCCATCCGATGGCTGCGGGAGGGAAAGTAGTCCTGGGCTTCACGGCCGTTGACGGTCACCTGGCCGGTGCCGGGGCGGAACCGAACGCGGGCAATTGCCTGCTTGCGCCGACCGGTGGCCTGGGTCAGAGGGGAAGACATCAAGAGCCTCCGCTGCGGGATCGGGCCCCGGCTATTTCTAGGGGCTGGGGCCTTTGTGCGTCATGGGGATGGGTCGAACCGGCGTATACCTTGAGTTTGCGGAGCATCTGGCGACCCAAGCGGTTCTTGGGGAGCATCCCCCGCACTGAGCGGCGTACCGCCTCGGTGGGCTGGGTGGCCAGCAAATGGCCATAACTGGTTTGTCGAAGGCCGCCGGGGAAACCGGAGTGGCGGTACACCTGCTTGTCGGTGGCCTTGCTGCCGGAGAGCACGATCTTCTCGGCGTTCACGATGATCACATGGTCGCCGGTGTCGAGATTGGGGGTGAATTCGGGCTTGTGCTTGCCCCGCAGCACGCGGGCCACCTCGGTGGCCATCCGGCCGAGGACCAGACCCTCGGCGTCCACAACGTGCCACGCGCGTTCGATGTCTTTGGCTTTTGGGGAGTAAGTGGGCATCGGCTTTCCTTCAGGTGCGACACCGGAGGCCACAATCATACGGGCCGAGTCGTCCGAGTGACAACTGGCCGCTCCACGGCAGGGACGGCAGGATGCTCACGGATAGCAGACTGACCAGAGGCAGAGTCCGTGGGGCGGGGCGAGCGCAGGGGTGCGGGAACGGTCTTTGGCGGCCAAGATGTCGGCCATGGCTTCGGGCGGCTTTCGCCTGGCCCCGATGACGACCAGGGTGCCGGCGATGGAGCGCACCATCTGATGGCAGAAGGAGGAAGATTCGATCTCGAAGCGCAGCAGGCTGTTGGCGCCGGCTTCCCATTCGGCCCGTAAGACCCTGCGGACTCTCGACTTCTCCGTTCCGTCGGCGTGGTGCTGCCGACGGCAGAATGAGGAGAAGTCGTGCTCCCCGACCAATACGGCCGCGGCGGTGCGCATGGCCCCGATGTCCAGCGGCTGAGGGCAGTGCCAGGAAGTGGCGGCCAAGAACGGGTCGGGGACTTCGCGGTTCAAAATCGTGTAGCGGTAGGTGCGGCTGATGGCGTCGAAGCGGGCATCGAACCCCGCAGAGGCGGGTTTGGCCCCTCGGATCGCGATCGTCGGCGCCAGCATGCGGTTCACCGCGTTGGCAACGCCACCGAGGTCGGCGTCGTCGGGGGCATCGAAGCTCACTACCTGCCCCTGGGCGTGAACGCCGGTATCGGTGCGACCGGCGCAGGTCAGCTCAACAGACTGCCGCAGGCATTTAGCGAGGGCCTCGGTCAGCTCGCCGGCCACCGTGTGGACCCCCTCGTTGAGGGCGAATCCGTGGTATCGCCCGCCATCGTAGGCGACCGTCGCTTTGACCCGCACGGCTGCCCGGCGGCTAGTGGTGTGTCACAGAAATAATCGCGCGTGTCCTGCTCGCCAGCGACGCCGCTCGCGGCGTTGCGGCTCCTCGCCGTACGCAGGGGGTATGGCTTCGTCGCCGCGCCTTGCTGTCGGTGATCTCTGGGTCTCCCAGCTGGGCCAGGATTTGGCGGTGGTTGTGGCGTCCGCCCTGCTTCGCTTTGGTGATGAGCCTCTCGGCTACCGGGCGCATGGCCTTGGCCTTGGCCTCGGTGGTGGTAATTCCCTCAGCCGCGATCAGCGATGCGACCAAGTTGGCCAGCATCAGCTTCTGGTGCTGAGAGCTGCCGCCGAAGCGGGACCCTTTGCGCGGTCGTCCGGGCATGGCAGTTTCCTTGTCTACGAACGGGGTCCGGCCAACGCCAGGCCGCGTTCGTCCAGCTTCTCGTTCACCTCGTCCAATGACTTCTGGCCGAAGTTGGTGATGGCCAGCAGTTCGTCCTCGGTGCGGGCTAGCAGCTCGCCGATGATGTTGATCTGGGCTCGCTTGAGGCAGTTGCGGGGCCGCTCAGACAAGTCGAGGTCTTCGATGGGCAGATCGAGTTCGGGGGATCCGGCCGGAGCGCTGCCCGCTTCGGCCATGCTCAGGCCTTGGGGTTGGTCGCTCATCTCCTCGACCAGTTGAACCAGGGTGCGCAAGGTGGCGCCGGCCGAGGCCAGCGCATCTTGGGGGGTGATGGACCGGTCGGTTTCGATGTCGAGCACGAGACGGTCGAACTCCGTGGACTGCTCCACCCGGGTGGGCTCCACGTCGTAGGCCACCCGGCGCACCGGGGAGAAGATGGAGTCAATAGGGATCACGCCGATGGTGGAGTCCAGCCGGTTGGCGTCGGCTGCGACGTAGCCCCGGCCCTGGGCGATGGTGATGTCCATCGCCAGGCGGGCCTTGTCGTTCAAGCGGGCGATGACCAAGTCGGGGTTCAACACCTCAATGTCGGGGTTCACCGCCAGGCTGGCCCCGGTGAGTTCGCCCGGACCCCGGTGGTCGATGCGAAGCTCGACCGGCTCGGTGCTGTGGCACCGCAACACCAGATCCTTCAGGTTCAAGATGATGTCGGTCACGTCCTCGGCCACGCCGCGGATGGTGTCGAACTCGTGGAGGGCGTCGTCGAAGCGGGCCCGGATCACCGCGGCGCCGGGAATCGACGACAGCAGGGCCCGGCGCAGAGAGTTGCCGAGCGTGTGTCCGAAGCCCGGCTCCAGCGGTCCAATGGCGAATTTCTGGCGGTTGTCTTCGAGCTCGGTAACCGACTCGACAGTGGGTCGTTGCATTACCAGCATGTTCCGGCTCCCTCGGTTCTTGGAATGGTGATGGTCAACTTGGTCGAAAGCTCTTTATGAGCAGGCGAGAGGCAGCAGGCCTACTTGCTGTAGAGCTCGACGATGAGCTGTTCTCTAACTGGCACATCGATCTGCTCCCGCACCGGCACGTCTCGCACGGTGGCCTCGAAGCCGTCATCGGCTCGCCCCAACCAGGCCGGCGGTGTTCGATCTAAGACATCGAGGTTCCACCCCACCACGATCATTTCACGGGCCTTGTCCCGCAGGGCCACGACGTCTCCCTTGCGCAGCCGATAGCTGGGAATGTTCACCCGGCTCCCGTTCACGTTGAGATGGCCGTGGGAGACGAGTTGGCGGGCCTGGGGCCGGGTGGCCCCCCACCCGAGGCGGTAAACCACGTTGTCGAGCCGCAACTCCAAGAAGCGCAGCATGTTCTCGCCGGTGACCCCCTTGTGGCGGGCCGCCTCTTTGAAGATATTGCCGAACTGGCGCTCGTTGAGCCCGTAGGTATAGCGGGCCTTCTGCTTCTCCTGAAGCTGGAGCAGGTACTCTGAGACATTGCCTCGCCGCCGCGACCGGCCGTGCTCGCCGGGGGGATAGGGCCGGCGTTCCAAGGCGACGGTCTCTCCCTTGGTGCCCCAAACGTTCACCCCGAGGCGCCGGGAAACCCGCGATCGCGGACCGGTATAGCGGGACATGTCAGACCCTCCGCCGCTTGGCCGGGCGGCAGCCGTTGTGGGGCAGGGGGGTGATGTCTTTGATGCCGGTGATCTCGATGCCCACCCCTTGGAGGGAGCGAATGGCGGTCTCGCGGCCCGAACCCGGTCCGCGGACATGCACGTCCACCTTGCGAACCCCGTGCTCCATGGCCTTGCGACCGGCTTGCTCGGCGGCCATCTGCGCCGCGAACGGGGTGGATTTGCGGGACCCCTTGAAGCCGACGTTGCCTGCCGACGCCCAAGAGATCACATTCCCCTGCTGGTCGGCGATGGTCACGATGGTGTTGTTGAAGGAGCTTTTGATGTGGGCCACCCCATAGGAGATGTTCTTGCGCTCCCGGCGGCGGGGCCGACGCCCTGCGGCTGATGGCTTGGCCATTAGCGGTTCGTCCTTTCCTGCTTCACTTCTTCATCACTTTCTTCTTGCCGGTCACGGTCTTCTTCGGCCCCTTGCGGGTGCGGGCGTTGGTGTGGGTGCGCTGGCCGCGCACCGGGAGTCCCCGCCGGTGGCGCAGACCTTGGTAGCAGCCGATCTCCATCTTGCGCTTGACGTCTTGGCTGGTCTCCCGGCGCAGGTCGCCTTCCACCCGGAGACCGCCCTCGATGAAGTTGCGCAGCCGGGCCACTTCCTCGTCGGTGAGGTCGCGCAGCCGGGTGCTCTCGTCGATGTCGGTCTGGACGCACACCTGGCGGGCCAGGGTTGGCCCGATGCCGTAGATGTAGGTGAGGGAGACAACGGTTCGCTTCTCCCGCGGGATGTCGACGCCAGCGATACGGGCCATCGCTCAGCCCTGCCGCTGCTTGTGGCGGGGATTGCTGCAGATCACCCGCACGCGTCCATGCCGGCGTATGACCTTGCATTTATCGCAGATTTTCTTGACACTGGGACGGACTTTCACGGTCTGCCTTTCGATGATCCGCCGGGCACGGTGGCAATGGGCATAGAGGTGGCGTTGGGGCTACTTGTACCGATAGGTGATTCGGCCCCGCTGAAGGTCGTAGGGCGTCAACTCCACTTGGACCCGATCACCGGGGAGAATCCGGATGTAGTGCATCCTCATCTTGCCGGAGATGTGGGTCAGCACTTTGTGCCCGTTCTCAAGTTCGACTCGGAACATGGCGTTGGGAAGAGACTCGGTGACCGTCCCTTCCATGATGATGGCATCTTCCTTGTTTTTCGCCAAGGGCGACCTCTCCTGACGGCTTGGCAAGCTTGTGCAGTAAACCGCGCGAACAAAGGCTCTATATCAGAGCCAAGGGGTAATCGTATCGGCCGGCATCGCCGGGAACAAACCGACCGGCCATCGCAAGGGCTATGGAAGAGCGTCGATTGCCGCTGAGATGCGGGCGAGCACCTCGCCCTCGGTTCCCAGCCCATCGACGACGGCCAGGCAGCCCCGCGTCTCAAACCAGGCCAGCAGCGGGGCAGTCTCGGCCTCGTACAGCTCCAGTCGCCGGGAAATAGCCTCCTCGGTATCGTCGTCGCGGCCGCGGGCCAGCATCCGCTCGGTTACCTCCGCGATGGGCACGTCGAGGTTGATGGCCAGGTCTGGCCCGCTCTGGCCGAGGATCTCGGCCAGAGCGTCGGCTTGGGCGGTGGTGCGGGGAAACCCGTCTAGGACAACGCCGTGGACCCCAATGTCGTCAGCGGACAGCCGCTCGTCCACAATGCCGATCATGATGTCGTCGCCGACCAGGTTGCCGGCGTCTATCACCGCTTTGGCCCGAAGCCCCAACTCGGTGCCCGCGGCCACCGAGGCCCGCAGCATGTCGCCGGTGGAGATGTGGACTACGCCGTAGCGCTTGGACAGCAAGGCGGCTTGGGTGCCTTTGCCCGAGCCTTGGCGGCCCAATATCACCAGCACCAGCGGCATTGCTTCCCAGCTCCTTGACTCATGGACTCGAAAAGGAGGGGCGGCTTGCCTTGCGGGCCACTGGTCACTTCAAGAAGCCCTCGTAGTTTCTCATCATGAGCTGGCTGTCGATCTGCTTCATGGTCTCGAGCGCCACGCCCACGGCGATGAGCACGGAGATGCCGCTGAAGCTGTACGCCGTTGCGCTCTGGCTGTCGATGTATTGGGACAGGGCGATAGCGGGAATGACCGCCACCGCCGCGATGAAGAGCGCTCCGGGCAGCGTGATGCGAGACAGGATGCGGCCCAGGTAGCGCTCGGTTTGGCGGCCGGGCCGGATGCCGGGGATGAATCCGCCCTGCTTGCGGATCTGGTCGGCCTGCTTGACCGGGTCGAAGGTGATGGCGGTGTAGAAGTAGGCGAACCCCACGATCATCAGGGCGAAGACCACCAGGTAAACCGTGTCGGCCGGGTCTCCCAAATGGGTGTTCACCCAGTTCTGGACGCTTTCTCCCCAGGTGTTGTGGTCGGGGTCGGAATCTGAGGGCAGCACGGCTGAGAGCAGGATCGGCATGTACAGAACCGAGCTGGCGAAGATGATGGGTATCACCCCCGACTGGTTCACTTTCAGCGGGATGTAGGTGCTCTGGCCGCCAGCCATGCGCCGGCCCACCACCCGCTTGGCGAACTGCACCGGTATCTGCCGCTGCCCGTTCTCCACGAATACGATGGCTACCAAGAGGGCCAGGTACATGAGGCCGATGACGAACACCGCGCCCCAGCCTTCCGATGCCTTCACCAACGAGAACTGGTTGGGGATGGTGGACACCACTGAGGCGAAGATAATCAGTGACATGCCGTTGCCGATGCCCTTTTGGGTGATGAGCTCGCCCATCCACATCAACAGGGCGGTGCCGGCGGTGAGGGTAAGCACCACCAGGAAAACCCTGGGGGCGGTGAAGTTGGGCAGCAGGTCGATGGCCTGGTTGGCGTTGCCGCCCGTGAGGCCGAGCCCGCCGCCGCCGTTGTGGAACAGGAAGGAGAACGAGGTGGCTTGGATGATGGCGATGGCGATGGTCAGGTACCGGGTCCACTGGGTGATCTTGCGCTGGCCCACCGCGCCCTGGTTCTGCCATTGCTCGATGCGGGGAATGACCACGCCGAGCACCTGCATGATGATGGACGCGGTGATGTAGGGGAAGATGCCCAGGGCGAAGATGGCGAACTGCGACAAGGCGCCACCGGAGAAGAAGTTCAACAGCCCGGTGACCCCGCCGGCGTCGGCCTGGTTGCGGAGCTGGTCGACGGCATCGAGGTCGACGCCGGGGGAGGGAATGGCCACACCGAGGCGGAATATCACCAGCATCGACAGTGTGAACAGGATCTTGTTCCGCAGGTCGGCGACCCGGAACATATTCGTAACCCTCGTGAGCACGGCGACCCCTTCTTCTGCGAACCCGTCGGGTTTCGGCTATCGGTTGGTGAGGGCGTTGCCCCTGGCTGGCGGCCGCCCGGTGAAAGGCTTGGGCAACACCTCTACGCTACCGCCCGCAGCGACGATGGCCGCCTTCGCCGATTCCGAGAAACCGTGGGCTTTCACCGTGACAGCCCGGGTCAGCTCGCCGCGGCCGAGCACTTTGGCCAGAGCCCCCTTGTGCAGGAGGCCTTGCTGATGGAGCACCTCGGGGTTGATCTCATCGAGCCCAGTGGCCTCGATGATGTCGAGGTTGATGGCCTGGTACTCCACGCGGAACGGGTTCTTGAACCCCCGAAGCTTGGGCACCCGCCGGGCCAGGGGCATCTGGCCGCCCTCGAATCCGACCGGGATCTTGCTGCGGGCCCGCTGGCCCTTGGTTCCCCGCCCGGCGGTCTTGCCGCCTTTGCCGGCGATGCCCCGAGCCTTGCGCTGGGCCTGCTTGCGGGCGCCTGGCGCCGGTTTCAGATCGTGGACTTTCATGACTCCTCGGTCTCCTCCCAAGCGATCAAGTGGGACACCCTGTCGATCATCCCCCTGATTTCGGGGGCATCGGGCAGGGTGTTGGTTTGGCCGATACCCCGCAGGCCCAAAGCTCGCAGCGTGCCCCGCTGCTTGGGCCGGGTGCCGATCTGAGATCGGATTTGAGTGACTTTGATAGCCATGGACGCTATTCCTGGTCGTGTGCCGGCCTCGCAGCCGACAGGCGCTCTGATTGCCGGTAGGCGGCCAGCAGGCCGGCGGGCACGAACTCGTCGGCGGGGATACCCCGGTGGCGGGCCACCTCGTCGGGCCGCTTCAGGGCTTTGAGCCCGGCGATGGTAGCCCGAGCCACGTTGATGTGGTTGGGAGAGCCCAGCGATTTGCACAGCACGTCGCCGATCCCGGCCTCCTCTAAGATGGCGCGCGCCGCTCCCCCGGCGATCACGCCGGTGCCTGGCGCCGCTGGCTTGAGCAGCACCCTCCCGGCGCCCATCTCGCCGATAACCGGGTGGGTGATGGTGGAAGCGGCCAGCGGAACCCGAAACAGGTTGCGCCGAGCCTCCTCGGTGCCCTTCTGAATGGCCAAGGGCACCTCTTTGGCCTTGCCGTAGCCCAGTCCGACCCGGCCCGCGCCGTCGCCGATCACGACCAGCGCGGTGAATGAGAAGCGCCGACCGCCCTTGACTACTTTGGCCACTCGGTTGATGTTGATCACGCGAGAGTCGCGCAGCTGCCCGTCGCCGGCGAGCGTGGACGGCGAAGTGTCGGTCATGGTCGCCGCCCGGAGGAATCTGGGGAGGCATTGGGGATGATGGTCACTAGAACTCCAGTCCGGTTTCTCGGGCGGAATCGGCCAAGGCGGCGACCCGTCCGTGGTAGCGGAAGCCGCCCCGGTCGAAGACAACCGCGGTGATGTTCTTCTCCTTGGCTCGCTCGGCGATGAGCTTGCCCACCGCCGCGGCGCCGGCCACGTTTCCGGTGGGGCCGGACCGCAAGCCGGCCTCGGTGGTGGACGCCGAGGCCAGGGTATGGCCCGCGGCATCGTCAATGAGCTGGGCCATGATGTGGCGGTTGGACCGGTAGACGGCCAGGCGCGGACGCTCGGCAGTGCCCCCGATCTTCTTGCGAACCCGGCGGTGGCGCCGGATCCGGCCCTCGTGTTTGTGTTTGACGCTGCTCATCGGTACTCCGTCGTCTTATTGCCGTTCCTGCGGCCAATGCTTGCCCATCCGGATCACTTCGCGGCCTTCCCGGCTTTGCGGATAATCCGCTCACC
This sequence comes from Candidatus Poriferisocius aerobius, assembly GCA_028278955.1. Classification (GTDB taxonomy): domain Bacteria; phylum Actinomycetota; class Acidimicrobiia; order Acidimicrobiales; family Bin134; genus Poriferisocius; species Poriferisocius aerobius. Next base: position 16,579 of record JAPYOC010000073.1, read on the forward strand.
GGCATAGCGGATGCCCTTTCCCCGGTAAGGCTCGGGTTTGCGAACCGCCCGGATGTCGGCGGCCACTTGCCCGACGGCCTGTTTGTCGATCCCCAGCACATGGATGCTCGTCTGGTTGGGCACCTCGAACGTGACGCCGTCGGGGGCGTCCACGTGTACCGGATGGCTGAAGCCCAGTTGCAGCTCGATCTTGCTGCTGCCGTGGGCGACAGCCCGGTAGCCCACTCCGACGATCTCCAGTTCTTTGCGGTAGCCCTCGCTGACGCCGGTGACCATGTTGGCCAGAAGCGAGCGACTCAACCCGTGCAAGGCTTTCGTGTTGCGCTGGTCGTCGGCTCTCTCGACCAAGACGAAGCCGCTTTCAATCCGGGCCGAGATGGTGTCGGGGAGGCTGTGCTCCAGCGATCCTCGGCGGCCGGTGACGGTGACGCGGGCCCCGTCGATGGCGATATCCACGCCGTCAGGCACTGGAATCGGGTTCTTTCCAACTCGTGACAACGCCGGCCTCCTACCAGACCACGCAGACGACTTCGCCGCCCATGCGGCGCCGGCGAGCCTCGCGGTCGCTCATGAGCCCCTTGCTGGTGGACACGATGGCCATTCCCAATCCGCCCAGCACTCGGGGGATGTTCTCAGACTTGGAGTACACCCGCAGGCCGGGCTTGGACACTCGAGTGATGCCGGAGATGACCCGCTTGCGCTGGTCGGAGTACTTCATGTCGATGGTGAGGGTGTGCCCAGGACCGTTCGAGGCCTCCGCCACCGCGAAGCCGTCGATATAGCCCTCTTGCTCGAGGACGCCGGCCAGCGCCACCTTCATCTTGGATGACGGCATCCGCACTTCGTCGCGCATGGCGGTGTTGGCGTTGCGGATGCGGGTCAACATGTCGGCGATGGGGTCGGTCATAGTCACAGTGGCATCACCTCATCAGGGTTGTTCATCGCTTCAGCCTCCTCACCAACTCGCCTTGGTCAGGCCGGGGATCTCGCCGGCATGGGCCAGCTCCCGCAAGCACACTCGACAAAGGCCGAACTTGCGGTACACGGCTCGGGATCGGCCGCAGCGTCGGCAGCGGGTGTAGGCCCGTACCTTGAACTTCGGCGTTCGCTGTTGCTTTTGGATAAGCGCCTTTTTTGCCATTGCGTTACTGTCCCTCGGCTCGGAATGGGAAAGAGAAGGCCTCGAGCAGCGCCCGGCCCTCGGTGTCGGTGGTTGCGGTGGTGACGATTGTGATGTCCATGCCTCTGATGACGTCGATGGAGTCGTAGTCGATTTCGGGGAAGATCAGCTGTTCGGTGACTCCGAAGGAATAGTTCCCGTTCCCGTCGAAAGAGCGGGGCGACAGGCCTCGGAAATCCCGGATTCGGGGGATGGCCAGATTGATGAGGCGATCCAGAAACTCCCACATGCGGGGCCCTCGCAAGGTGACCTTGGCGCCGATAGGGTTCCCTTCGCGGATCTTGAAGTTGGCGATGGACTTCTTGGCCCGGGTGATGACGGGGCGCTGGCCTGCGATGGTGGTCAGATCGGCCATCGCGCCGTCGAGCAGCCTGGCTTGAGCCACGGCTTCGCCGACGCCCATGTTGACGACGATCTTCTCGAACCGGGGCACCTGCATGATGTTGTCCAGCCCCAGCTGCTCTTTGACCTGGTCGCGGAGTTCTTCTCGATACAGGGTTTGCAGCCGGGGGGCCGTCGCCGCAGCAGCCATCACAGATCAACTCCCGTGCGCCGGCAGACGCGGATTTTCTGCCCGTCGGTGTCGAACCGGTAGCCCACCCGGGTGGGCCGGCCGTCGGCTGGGCTTATCACCGCCACGTTGGAGGCCCGGATGGGCATCTCCTTGTCGATGATGCCGGTCTGCATGATCCCCTGGCGAGGTCCTTGGTGTTTGGTGGCGACGTTCACGCCGTCCACGATCACCGTTTTCTCGGCCGGGAAGGCGAACATGACCTCCCCCTCTTTGCCCCGGTCTTTGCCGCTGAGCACCCGGACTCGATCTCCCTTGCGGACCTTCATAGCGCTAGAGCACCTCCGGGGCAAGCGACACGATGCGCATGAAGCGCTTGTCGCGCAGTTCTCGCCCCACCGGGCCGAAGATGCGAGTCCCCCGGGGTTGCTGCTGGTCGTTGATGAGGACGGCGGCGTTCTCATCGAAGCGGATGTAGGAGCCGTCTTTGCGGCGCTTTTCCTTTTTGGCCCGGACCAGCACGCAGTGCACCACCTCGCCCTTGCGGACGGCGGCGCCGGGCATCGCGTCTTTCACGGTGGCCACGAACACGTCGCCAATGGTGGCGTAGCGCTTGCGGGACGAGCCCAGCACGCGGATGCACAGCACCTCTTTGGCCCCGGAATTGTCAGCCACCTTCACCCGGGTCTCCTGCTGGATCATCGGGCCCGCTCCACGATTTCCAGCAGCCGCCACCGCTTGGTCTTGGACAGAGGGCGGGTCTCCTGCACGCGCACCCTGTCGCCCACCGCGAGTTGGTTGGACTCGTCGTGGACATACAGACGGGTGTTGCGCTGCACGGTCTTGTTGTACCGGCGGTGGCGGACGCGATCGGTGGAGACCACCACCGCGGTCTTGTCCATGGAGACCGACGACACCACCCCCTCACGAACCTTGCGACTCCTGCGCTGGATCGTGGCGTCGGCCGTTTCAGGCGAATCAACGTCTGCGTCAGCCATTGCCGGCCTCCTGCATCTGGGCTTGTTGGGCTTCGGCGGCTTGGATCTCGCGCGTCCGCAGCTCGGTCATGGCTCGGGCCACTTCTTTTTTGGCCTCCTTCAGCCGGGCGGTGTTGTCCAGACGGCCAGTTACGATTTGAAAGCGGAGCTTGAACACCTCGTCCTTGGCCTCGTCTAGCCGCTCGATGAGGTCGGCGTCGCTCAGGTTCTGCCAGTTGGCTTTGCGGGCCATGACTACCGCCTCTTTTGGGGTTGGGTGGTCTCGTGGATCATGGCGGTCACCCTTCTTGGCGCTCGACGAACCGAGCCTTGATCGGGAGCTTCTGGATTCCCCGCTCGATGGCCGTGCGGGCCACCTCGCGGTCGTGGTAGGACAGCTCGAACAGGATGCGGCCCGGTTTCACCACTGCCACCCACCGTTCTGGGTTTCCCTTGCCCGAGCCCATCCGGGTCTCAGCGGGCTTCTCGGTGACCGGTTTGTCGGGGAAGATGTTGATCCAGACCTTGCCGCCCCGGCGGATATGCCGGGTGATGGCGATACGGGTGGCCTCGATTTGGCGCGCCGTGATCCACCCCGGCTCGAGGGCCTTGATGCCGTACTCGCCGAAGGAAACTGTGGTTCCCCCCTTGGCGATCCCCTTGGTTCGGCCTCGATGGTGCTTGCGGTGCTTGACTTTTTTGGGCATCAACATGGTGTGTCAGTCTCCATCGCCCGGCCGGAAGTGCGGTGTCTGGCGGTGCTCGCGAGTCGAGCGGAGGATGTCCTCCTCCTCTTCAAGCAGCTTCTCGAATTCTGGGTCGGCTTCTTTGATTAGGGGGGCGGGCTCTTCGGTCTCGTCGGCACGTTCAATCTCGCCTTGTCGCCTTGGCGCCGCCGACGATACCACCGCCCGGGGCTTTTGGGTCCCGGAAGCCTCGCCTACGGCCATAGCCGCCTCCCGGCTGATCTTGTCCTCGGCCTGGGTCTTGTAGGGCAAGATGTCGCCCTTGTAGATCCACACCTTCACCCCGATGCGGCCGTAAGTGGTGTGGGCTTCCCTGAACCCGTAGTCGATGTCGGCCCGAAGGGTGTGAAGAGGAACCCGGCCCTCGCGGTACCATTCGGTGCGGGCCATCTCGGAGCCGCCCAAACGGCCCGAGCACTGCACCCGGATGCCAAGGGCGCCGGCTTTCTGAGCGTTTTGCACCGCTCGCTTCATCGCCCGGCGGAAGGCCACTCGATTGGCGAGCTGGTCGGCGACGCCTTGGGAGATGAGAGCCGCGTCTAGTTCGGGCTGCTTGATCTCTTGGATATTGAGCTGTACCCGGTTGTTGCCGGTTATCTTGGCCAAGCCGTTGCGGAGCCGGTCGGCTTCGCTGCCCCGCCGCCCGATGACGATGCCGGGCCGAGCGGTGTGGACATCCACCCGGAGCCGATCTCGAGTGCGCTCGATCTCGATCCGGCTGATGGCGGCATGGGGCAGCTCCGACATCAGGTAGTCGCGCACTTTCCAGTCCTCGATGATGAAGTCGCCGTATTCCCGCCGGTTGGCGAACCAGCGCGACTTCCAGTCGGTGGTGATCCCGAGCCGGAACCCGTAAGGATTGATCTTCTGGCCCATCAGGCTTCCTTCTCTTTTTCCTCTTTTTCAAGCTCTTCTTCATGGCTGTCGCTGCCGTGCCGATCCGCGATCTCGTCGGCTTCATGGCCGTCGCGGCTGTCTTGATCGTCGGCCTCGTCGTTTTCAGCCTCTGTAGCCCCAGCCTGCTCTGAGGTTTCTTCCCCGTCGCTGCTGGGCGTGGGCTCTTGGTTTTCTGTTTCTTCTGCCGGTTCTTCTGTCGGGACCGCATCGCGCTCCCGGCTGGCGGCTACTCGCCGCCGCCGAGCTTCGGCGGCAGAGCTGCGCCGACCGGTGCCCTTGAGGGCCAGTCGAGCCTCGATGGCGGTGAGTTCGTCGTCGGTGTAGCGGGCGACCACCACGGTGATATGGCAGGTCCGCTTGCGGATGCGCGTGGCCCGGCCTCGGGCCCGGGGCCGCCAGCGCTTCAGCGTGGGGCCCTCGTCGGCGTAGCAGGCGGCCACAAACAGCTCATCGCCGTCGAGCTCGTCATTGTGCTCGGCGTTGGCCACCGCCGAGTCGAGGCATTTGGCGATCGTGTTGGAGATGCGCCGCTCTGAGAATTGGAGAATCTCCCGGGCCTCGGTATACGACTTCCCTCGAACCAAATCGAGCACTTCGCGAGCCTTGAAGGCTGACGAGCGCACATACTTGGCCACCGCTCGGTTTCCCGGCCTGGCCTCGCGGCCCACGGTGACGGCCGCCATCAGCGACGGGCTCCCCGCTCTTGGCCGGCATGTGACCGGAATGTGCGAGTGGGGGCGAATTCGCCCAGCTTGTGGCCCACCATCGATTCGGTGATGTACACCGGCACATGCTTGCGCCCGTCGTGGACTGCAATGGTATGGCCCACCATGTCGGGGATGATGGTGGAGCGGCGGGACCATGTCCTGATGACTTGCTTGGTGTTCTGGTCGTTGAGCGCATCAACCTTGCGCAGCAGATGGCCGTCCACGAACGGTCCCTTCTTCAAGCTCCTGGGCATCTCGGCTCCCCCTAGCGACGCCCGCCGCGGGTGCGGCGCCGTCGGACGATCATCTGCTGTGACTTCTTCTTCTTGTTTCGGGTGCGGCCCTCGGGCTTGCCCCACGGCGACACCGGGTGGCGCCCGCCCGACGATTTGCCCTCGCCACCGCCCAAGGGGTGGTCTACTGGATTCATGGCCACGCCCCGGGTCTGCGGCCGCACGCCCTTCCAGCGGGCTCGACCGGCCTTGCCCAGCTTGATGAGCTCGGCTTCGGCGTTGCCCACCGACCCCACCGTGGCCCGGCAGTCGATAGGCACTCGGCGCATCTCGGTGCTGGGCAGCCGTACAGTGGCGAAGCCTCCCTCTTTGGCCACCAGCTGGGCGCTGGCACCCGCCGAGCGGGCCATGCGGGCCCCGCCGCCGGGCTTCAACTCCACGGCATGCACCGTCGTGCCCACCGGGATGTAGCGCAGGGGCAGGGCATTGCCCGGCCTGATCTCCGCGCCGGGCCCGTTTTGCAGAACATCGCCCACGCCGACGCCTTCGGGCGCCAGGATGTAGCGCTTCTCTCCGTCGTGGAAGTGCAACAGCAGGATGCGGCAGTTGCGATTGGGGTCGTATTCCACCGATGCCACCGTGGCCGGGATGCCGTCTTTGACCCGCTTGAAGTCAACGAGGCGGTAGCGCTGCTTGTGCCCGCCGCCCCGATGGCGAGCGGTCCGGCGGCCATGGTTATTGCGTCCGCCGGTGCCGGTTTTCTTGGCTACCAGCGTCCGCTCCGGCTTTGCGGCGGTGATGCCGGAGAAGTCCGACACCGTTTGGAAGCGCTGGCCGGGGCTGGTCGGATTTCGTCTACGCACTGCCATGGTGTGCCTCGCAAGTGGAATACGGCCGGTAGCGGCGGCGCTCAGACATCGAACAGCTCGATCTCGTCGCCTTGGGCCAGCGTGACCAACGCCCGCTTGGTGTCCGGTTTGCGGCCGTAGGAGGGGCTGCGCCGGTTGCGGCGGCGCTTGCCCTTGCGGTTCATGGTGTTGACCTTGAGGACGGTCACATCGAACAACGACTCGATAGCGTCCCTGATCTCCGGCTTGGAGGCGCGGGGATGAACGTGGAAGGTGTAGACGTTGGCCTCCAAAAGCTCGTAAGACTTCTCGGAGACCACCGGGGAGAGCACGATGTCGCGGGGATCCTTCACGAGTCGTCCCCTTCGCCGCCGGATTCTGGCTCGGCTGGTGCGGTGGAGGGCAGAGTGTCGAGGGTGAACACCACCACATCGGACGTCAACACGTCGTAGGCGTTCAGCTCCCCGGGGCTGATGAGATGCACCTCGGAAAGGTTGCCGAAGCTCTTCCACACGTTCTGCTCGTTGCGTGGCGCCACCAGCAGCACCCGTCCTTTGGCCGGCAAAGCGGCGAGCGCGGCGACTGCGTCCTTGGTGCGGGGGGACTCGAATCGCCAGCGGTCCACCACCACCACCTTGCCGTCTCGAGCCCGGTCGGACAGCGCCGATCGAAGGGCCAGGCGGACCATCTTCTTGGGGGTTCTCTGGCGGTAGCTCCGAGGCTTGGGACCCAGCGCCACGCCCCCTCCCCGCCATTGCGGATTCCGGGTAGAGCCGTGGCGGGCCCGGCCGGTGCCCTTCTGGCGCCACGGCTTTCCGGCCCCGCCTCTGACCTCGGCTCTGGTCTTGGTGCTCTGGGTTCCCCGCCGTCGGGCGGCAAGCTGGGCAGTGACCACTTGGTGCATGGCGAACACATTGGGCTCGATGCCGAACACCTCGGGATCCAAGTCCACTGATCCGGTCTCTGTCCCGGAGGGGTCGCGCACGGTCACGGTATGCATCTGCCGGGCCGGCGCCGCGTCGACGGGGAGGGCAGTCATGGTCGCCCCGCCCCGTTCTTCACTGCGCTGCGGATCAGCACGGTTGCCCCTCGGCGACCGGGAACCGAGCCCTTGAGCAGGATCAAATCGTTCTCGACGTCCACCCTCACCACCTGGAGGTTCAGCGTGGTGACCTTCTCGGCCCCAGCCCGGCCTGGCATCTTCTTGCCCCGGAAAATCCTCGAAGGGGTGGCGCACTGGCCCACGGCGCCGGGTTTGCGATGCACCTTGTGGGCACCGTGGCTGGCTTTTTGACCGCTGAAGTTGTGGCGTTTCATGGTCCCGGAGAAGCCCTTGCCCTTGCTGACGCCGGTCACGTCCACCCGCTCGCCACCGTCGAACACGTCGGCGCCGATCTCCTGGCCGGTTTCATAGGCGCCCACATCGTCGATGCGCAGTTCCACCAACTTGCGGCCGGGGGCGACGCCGGCCTTGTCCAAATGGCCCTGCTCCGGCTGGGTCAGCCGATCGGCGCTCTGGGTTCCGTAAGTCACCTGAAGGGCGGAATAGCCGTCGGTCTCCGGCCGTTTGACCTGCACAATGCGGCAGGGTTCCACTCGCAGCACGGTCACCGGCACGACGCGGTCGTCCTCGTCCCACACCTGGGTCATTCCTATCTTTTCGCCGACAATCGCCTTGGCAACCATCGCGACCCTGCCTTCACGCGAAAGCTCCGCACGGACTCAGCCCCAGCAAGTGGGCCCGGCCGGCGGAGCGGGCTTCGGTTGTGCCGTCCGGTTCCCGCAGCAGGTTTGCTACTCCCTGCGGGCCTAGACAGACATCGCTTGACACGAACCGTGCCAGCGGGTGCCGACACGAAGGACGAACAGTAGCGACCGCTCGAGCAATAGCCAAATCCCCGAACGGGCAAAAGGCAAAGATTACCGTGAAATCGTGGACGGTGTTTCGTCCGAGGAGGCACCAGTGGGGCCGTCACCATCCCAGAAGGTCCCGCCTTGGCTGTTTCGCGCCATCCTGGCCGGTGCGGCCGCTCTGGGCGGGCTGTACGTCGTGGGATGGCTGATCCGAGAGCTGAGGCCGCTCTTGGTGATCGTGCTGGTGTCGTTCTTCCTGTCTTTCGCGCTGGAGCCTGCGGTGAACCGCATGGAACAGATGGGCGTTCGCCGGGGCGTGGGCACCGGGCTCGTGTTCTTAGCGCTGCTGGCGGCAGTGGGGCTGTTCCTGTGGGCCATCGGCACGGTGCTGGCCGATCAGGTGGGCGAGTTTGCCGACGATGCCCCCGGCTACATCAACGATGTCGAGGATTGGGTGGAGGACGCTTTCGGCATTGAGGTCGACGCTCAAGGGCTGCTAGATGAGTTCCAGGAGGGTGGGGCCGTCGCCAACTTGGCCACCAGACTGGCCGAGAATCTCATCAACCTCGGTGCCACCGTGCTGCAAGTGCTGTTCCAGATTCTGACCATCGCACTGTTCACCTTCTATCTTGTGGCTGAAGGGCCGAAGCTGCGCCGCAACGTCTGCTCGTTGCTGTCGCCCGAGCATCAGCGCCAAGTGTTGAGCATTTGGAACCTGGCGATAGACAAGACCGGGGGTTACATCTACAGCCGGTTGATCCTGGCGACGGCCTCGTTCTTGGTCCACTGGCTGGTTTTCTGGCTGGTCGATGCGCCGTTCCCGGTGCCGATGGCGATGTGGGTGGGCTTGGTGTCGCAGTTCGTACCGGTGATCGGCACCTACATCGCCGGGGCGTTGCCTGTGCTGATCGGGCTGCTAGATGAGCCGTCGACCGGATTGGCCATCCTGATCTCCATTGTGGTCTATCAGCAGGTGGAGAACTACCTGCTCCAGCCCAAGGTGACCGCTCACACCATGGAGATCCACGTAACGGTGGCGTTCGGATCAGTGATTGCCGGCAGTCTGCTGTTGGGGCCGGTGGGAGCGGCGCTGGCCCTTCCCGCTGCTGCCACGGTGCAGGCCTTCTTGTCCAGCTACCTCGAACGCCACGAGGTGGTGCAAGAACTCGAAGACGCCGAGGCCGCCCAGCACCCTGAGCGCGACCCCATAGGCCAGCGGATCCGCCAAGCGGTGCGCCAGACCTTCACCCCCAAGTAAGCAGCGAGGCACCGTCAGGAGCAGGCGGCGAGGGCGGCCACCAGCTCCAAGGGCTATAGCCGAATGGCAGGAGCAGGAGCGTCGACTATCCAGTTGTTGGGTTGAGTTGATTCGCAGCGAAAGGTGACGCGTCCCGGGTCGACTGACAACCGCTCGAATCGACGAGTTGCCTCTTTGATCGTCTGAGTGACAGCACGTGGCCGTCGTCTTGGACGAGCAGTGGCGTTGTCGCGAGTGAGCCAAGCCTGTGATGTCAGACCGGCGATTCGAGCGCGGTCGCTGTCTCTGGGGAGATCTGCGTTTCCCTGTTTGAAGGGTGTGAGTCCAGCGATGGGATAGGGCACGAGAAGGTCATTCCACATGGACTGGTCGTGAGCATCCACGGAGCCATGGTGAGGAATCTTGACGACGTGAGCCATTTCTGAGGGCCTTCCACTGGAGTTGACGATTGCCCTCCAGCCTCTTGAATCGTCAGATGACCGTTCTAAATCAGCACCAAGTAGGGCGATTGCCTCCCCTACCCGTATCCAGACCACGACTGATGACGGGTTTCGCTGCGGTCGCGGGACAGCGCGTTTTGGCTGGCCGGGCTCTGCGATGAGTGTGCTGAAGCCAGAAATAGCATCTGCTATTGACGCGCTGCTCGGGGACAAGGTCCATATCTCACAGTCTGGAGCCAAATTCGTCGACCGTTGGTGGATCCTTGAATCAGCCGAAGCAAGTTGCGGTGCGCCTCGCCCAGAGTCCCTGAGATGAGTCCAAACGGTCCACATCTCTTTGACACCAGATGAACCTTCAATGAAGGAGTCTGCGTCCAGTGCGGCGAGCATCATGAACTCGTCTTTCTCGAGCGCAGCCGAATGGATCACTCTGGCCGCTGAGCACCCCTCGACCAGTTCGGAGAAGCCGCGAATATGGTCGTCGTGCCAATGAGTGGCTACGACCCAGTGCACAGCATCTGTGGCCACTCCCAGTGATTCGAGGTATGCGAGCGCTGCGGGGCGGCCAGCTTGGGTCACACAGGAGTCGATGATGAGCCATTCGCCGCCGCCGACATGCAGTACGCAGCACTCTCCTCGACCAGGACCGAGGAGAGTTATCTCGATCTCATCGTCCCTTGGGGGCTGACGAGTCACCATCCGAAACGGATTCGAAGCTCCTCGGCGCGGTCGGCGGCTCTTCGAAGATCCCTGTCGCTCCAAGAAGGCAGTCGACGGAACACGAGAACGGATGATCGGCTTCGCTCTCCAGAAGGCTCGGTGCGGTAGCCGACGCTCCAGTAGAAGACTGCCCCTGGCGCCACGAGGGCCAGATCGCCGCGGCTCACTTCCTCAAGATCGAATTCAGCTACTTCTTCGTCTGAGGTTTCTATCAGGTCGAACAGCCGAGCGATGAAAGTTGAGCCCGTCACCTCGGAAACCGTTCCTTGCCACTTTTGGAGGACATGAAAGTGCGGCTGGACCTGAGTGTGACTGGGTAGAGCAACAGGTGGAACAACGGGCAGGGGAGATCGACCGCGGCTTATGGCATTTATCTGGTCGCCGCCGGGCGCTGTTTCTGATGTCTCTTCGACAAGCATTGACTGGGCTTGTCGCGGGATGCTGTATGCAGGGGTCGATGCTGCTTCGTGGCATGAACTGCTCTCATGGAGAAGCCTGAGGCTGCAAGTTGCCGTCATCTAATCAGACCCTCCACATGTCCAAGTATTTGATTTGCACGCTCTGAGATATTTCTCCATTCAACATTCAACAACTTGCCTATAGCCACTGTAGATATTGACATGTTCTCTTGAGATAAACTGAAGTGGTCGTTAACTTCACAGAGTACATTTTTTCCTCCGTCCAATATCGGTTCAACCTTTACTCGTATATATCCATCATGACCATCGGTTCGCTCACCCTGTTCTTCGACCCGTACCATGTCGGGTCTTTGCAGTACCGCAGTCCACTTTTCGGCGGGCACGAGTTCCCGACCTAGCTGGTTGAACTGGTCTTTTGACTCATACTCGAGGACTAGATCGTGATTAATACCAAGGGCCCGAGTGGGGATGTGTCTGAGTAAATCGAGTGTGCCAATGAGCAAGTCTCTTGTTGCCTCGTAATGGGATTCCCGTTTTGAGTGAAGAGCAAGGCGGTCGCGAGTCACTTGCAAACGGAGCCAGTCCAACTGAAATATCGCTACCTCAGAATGGATGATCTCAATCTTGTCGACGTCAACTTCCTCATGTCGGATTAAATCTTCTTGGGCAAACCATGAAGGATGAAAGATCGAAGGGTTGAACGCACCGAGGACCACGAGAGAGATCTCGCGCTGGATTTGCTGTGGCCTAGCCATCAGACCCTCAATCTTAGGTCCTTGACTGCCGGTCAGCCAGGGTGCGTCAGGAGCAGGCGGCGAGGGCGGCGTCGTAGTCGGGCTCGTCGGCGATGGCGCCCACCAGCTCGGAGTGGGCCACGGTGCCGTCGGGGGCGATGACCACCACGGCTCGGGCGGTGAGACCGGACAGGGGGCCGTCGACCATCTCTACGCCGTAGTCGCTGAGGAACTCCCGGTTGCGGAAGATGGAGCCGATGGTCACGTTCTCGATCCCCTCCGCGCCGCAGAAGCGGGCGCCGGCGAAGGGCAGGTCCAACGAGGCGCAGATCACGGTGGTGTTGTCGAGGTTGGCGGCCCGCTCGTTGAAGGCTCGCACGCTGGTGGCGCACACCCCGGTGTCGATGCTGGGGAAGATGTTGAGTACCACGCTGCGCCCGGCCAAGCCCTCCAGTGTGACGGGGGATAGGTCGCCGCCGGTGAGGGTGAAGGCCGGCGCGGTCGTTCCCGCCGCGGGCAAATCACCGCTGGTGTTGATGGCTATGTCTTTGAATTTGGTCTGGCCCATAGCCGTTTTGTAGCACCCCAGCCGCCGGGATTCGTTGCCGGGGAAGGCGATTGTGCCGGATTCATCAGAGATGGCCCGCCTTGCGGGGCATTGCGGCCAAGCTGTCACCGCCCGCTCGTACAATCGGGCCATGGTTCCTGCTGACCACCGGGACGAGAAGGCGCTGAACGCGGCCATTGCCGCCGCCATCGGTCGGTGCCACCCGCAGTCTGTGGTAGAAGCCGAGCGAGCCAGCAAGCTGGTCGGCTCAGCCAAGCAGCCCGACATCACCGTGGAAGCTCCCGGCCGTGAGCGAGTGCTGGTAGAGAACAAGTACTCCAACGTCTCGGCCCGGCACTTGGAGGAGCAGTGCTTGGGCCATTTCGGCACGCAGTGGGCCGCCGATCAGCGCCCAGTCCGGGTGGTAGTGGCCATGAGGAGCCCGGAGCGGCTGAATGACTTCTCTGATGAGGATCTCGCCGAAGGCGCGTTTACCGAGATCACCTTCCAGTGGGCCATGTGGTCGGTGAACGGCGAGGGTGATCCGGCTCGGTTCCCCGAATCCGGATGGCTGGAGGGTAGGATCGCCGAACTGGCCGCCTTCATCGACCGGGCGGGGGCCGACGGTGCCGACGCCGGTCCGGCCGCAGAGCGGCTACAGGCGCAGCTGGCCGCAGCGGCGGGCCAAGCCACCGAGGGGGTGGGCACTGCCGAGGCCTTCGGACTGGTGCTGGCCCAGGAGCCGGGGGAGCAGACCAACCGCATGGCGATGGCGATCCTGTTCAACGCCGTGCTGTTCCAGTTCCATATTGCCGCGCACCATCCAGAGATACCAACGCCCTCGCAGATGCTGGCCGACAACAAGCTGGATCAGCTCCATGTGCTCGAAATATGGCAGCAGGTCTTGGAGGTGAACTACTGGCCCATTTTCGGAGTGAGCCGAAGGCTGCTGCGGGAAATCAACAGTTTCGGGGCTGCCAAGCGATCGTTGGAACTACTGTGCCGCACCGCAGGGGAGATAGCCCACGACCCCAGTTCATCGGGCCTGGTGGGGCGGCTCCTCGGAGAGTTGATCGGCGACCGCAAATTCTTGGCCACCTTCTACACCCATCCTGCCTCGGCCGCGATGTTGGCCGAGCTGGCGGTGAGTCGCTTGGATGTGGATTGGTCGGATCCCGAGGCTATTGCCGGGTTGAGGGTGGGCGACATGGCCTGTGGCACCGGGGCGCTGTTGACCGCGGTCTACCGGCGGATCGTGGAGCGACACCGGGTTGAGGGCGGCGACGATGCCAATATCCATCGGACGCTCATGGAGGAGGTGATGATCGGCTGCGACATCATGGCCGCGGCCGTGCATCTGACGGCGTCTCGCCTGTCGGGGGAGCGGCCCGACATCGACTACACCGGCACCAAGACCTGGGTGATGCCCTACGGCAAAGTGGCCGATGCCCGCGGGGTGGTCGGCTACCGGATAGGGGCGCTCGACCTGTTGCACTCCAACACCCGCTATGCCCTCTGGGGTGACGGCACGCTGGCGGCGGCCGCGCAGGGAGAAGAGGCGCTGGCCTTCGCTGACGTTGCTGCAGAGTCATTGGACATCGCCATCATGAACCCCCCGTTCACCCGGCCGACCAACCATGAGGCCACCCACGCCGAAGTGCCCAACCCGGCGTTTGCCGGGCTGGGCAACGACCCGCAAGATCAGAAGGCGATGTCGGAGGCGCTGGTGGCGAGCATCAAGAGCATCAGCGGCGGCAAGGCCAGTCACGGCAACGCGGGAATCGCCTCCAACTTCATCGACTTGGCCCATGCCAAGCTCAAGCCCGGCGGCGTATTGGCCCTGATCGTGCCGGCGTCGCTGGTTTCCGGGGCCTCGTGGAGGCCGGCGCGCGGTCTTCTGGCTGCTGGCTATGGAGACATTGAGATCTTCTCCATTTCAGAGCACGGAGACGAAGCGTCGCAGGGCCGTGCCTTCTCTGCCGACACCGGGATGGCGGAAGTGATTGTGGTTGCCACAAAGCATGAGCGATCTCCGCGTAGCAGATCGCTGGAGGCCGATTATGTGGTCTTGGGCAAGCGGCCCGTGTCGGCGCTGGCTGGAGTTGAGATCGCGCAAGCGGTGATGGGCTCAGAGGAACGAGATGCTCTGCTGTCTCTTGGCGATCAGGTTCATGGACATCGTTCAGCATCGGCATTCACGAAAAACATGTGTGGCCACCCGGTTGGAACTCACAGTTTTGAGGTTGTTGTCACCTCTTCAGAGCTTGCAGCCGGAAAGCTGGCATTACCCCGTGGTCGTGCCTTGGATCTTCCAATCAGCGGACTGGCTCAGCTCGGCTACCGAGGGTCGGTAGACAGAGACATTGCAGGCAAAAACTCAGACGGCACACCACGGGGGCCTTTCGATATCCTCAGGCTCTCAGATAGGCATCAGCACGCCAGCGTTGATTGGCCAGTGCTCTGGTCACATGACCATAGAGCAGAGATATTGATGAGAGTCCTCCCCTGTTCGAGGGGAGTCTTGCGCCAGAATATGAGAAATCGGGCGCTAGAGATTTGGGAGGGACGCGACAACCCTGTCGGCGGACAGTGGATTTCAGGCGCAACCCGTCTCCACATCAACAGCGACTTTCGGCTGAACTCTCAGCCCACCGCCGCTTGTCTGACCCCCAAGCCTGCCATGGGCGGGCGGGCGTGGCCCTCGTTTCAGCCGACGGCGGACGACGAATCTGAAAATGAGAACTGGGAGAAGGCAATCTGCGTATGGCTGAACAGCACCCTCGGCCTGCTCGGACGCTGGTGGGTCTCCAGCCGCCAGCAAAAGGGTCGGGCAAACCTCACGATCACCACCCTGGGGAGCATTCCCGTTCTGGACTTGCAGGCCATCTCAGCTGAACAGGTACGGGAGCTGGCCGCCACCTTCGACGAGTTTGAGCACCGGCCCATGCTGCCGGCCAACGAGGCCTACCGAGACGAAACCCGCCAGGAACTAGACTGGGCAGTGCTGTGCGGGGTGCTGGGGCTTCCCGAGACCATTCTCGACCCGCTGGCAACGCTGAGATTGCAGTGGTGCGCGGAGCCCTCGGTTCATGGCAACAAGAAAACCCGTCCCTGACTCTCAGCAGAAGCCGAGCCGTTCAGCCTGGGGCAGGGTCAGATGCCCTCGGCTTCGACTTCCTCGCGGCTGACGCCGAGCAGGAACAGCACTGCGTCCAGGTAGGGGACGCTCACGGCAGTCTCTACGGCTTGGCGGACCCTGGGCTTGGCGTTGAAAGCGATGCCCAGGCCTGCGGCGGTCAGCATGTCGATGTCGTTGGCCCCGTCGCCCACCGCCACCACCTGCTCGGCTGTCACCCCCTCGGCGGCGGCCACCTCGTGGAGGATTTCGGCTTTGCGAGCCCGGTCCACCAGTGGGCCTTCCAAGCGGCCGGTGAGCTTGCCGTCGGCCATCTCCAGGGTGTTGGCGAAGGCGTAGTCGAGGTCGAAATCCTGTTTGAGCCGGTTGCAGAATCGGGTGAAACCTCCGCTCACGATGGCGACGACGTAACCCAGCCGCTGAAGGGTGGCCAAAAACGTTCGGGCACCGGGGGTCAGGGTCATCTGGTCCCACACCCGCTCCAAGGCGGCTTCGTCCAACCCGGCGAGGAGGCGAACCCGGTCTCGCAGGGCGGTCTCGAAGTCGATCTCTCCTCGCATGGCCTGCTCGGTCAGCTCTTGGCACACTTCGAAGCATCCTGCCTCGGCGGCCAGCAGGTCGATCATCTCGTCCTGGATGAGGGTGGAGTCCACGTCGAGCATGGCCACCCGCTTGGTCCGCCGAGCCAGCCCTTCTCGCTGGATGGCCACGTCGAAGTCGGGGCTGGCGGCGGCCACCGAGAGCAGGTTGCGGCGGATAGCGTCGGCGTCGCCCCCCTCCACCAGCAGCTCGTAGCTGTAAATGGGATAGCGGGAGAGACGCACGATGCGGTTGATGTTGCCGCCGCCCTCGGCGATGGCGGCGGCGGTGGCGGCCAGCATCGCCGGGGCCAGTTCTCGGCCCAGCACGGTCACGGCGTGGGCGCCGATGTGAGCGGTGGGAGTGGGATCGACCACGTCGAACTCCACAGCGACTTTCTGCTCCCAGCCGAAAAGGAGCAGGTCTTTGAGCAGATCCCGGCCGGGGGGAACCTCCACCACGATGCCCAGCGTGAGCTGGCGGCGGATGACCACCTGCTCGATGTCCTGAATGCGGGCGTCACCGCTGGTGAGCACGTCGAGCAGGGCCGCGAACAGCCCGGGACGGTCGGGACCGGAAACCCGGAGCAGGATCACTTTGTCCATGGCGGTGTGGACTCGGCCTGCGGCTTCGGTGTTGTCGCTCCGGTTCAGCCTCAGCCGTGTTGGAGCTTGATCTCTATGTCGACACCTGCGGGCAAGTCCAGCCGCTGAAGGGAGTCCACGGTCTTGGGACCGGGATCCACGATGTCGAGCAAGCGCTTGTGGATGCGTATCTCGAAATGCTCGCGGCTGTCTTTGTCTTTGTGGGGCGAACGGATGACGGTGAAGCGGTGCTTCTCGGTGGGCAGCGGGACAGGTCCCCGCAGATCGGCCTGAGTGCGCTTGACCGTCTCCACGATCTTCTTCGTGGACTGGTCGATGATCTCGTGATCGTAGGCCTTCAGCCGAATGCGGATTTTCTGTCCTGCGGCCATGAGAGCTACTTGATGATCTTGGTGACGGTGCCCGCGCCCACGGTGCGCCCGCCCTCGCGGATGGCGAAGCGCAGACCCTCGTCCATGGCGATCGGGGCGATCAGCTCGACCACCATGTTCGTGTTGTCCCCGGGCATGCACATCTCGGTGCCCTCGGGCAAGGCAATGGTGCCGGTGACGTCGGTGGTGCGGAAGTAGAACTGGGGCCGGTAATTGCTGAAGAAGGGCTTGTGGCGCCCCCCCTCGTTTTTGGTCAGCACATAGACCTGTGCCTCGAAGTTGGTGTGAGGGGTGATGGAACCCGGCTTGGACAGTACTTGGCCCCGCTGCACCTCGTCTTTGTCGGTACCTCGCAGCAAGGCGCCGATGTTGTCGCCCGCCCGACCCTCATCGAGCAGCTTTCGGAACATCTCCACTCCGGTACACACCGTTTCGGCGGTGTCGCGGATGCCGACGATCTCCACTTTGTCGCCGGTGTTGACGATGCCCTGCTCCACCCGGCCGGTGACCACCGTTCCCCGGCCGGTGATGGAGAACACATCCTCGATGGGCATCAGGAACGGCTTGTCCACGTCGCGCTCGGGCTCTTCGATATAGGAGTCCACCTGCTCCATCAGGTCGATTACCTGCTGGGCCGCGTCGCCGTCGCCGTCGAGGGCCTTCAGCGCCGACACCGGCATCACCGGGATGTCGTCGCCGGGGAAGTCGTACTCGTTGAGGAGTTCCCGGACTTCGAGCTCCACCAACTCGAGCAGCTCGTCGTCGTCCACCATGTCGACCTTGTTCAGGGCCACCACGATGGCGGGAACACCTACCTGGCGGGCCAACAGCACATGCTCCCGGGTCTGGGGCATGGGGCCGTCAGCGGCCGACACCACCAGGATGGCCCCGTCCACCTGGGCGGCGCCGGTGATCATGTTCTTGATGTAGTCGGCGTGTCCGGGCATGTCCACGTGGGCGTAGTGGCGGTTCGGGGTCTCGTACTCAACGTGGGCCACGTTGATGGTGATGCCCCGCTCCCGTTCCTCAGGGGCCTTGTCGATGTTGTCGAACTCGGTGAACTCAGTGGTGGTGGGATCGGCTTCCGACAGCACTTTGGTGATCGCCGCAGTCAGGGTGGTCTTGCCGTGGTCGATGTGTCCCATCGTGCCAACGTTCAAGTGCGGCTTGGTGCGCTCGAATGTTTCCTTCGCCATTTTCTATCCTCCGAAGACGGGCTATTGGCCTGTAGTTACTCGCCCCGAATGCGGGCGACGATCTCCTCCTGCACCTTGACAGGCGCCTGCCGGTAGGTGTCGAACTGCATGGTGTGCGTGGCACGCCCCTGGGTTCTCGACCGGAGTTCGGTAGCGTATCCGAACATTTCCGAGAGTGGCACATGGGCCTTGACAATTTGTTCGCGACCCCGCTGCTCCATGCTGTCGATCTTGCCCCGGCGGCTGTTCAAGTCGCCGATGACGTCACCCATGTACTCCTCGGGGGTCACCACATCAACGGCCATGATCGGCTCGAGCAATGTGGGCTTGGCTCGTCGGGCGGCATCGCGCAAGGCGGCGGTGGCCGCGATCTTGAAGGCCATGTCGGATGAGTCCACCTCGTGGTGCCGGCCGTCGGTGAGGGTCACCTTGAGGTCCACAACCGGGAATCCGGCCAGAGGCCCGGTGGTCATGGCGTCTTGCATGCCGCTGTTCACGGCGGGGATGTACTCCTTGGGAATGCGCCCGCCGCTGATTTCGGTGGCGAACTCGTAGCCTTTGCCGGGATCGTTCGGCTCTAGGTTGAAGGTGATCTCGGCATACTGCCCGGCGCCGCCGGTCTGCTTTTTGTGGGTGTAGGTGAACTTGGTCACCGGGGCGGAGATTGTTTCCCGATAGGCCACCTGCGGCTTGCCGACCGAGGCGTCCACGCGGAACTCCCGCAGCATCCGCTCCACCAGCACCTCCAAGTGCAGTTCCCCCATTCCGGCGATGAGGGTTTGGGCCGTCTCCTCGTCGGTGCGGACCTGAAACGTGGGATCCTCTTCGGCCAAGGCCGACATGGCCTTGCCCAGTTTGTCCTGGTCGGCCTTGGTCCTGGGCTCCACCGCCACTTGGATTACCGGATCGGGGAAGTCCATCTGCTCCAGCTCGATCGGGTGGTCGGGATGGGTCAAAGTGTCGCCGGTGCGCACGTCCTTGAGGCCGATACCGGCCACGATGTCGCCGGCGCGCACAACGTCGAGATCCTCCCGGTCGTTGGCGTGCATCTCCAAAATGCGCCCGAGCCGCTCTTTGCGGCCAGAACGGGTGTTGACCACCTGGCTGCCCTTGGCCATCTGGCCGCTGTACACCCGGAAGTAGGTGAGCTTGCCGACGTGGGGATCGCTCATGATCTTGAACGCCAAGGCGCTGAACGGCGCGTCGTCGTCGGCGGGCCGCTCGGACTCTTCTCCCTTGTGGACGCCCTTCACCGGGGGGATGTCCAGCGGGGAGGGGAGGTAGTCGATAACGGCATCCAAAAGAGGCTGCACGCCCTTGTTCTTGAAGGCCGATCCGCACAGCACCGGCACGATGTCCAGCGAAAGGGTGCAGGCCCGCAGCGAGGCCCGCAGGTCGGCGGGGGTGATCGACTCCTCGTCCTCGACGTACTTCTCCAGCAGATGCTCGTCGAACTGGGTCAATAGGTCGATGAGCTCGAGGCGGGCTTCGGCGGCTTTGTCCTTGATGTCGTCGGGAATCTCGGTGACGTCCCAAGTGGAACCCAAATCGTCGCCTCGCCACACGAGGCCCTGCATCTCCACCAAATCGACCACGCCGAGCAGTTCGGCCTCGAGGCCGATGGGCAGCTGCACCACCGCGGTGTTGGCGCGCAGCCGCTCGGTGATGGTGAGCACAGCCCGCTCGAAATTGGCCCCGGTGCGGTCGAGCTTGTTGATGAAGCAGATGCGGGGGACGCCGTACTTGTTGGCCTGGCGCCACACCGTCTCCGACTGGGGTTCCACGCCGGCCACGCCGTCGAACAGAGCCACCGCGCCGTCGAGCACTCGCAGGGATCGCTCCACCTCCATGGTGAAGTCCACATGGCCAGGAGTGTCGATGATGTTGATCCGGTGCCCGGCCCACTCTGCGGTGGTGGCTGCCGAGGTGATCGTGATGCCCCGCTCCTGCTCTTGCTCCATCCAGTCCATGGTGGCGGCGCCGTCATGCACTTCTCCGAGCTTGTAGGCCTTGCCGGTGTAGTAGAGAATGCGCTCGGTGCAGGTGGTTTTGCCCGCGTCGATGTGGGCCATGATGCCAATGTTGCGGGTTTTGTCCAGCGGATGACGAGACATGGTGTTCAGGAGGCGAACGCCGCTTACCAGCGGTAGTGGGCGAAGGCGCGGTTCGACTCAGCCATCTTGTGCAAGTCGTCGCGCCGCTTCACCGACGCACCCAGGCCATTGGAGGCATCCAGGATTTCATTGGCCAGGCGATCGGTCATGGTGCGCTCGCGCCGCTCGCGAGCATGGTTGACGATCCAGCGGATGGCCAGGGTGTTCGCCCGGCGAGGGCGCACATCCACCGGAACCTGATAAGTGGCGCCGCCAACGCGGCGGCTGCGGACCTCGAGCTGGGGACGGACGTTGTCCACGGCCCGCTTCAGGGTGCCCAGCGGCTCGGCGCTGGTCTTCTGCTCCACGATATCGAGCGCGCCGTAGACGATTCGCTCCGCAGTGGAGCGCTTGCCCCGTTGCAGTATCTTGTTGACGAACTGGGTGACCAGCAAGGAGTCGTAGACCGGGTCGTTGGGAAGGTTGCGTCGCCCCGCGGGGCCCTTGCGAGGCATCGTTAGGCCCCTGTGCCGGTGCCGGAGGAATGCCCAGACATGGATCAGGCTTCCTGCTTGGCGCCGTAACGGCTGCGGGCTTGTCGGCGGTCGGACACCCCCGCAGTGTCCAGGGTGCCGCGGATGACCTTGTAGCGCACGCCCGGCAGATCGCGGACCCGGCCGCCCCGCACCAGCACAATGGAGTGCTCTTGAAGATTGTGGCCCTCGCCGGGGATGTAGGCGGTGACCTCCATGCCGCTGGTTAGACGGACGCGGGCCACCCGACGGAGCGCAGAGTTCGGCTTTTTCGGAGTAGTAGTGTAAACCCGAGTACACACCCCTCGCCGCTGGGGCGCGCCTTTGAGGGCCGGTGTCTTCTCCTTGCGGAATTTCGACTGGCGACCCTTGCGCACCAGTTGCTGGATCGTGGGCACAGCACTTCCTAGGGTTGAGTGGAAAAAGGTTGAGAGCGCAGCGATGGCCGCGCGCCAATGGTTACTTTATGTCCCCAGGCTCCCAATCGGCAACACGTCGGCCCCTTCGCCATCGGCTGTTGTGGACCACTGGGCAAATTGATCTGCCAGATCCAGGTCGTCGTCGGCCGAGGTGTAGTACTCCATCGGGGTGTAGTCGGGAGCATGGGTGGCGACATCCCGGTAAATCTCCATGCCGGTCCCGGCGGGGATCAGCTTGCCGATGATGATGTTCTCCTTGAGGCCGATGAGCCCGTCTCGGCGAGACTCGATGGCCGCCTCGGTCAACACCCGAGTGGTCTCTTGGAACGACGCGGCCGACAGCCAGGAGTCGGTGGCCAGCGAGGCCTTGGTGATGCCCATGAGCTCGGGGCGCCCTTCGGCGGGCCGCTTTGCATCTTGGGCCAGGGAGCGGTTCACGTTGGTGAACACCTGGGAGTCCACCCGCTCGCCGGGCAGGAACTCGGAGTCGCCCGCTTCCTGGATGGCCACTCGCCGGGTCATCTGGCGAACGATGAGCTCGATGTGCTTGTCGTGGATGGAGACTCCCTGGTCGCGGTACACCCGCTGCACTTCATCCACCAGGTACTGCTGGGTTTCGCGCACGCCGCGGATCTCGAGAAGCTCCTTGGGGTCGCGGGGCCCGTCGGCTTGGGCCACCGGATCACCGGCCGCCACCTCCTGGTTCTCGACCACCGCTAGCTTCCATGCCGGGTCGATGACGATGGACCACTCGGCGCCGTCGTCGCCCACCACTGTCAGCCGGCTGGCTCTGCCGTCCTCTTCGGTGATGCGGACTACGCCGGAAATCCGAGTGAGCTCGGCTTTGCCCTTGGGGGTGCGGGCCTCGAACAACTCCACCACCCGGGGCAGGCCGCCGGCGATGTCCTTGCCGGCCACCCCGCCAGTGTGGAAGGTCCGCATGGTCAGCTGCGTGCCGGGCTCGCCGATCGACTGAGCGGCGATGACGCCGACGGCCTCACCCACCTCGATGGGCTGGCCGGTGGCCAGGGAGAGCCCGTAGGACGCACGGCTGATGCCCACTTCGGAATCGTCGGTCAGCGGCGACAGCACCCTGACCCTGCTTACCGTGGGATCGTCGCGCAAAAGAACCATCTCGTCGTCTCCGACGATGGTGCCCCGCTCCAGCACGGTGCCGTCGCTCAAGGCCACGTCGTCGGCCAGGGTCCGGCTGAACAGGCGGGTTTCCAGATAGGTGCGCTTGCCCGGCTCGTCAGGCGCTACATCATCGATCCAGATGCCTCGTACCGGCCCTCCCGACTCGAAAGGATCCCGGTCGTTGATGATGACCTCTTGGGCTACGTCCACCAATCGGCGCGTCAGATAGCCGGAGTCGGCCGTGCGCAGAGCGGTGTCCACGAGGCCCTTGCGGGCCCCCGGGGTGGCGATGAAGTACTCGAGCATCGCCAAGCCCTCGCGGAAGTTGCTCTTGATGGGGCGAGGGATCATGTCGCCGCGCGGGTTGGCCACGAGGCCGCGCATGCCAGCGATCTGGCGGACCTGCATCATGTTGCCGCGGGCACCGGAGCCCACCATCATGTCGATGGGGTTGAATTTCTCGGACTGGAGCACCGACTCCATGCGCTGGCGCACCATCTCGGTGGCCTCGGTCCAGATCTCGACCTCCTTCTGGCGCCGCTCACCGTCGGTGATGATGCCCCGCCGGAACTGGTTCTCGACCTTGTCGGCTTCCTTCTCATAGCGGTCGAGGATGCTCTTCTTGTCGGGCGGCACCTTGATGTCGTCCACCGAAACGGTAAGCCCAGACTGGCTGGCGAAATCGAAGGTCAGGTTCTTGAGGGCATCGAGGCTGCGGGCCACGACCTCTTTGGAGTACTGCTGGGCGAGCTGGTCGACGATGGTCGTGATGTCGCGCTTGGTGGCCACCCGGTTGATATAGGGGAAGTCGTCGGGCAGGGTGCTGTTGAGCAACGCCCTGCCCACCGTGGTGGGGGTGTAGGTGGCTGCGTCGCCGTTGGCTGGCGTGGCCACCAAGGGGGGGATGCGGTATTCGATCCGGGCGTGAAGCGCGACCTCGCCGGCTTCATACGCCCTCTCGATTTGGTGCTGGTGGCGGAAGACCCGCCCCTCGCCCGCGGCACCCTCCACTTCCTCGGTGAGGTAGTAGGCACCGATGATCATATCCTGGCCCGGCGTGACGAGTGGACGGCCATGAGCCGGGCTCAGCACGTTGTTGGCCGACAGCATCAGCACCCGAGCCTCGGCTTGGGCCTGGGCGGACAGCGGCAAATGGACCGCCATCTGGTCGCCGTCGAAGTCGGCGTTGAAGGCGGTACACACCAGCGGGTGGATCTGGATGGCCTTGCCCTCCACGAGCACGGGCTCGAACGCTTGGATTCCCAGCCGGTGCAGGGTCGGGGCCCGGTTCAGCAGCACGGGGTGCTCTTGGATGACCTCGTCGAGCACATCCCACACCTGGGGACGGCGCCGCTCCACCATCCTTTTGGCCGACTTGATGTTCTGGGCCAAATCCTCCTCGACCAGCTTCTTCATAACGAAGGGCTTGAACAGCTCCAACGCCATGAGCTTGGGCAGGCCGCACTGGTGCAGCTTGAGGGTGGGGCCCACCACGATGACCGAGCGGCCGGAGTAATCGACCCGCTTGCCCAGCAGGTTCTGGCGGAACCGGCCCTGCTTGCCCTTGAGCATGTCGGACAGCGACTTGAGGGGCCGGTTGCCCGGGCCGGTCACCGGGCGTCCCCGGCGACCGTTGTCAAACAAGGCGTCCACCGCTTCTTGGAGCATGCGCTTTTCGTTGTTGACGATGATCTCGGGTGCGCCGAGGTCCAGCAGCCGCTTGAGGCGGTTGTTGCGGTTGATGACCCGGCGGTAGAGGTCGTTCAGGTCGGAGGTGGCGAATCGGCCGCCGTCGAGCTGCACCATGGGGCGTAGCT
Source organism: Candidatus Poriferisocius aerobius (assembly GCA_028278955.1). GTDB lineage: Bacteria > Actinomycetota > Acidimicrobiia > Acidimicrobiales > Bin134 > Poriferisocius > Poriferisocius aerobius. Next base: position 40,536 of record JAPYOC010000073.1, read on the forward strand.
CGGGGGGGATGACCGGGACGGCATCGAGGACCATGGCCCGGGGGTCGTTGATGCGGCGGCCGTTTTGATCGCGCCGGTTGAACGCCGACACGATCTTCAGCCGCTTGATGGCCTTCTGCTCCCGCTGCTGGGAAAGCCTCTTTTGGCCCTCGGGGGGGTCGAGCTGATCCCGAAGCTTGCGCTCTTCCTCGTCGAGGTCGACGCTGTCGATGAGCGTGGCGATTACTGCTGCTCCCATGCCTCCGGAGAACATGTCGCCATAGCGATCCTCCATCTCCCGCCAAAGCTCCTCGTCCTCGACGATCTTGCGGGGGAACAGGCTGGCGAACTCCTCGAAGGCCCGCTCGACCAGGTCGATCTCGGCGGCGTACTCCTCTTCGAGGGCCTCCAGATCCTTTTCGGCGGCCTTGCGCCGCTTGTCCACATCTTTGGCGGCAGTGTCCTCGATCTCGGCCAACTCCGCCTCAAGCTGGGCAAGGCGCTCTTCGCGGCGCTCCTGGAGCTCGTCGCGGATGGCCTGGACCTCCTCGTGCATCTCACGCTCTAGGTCGGGAAGCTGCTGGTGCCGCTCCTCCTCGTCCACCTCGGTTACCAGGTTGGCGGCGAAATAGATGACCTTCTCGAGCTGCTTTGCCTTGAGCTCCTCTTTGGGCTCGGTGCCCATGAGCAAATAGGCCAGCCACGACCTCGTGCCCCGCAGATACCAGATATGGACGGCGGGGGCGGCGAGTTCGATATGGCCCATGCGGTCTCGCCGCACCTTGGAGCGGGTTACCTCCACGCCGCACCGCTCGCAGATGATGCCCTTGAAGCGGATGCGCTTGTACTTGCCGCAGTAGCACTCCCAGTCTTTGGTCGGCCCGAAGATCTTCTCGCAGAACAGGCCGTCTTTCTCGGGGCGCAGCGTGCGGTAATTGATGGTCTCGGGCTTTTTCACCTCACCGTTGGACCACGTCCGAATGGCATCCGCGGTGGCAAGCCCGATGGCGAGCTGATCGAATGCGTTTACGTCCAACATTTAGAGGCTCCTCCCGATGATTCGGCGGTCGTCTTCGTCGTCTGACCCCCGTTCGGGGCGGGAGATGTCGATGCCAAGCTCCTCAGAGGTGCGGAAGGCGTCGTCGTCTAGCTCGGTAATCTCCACCTGCTGGCCGGCGGTGTCTCTGACCTCCACATTCAGGCAGAGGGCCTGCATCTCCTTGATGAGCACCTTGAAGCTCTCCGGTATTCCCGGTTCGGGGATGTTGTCGCCCTTCACGATGGCCTCGTACACCCGCACTCGGCCCAGCACGTCGTCCGACTTGATGGTGAGCAGCTCTTGCAGGCAGTAGGCCGCGCCGTAGGCCTCCAGCGCCCATACCTCCATCTCGCCGAAGCGCTGGCCGCCGAACTGGGCTTTGCCGCCCAGCGGCTGCTGGGTGATCATTGAGTACGGGCCGGTGGAGCGGGCGTGGATTTTGTCGTCTACCAGGTGGGCCAGCTTCAGTATGTACATGTAGCCGACCATGATCCGGTTGTCGTAGGGCTCTCCGGTGCGGCCGTTGAAGAGCACGGCCTTGCCGTCGTGGCCGATGAGGCGCTCGCCGTCGACGGTCTCCGGCGCGATGTTGGCCAGGAGCTGCTGGATGGTGGGGTGCAGCCCGGTGCGGCCAGCCTCGTCCCAGTGGGCGCCGTCGAACACCGGGGTGGCGACCAGGGTGGCGGCCCGGGTGGTGGGACGGGTCTTGCGCCCCTCGCCCCGCTCGGGCTGTTGGCCGACCGCGCCGTTCACATCCCATCCCCAGCGGGCCGCGTACCCCAAGTGGGCCTCCAGCACCTGGCCCACGTTCATGCGGGAGGGAACGCCCAGCGGGTTCAAGATGATGTCCACCGGGGTCCCGTCGGCCAGGTGGGGCATGTCCTCCATGGGGAGGATCTTGGAGATGACGCCCTTGTTGCCGTGGCGCCCGGCCAGTTTGTCGCCCACCGAGATCTTCCTCTTCTGGGCCACATACACCCGAACCAGCTGGTTCACCCCGGGCGGCAGCTCGTCACCGGCGAAGCGGTTGAACTTCTTGACGTCGATAACCTTGCCGTTCTCGCCGTGGGGCACTTTGAGGCTGGTGTCGCGCACCTCGCGGGCCTTCTCCCCGAAGATGGCCCGCAGCAGGCGCTCTTCGGGGGTCAGCTCGGTTTCCCCCTTTGGAGTGACCTTGCCCACCAGCACGTCGCCGGGGCCGACTTCGGCACCGGGGCGGATGATCCCCTCCTCATCGAGGTCGGCCAAGATCTCCTCAGACAGGTTGGGGATGTCGCGGGTTATCTCCTCGGGGCCGAGCTTGGTGTCGCGGGCGTCGATCTCATGCTCGTGGATGTGGATGGAGGTCAACACGTCGTCGCGCACCAGCCGTTCGCTGAGGATGATGGCGTCCTCGAAGTTGTAGCCCTCCCAGGCCATGAAGGCCACCAGCAGGTTCTTTCCCAAGGCCATCTCGCCGTTCTCGGTGGAGGGGCCGTCGGCCAAGATGTCGCCTTGGCGGAATCGGTCGCCCACCTTCAGCAGCGGCTTCTGGTTGATGCAGGTGTCCTGGTTGGACCGCTCGAATTTCATCAGCTTGTGCTGGACGACCCCGGTGCTCGCGCCCTTGACCGTGATGCTGTCGCCCGCGATATCGGTCACCGTGCCGTCCTCGGAGGCGATGATCATGTCGGCGGCGTCCCGGGCGGCCTTGCCCTCGATGCCGGTCCCCACATAGGGGGCCTCAGGGCGGACCAGCGGCACCGCTTGGCGCTGCATATTGGCGCCCATGAGGGCCCGGTTGGCGTCGTCATGCTCCAGGAAGGGGATCAGAGCGGTGGCTACCGAGACGATCTGCTTGGGGGACACGTCCATGAGTTGGACCTCGTCGGGAGGCACCGAGGAGATCTCGGTGGTGGCCCCGAAGAACACCTCCTGCTCGAGCTGGGCCTGCAACCCCTTCATGGTGGCCGCCTGGGGAGAGCGCCGCACCAGCACCCGGTCGTTGACGAACCTGTTCTGCGCGTCGAGGGGGGCGTTGGCCTGCGCGACCACGTACTCCTCCTCGTCGTCGGCTGCCAGCCAGATGATCTCGTCGGTGACCTGCCCGTCGATGACTTTGCGGTAGGGGGATTCGATGAAGCCGAACTCGTTGACCCGCCCGTAGGAGGCCAACGCGCCGATCAGCCCGATGTTGGGTCCCTCTGGAGTCTCGATGGGGCACATGCGGCCGTAATGGGAGAAGTGGACGTCGCGCACCTCGAACCCCGCCCGCTCCCGAGACAGGCCGCCCGGACCCAGTGCTGAGAGCCGGCGGCGGTGGGTGAGCCCGGACAGCGGGTTCACCTGGTCCATGAACTGGGAGAGCTGGCTGGTGCCGAAGAACTCCTTGATGGCTGCGGCCACCGGTCGATTGTTGATGAGCGACGTGGGGGTGATGGCCTCCACGTCCTGGGTGGTCATGCGCTCGCGCACCACCCGCTCCATGCGGGAGAGGCCGATGCGCACCTGGTTCTGGATCAACTCACCCACCGAGCGGATGCGGCGGTTGGCGAAGTGATCTTGGTCGTCGAGGCGGTAGCCCGGCTCGAACTTCACCAGATGCAGCAAATAGGTGCAAGTGGCCAGCACCTCGGAAGCGGAGAGCACCGGCTGGTCGGGCTCCGGGCGCTCCAGCGTCAGGCCGAAGATCTCCTCGATGCTGTCCAGTTCTGGGCCCAGCTTGCGGTCGAGTTTGTAGCGGCCCACTCGGGACAGGTCGTAGCGCCGATTCTCGAAGAAGGCGTTGCGGAAATAGTTGCGGGCCGCCTCCACCGATTGGGGCTCGCCGGGCCGAGCCCGCTTGTAGATCTCCAGCAGGGCCTCGTCCTGGGTGGCGTGCTGGTGCTTGTCGCTGTCCCACTGGTCGGTCAGGAAGTCGAAGTGCTTCACGAACCGGTCTAGGAAGCCGGGGGCCTGCTCCTCGTCGTAGCCCAGCGCCCGCAGCAGCGTGAACAGGCTCATGCGGCGCTTCCGGGCCACCCGAGTGCCCGCGGTGGGGTTGCGGCCCGGCTTGTGCTCCACGTCAAACTCGATCCACTCTCCCCGGTAGGGGTGGATGGTGCCGGTGACCAGCTGGTGCTTGCTCAGGTTGCGAAGCCGGAACCGCTCGCCGGGCTGGAAGATCACTCCGGGGGAGCGCACGAGCTGCGACACCACCACTCGCTCTGTGCCGTTGATAATGAACGTTCCCTTGTCGGTCATGACCGGGAAGTCGCCCAAGAACACGATCTGCTCGATGATCTCGCCGGTGTTGCGGTTGGAGAACCGAGCCTGCACCAAGACCGGCGCCGAGTAGGTCATGTCCTTCTCTTTGCACTCCTCCACCGAGGTGCCCCACCGGGGGCCGGGGTTCAGATCCTCATCGTCGGGGTTGAACTCCAGCTCTAGTTGGAGGGTCTCCGAGAAGTCCTTGATCGGGCTGATGTCGCGGAAGGCATCGGCCAGTCCTTGGCGGATGAACCATTGGAACGAGTCCTTCTGCACCGCGATGAGGTCGGGCAGAGGCAGCACCTCCTCCAGATTTCCGAAGGAGTAGCGGTCGCGGGTCGCCGAGCGGGGGGCCAAGGTGAGCTCCTGAGGGGTTGTGATGGACGGGCAACGCCGATTGGCTGTTCGCATCCCTGAGCGCCGACAGGAGGGGGAAATCCAGTAGACGCGGCCGCGTCAAACGAGTAGGCGTGATTGGGGAGACAAGCGAGCCGGTATGGGGGGATGTTACGCGGCGCGGGCAAGGCTTACAAACCATACCCGCTAGGTTTTCGCTGTTCTCGTGGGTTATTTGAGCTCGACGGCCCCGCCGACGGCCTCGATGAGCTCTTTGGCCTTCTCGGCGTCTTCCTTGGAGGCCTTCTCCAAGACCGGCTTGGGGGCGTTGTCCACCAGCTCTTTGGCGTCCTTGAGCCCCAGATTGGTGAGAGAGCGCACCTCCTTGATGACCTGGATCTTCTTGTCGCCCGCGTTGGTGAGCACCACATCGAACTCGGTCTGCTCATCACCGCCGCCGCTGTCACCGCCGTCGGCGTCGGGCGCCGCCACCATCATGGGCATGGTCGCAGCCGGGGCCGAGGCCTCAACGTTGAAGCGCTCCTTGAACGCCTCTTTGAGCTCGGACAGCTCGAGCACGGTCATGGACCCGATGGAGTCCAGAATCTCGTCAACTTTGGACATTGCTATGCCTCATTCCTTTTGTTTGTGATTCCTTTTTCGCTCAGCGCTTCCAGCAGCCCGGCCACCTCCACCATCGGCGCTTCCAGCAGCCCGGCCACCTCCACCATCGGCGCTTCGATGAGCGCGGCCATCTCGGCCATGGGGGCCTCGAGCAGTCCGAGGAGCTCGGAGAGAATCTCGTCTCTGGTTCCGAGTTTGGACAGGGCGTTCACGTCGTCGGCGCTGAGCACCTGGCCGTCGAGCACCCCTCCCTTTATCGACAGGAAGCTGGAATCGCCGGCGTACCGGCACAGGGCCTTGGCCAGCGAGACTGCGTCGCCGGGGGTGCCGTCGTCACGGGTGCCCACGAAGGCCAGCGCGGTCGGGCCTGCGAGCATGGCGTCCAGGTCCAAGTTCAGCTCTCGGGCTGCGAAGCGGGTGAGGGTGTTCTTGTATACCCTGTATTCGCCCCCGACTTCGCGCAGCTGCTGGCGCAGCGCGGCCAGCGCGGGCACGTCGAGGCCGCGATAGTCGGTGAGCACCACTGCCTCGGTGGAGGAGATGCGGTCGCGCACCTCGTTCACCACGGCCACTTTCTCGGGGCGGGGATTTTCCATCAGTAGGGCTGAGCCTTCCGTAACAGGCAAATGGGGCGCCGCTGAGATGCGAACGCCCCACGATCCTCGGGAGGGTTCACCTCGTCAGGCTGGCTGTCACCTTGGTCTGGGACGACTGGGTGTCAGCCGATTAAGCGGTGCTGGGCACTGCGCCTGATGTCTGCGGCAAAGCGATCAATTGTGAGTAGCTGAAATTATCAGTTCAGCTGCTGGCCCCCAAGTCGGCGGGATCCAGTCGGACTCCGGGTCCCATGGTCGAGGAGATGGTCACCTTGCGGACATAGCGGCCCTTGAGGGCTGCGGGCTTGGCCCGGGCGACCTCTTCCATGACCGCTCGGATGTTGGCCACCAGGGCATCGGCCTCGAAGCTGACCTTGCCCACCGGCACATGGATGTTGCCCTGGCGATCGGTGCGGTACTCCACCTTGCCGCTCTTGAACTCGCCCACCGCTTGGGCCACGTCGTCGGTGACGGTGCCGGTCTTGGGGTTGGGCATCAGCCCTCGGGGGCCCAGAATCTTCCCGAGCTTGCCCACCACCGGCATCATGTCGGGGGTGGCGATGGCCACGTCGAAGTCCATCTTGCCCGCCTGCACCTGCTCGGCGAGATCGTCGGCGCCCACCACATCGGCGCCGGCTTCGCCGGCCAGGGTGGCCGCCTCGCCTTGAGCGAACACCGCCACCCGGACGTCGGTGCCGGTGCCGGAGGGCAGCGAGACCGTTCCCCGGATCATCTGGTCGGCTTTGCGGGGATCAACCCCCAGCCGGGCGGCGAGTTCCAGGGTCTCGTCGAACTTCGCAGGCGACAGGGTTTTAACCAGCTCTACCCCCTCTTGGGCGGTGTGCGGGTGTTGCCTGTCGTAGCGCCGGGCGGCATCGCCGTATCGCTTGCCTTTCTTCGCCATGTCGGCTCCCTCGGTGTTGCGGCCCGCCGGGCGAGGTCGTCCCCTCGGGCGGTTGGATATGAATGCTGTTTTCGTGCCTGGGGTTTCGTGCCTGGGGCGGCTACCCCACAGTGCTTGGAGTGGCTACGCCACTTTGATGCCCATGCTGCGGGCGGTTCCGGCCACCTGAAGCTTGGCCTGCTCGAGGTCGTCGGTGTTGAGGTCGGGCATCTTGGCCTGGGCGATCTCCGCGCACTGGGCGTCGGTGATGGTGCCGACCACGTCGCGGCCCGGCTCCGTCGACCCCTTCTCCAGTCCGGCTGCTTCTCGGATGAGAAAGGATGTGGGCGGAGTCTTGGTGATGAATGTGAACGTCCGATCCTCGTAGATGGTGATCTCCACCGGGATGATCTGACCCCGCTTGTCCTCGGTCTTGGCGTTGTAGTCCCGGCAGAAGTCCATGATGGCAACGCCGTGGGGGCCGAGTGCAGTGCCCACCGGCGGCGCAGGGGTGGCCTGGCCAGCGGAGATCTGGATTTTGATGGTGGTGGCCACCTTCTTTTGGGCCATGGCTGGTTTCCTTCCGGCTTGGTCTTGCTACAGCTTGGCGACTTGGGAGAATTCGAGCTCGACGGGAGTCTCCCGGCCGAAGATGTTCACCAACACCTTCACCTTGAGCTGGTCCTCGTTGACTTCGGCCACCTCGCCGGAGAAGTCGGCGAACGGCCCTTCCTTGACCCGGATGGTCTCTCCCACTTCGTAGAGCAGGCGGGGCTTGGTGCGCCGGACGGCCGGCTCGCCGTCGCTTTTGACTTGGAGGAAGTTCTCCACGTCCTTGCGCTTCAGGGGCGATGGCCTGCTGCCCCGTCGTCCGTGGCCCACAAAGCCGGTCACGCCGGGGGTGTTGCGGATCACGTCCCAGGAGATGTCGTTCATCTCGGCGCGAACCAGCAGATAGCCCGGGAACATCTTCTTTTTGGCGGTGACCTTCTTGCCGGCCTTGAACTCCACCACGTCCTCCATGGGGATGACGGTCTCGTGGATGTGGCTCTGCATGTCCATGGTCCTGCGCCGGGCTTCGATGTTCTGCTGAACCTTGTTCTCATAGCCCGACTGGGTGTGGACCACGTACCACTTGCCCGGCATGTCGTAGGGGCTGATGGTGGCAACCTCTTCTTCGGCCTTCTCGTACACCAGCTCTTCGGCGTCCACGACCTCGGTCGCGTCTGTCGACCGGCTGCTGGCCCTGGAAGGCTCCCCGGCGTCGGCACCGGACGAGGCACCGGGGCCGGTGGGCAGCAGGGCAGCCGCAGCCTCGGCGGCGTCCACCGCCTCGGATTCCGGCGCAACCTCGTCAGGGGTGGTGGGGAACAGGTCTGTCATCTCGGATTCGCCTATCGCAGAGTTCATCGATCGAACAACTTCAGGATGGCCTCGCTGAATCCCCAGTCGAGCAGGCCGATGGCCGCGGTGAGCAGCACCAGAACCACCAGCACCACGATGGAGTAGTTGACCACTTCCTCGCGCCTCGGCCACGACACTTTGCGGAGCTCGCCTCTGACCTCGCGTAAGAACTGGGCCGGGCCCACCCGCTCTTCGCCGGGCCGAGGTTGGTTGCGGGCCTGGCGGCGGTCGCGGACCGGTGTGCCTTCTTCGTCAACGAAGCCCTGCCTCTTGGCCATTCTCTTCTGTTGTCTGTTCAAGTCGGTCATGGTGGTTCCAGTGCGCCCGGCACTACGGAGATGGGATCGCTTGCGCAGGGCAGGAGGGACTCGAACCCCCAACCGCCGGTTTTGGAGACCGGTGCTCTACCAATTGAGCCACTGCCCTTCGTTCGCCAGGGGCAAGGCTACCGTGCCGACGCCTGCCATCCGCAATACAAAACTGCGGAGCGAGGCACGCTACCGGCGGGATCGGCGGCGGAAGACAACGGTGATGGCGGCCAGGGTGGTCGCGGCCAGAAAGCGCCTGACGTTCTGGCGGCGTCGGTCGTACTGATCCAGCCGGGCCATGACCTTCCACACCAGAGTGGGCGGCGCCTCGGTTGGGGGCCGACGGCGCAAGGGCTGGGTGGCGTCTCTCATGGCACGGTTTTCATTGCACGGCCCGGAGCTTCTGACGGGCTCGATGAAGCCGGACTTTGGCCGCCGATGTGGTGATGCCCAACTCGGTGGCGATCTCGCTGTGGGAGAGGTCGTGCAGGTCGCGTAACACCACCACTTGGCGCAGCCGCTCGGGCAGCGCCCGGATCGCCCGGTCGATGTGCTGGCGCAGCACGGCCGCCTCGGCTCGCAGGGTCGGGTCCTGCTCGGGCCGCACATCGGCAATAGGGGCATCGTCGCTCAGCTCTTCGGTGCGCTGGCGCGACCGGCGGCTCAAATGGGTCGATGCGCAGTTGCTGGTGATGCGGTACATCCACGTGGAGAAGCTGGAGTCGCCCCGAAAGCGGCGAATGGCGCGGTAGGCCCGGACATAGGCGTCTTGCACCACGTCGCCGGCGTCGTGCTGATTGCCGGTGAGCCGGTAGGCCAGCGCGTAGATGTCCCGATAGGTAACCCGGACCAGCTCGTTGAACGCGTCGCGGTCGCCGCGGCGGGCGGCTTCTACCAGCGCGGCGTCCTCGGCCGCCGGCTCACGAGATACTGCGGAAGCGATGGAACCACGCTACATCTGACGGTGTCCGGGGCGAAAGGGGGATGGGCGGGGTGGTAGCGGCGGCCAGACTCGAACTGGCGACCTCTCGATTATGAGTCGAGCGCTCTTACCGACTGAGCTACGCCGCCCCGGGGCCTGTCGGCGGCCTGATGCCGTCAAGGTGGCCCTGAGCCTCCTGAGAGAATCGAACTCTCGACCTTTTCCTTACCATGGAAACGCTCTGCCGACTGAGCTAAGGAGGCGGGATGGGGAATCTACCCCGTTTTCAGACCAATATTGCCATCCAATGCCGGCGGCGGGAAAGCCAGAATTGGGGGGTGACGAACGATACGGTGTTGCCTGCGATCATTCGAGCAGCCCGGTTGGCTGACGCCGAGGGCATTCGTCGGATCTACAACCACGAAGTGCTGAACGGAACCAGCACCTTCGACATCGAACCCCGGTCGCTGGTCGCGCAGCAAGCCTGGTTGGAAGGCCGCAGCGGTGTCCACGCGGTGCTGGTGGCCACGCCCGTCGGCGACGACACCGTGCTCGGATACGCCGCCCTGTCGCCCTTCCACGCTCGGCCGGCCTACAACGCCACGGTGGAGAACTCGGTGTACGTCCACGCGGACCACCGGGGCCAGGGAATCGGCCGGGTGCTGTTGGCCGAGATGATCGGGCGGGCCCAGAGCCACGGTTTTCACACCGTGATCGCCCGCGTTTCCGGGGACAACGAGGCATCGGTCGCCCTCCACCGCTCCACAGGCTTCCGGTTGGTCGGCACCGAGCGCGAGGTGGGCCGCAAATTCGGCCGCTGGGTAGACGTGACCGTGATGCAGCTCATGCTGCGCGACTGGAACAGGCCGGGGTCGCCCTAGTGGGCCAGAAGCTGTCTCGTTCTTTCAGCCACCTTGTCGACCTCTCGGGCTTGTTCTGAGAGGCATGTGGATGACCGGAGGGTTTACGGGGTCGCTTCGTTTCGCAAGACGACCCCTCCATTCGGCAAAGTCCACGATCATGGGCAGAACCTATCCGCAGGGTGCGACAGAAGGTCCCGCCGCCTGCTGGGCGGTCACGGTTTGGTAGATGCCCTTGGCCAGCGCGGCGAACACGATTTCTCTGAAATCGGGGTCGTTGAGGCATCGTTTGACGATTTCGTGGTTGTCGGCCATGCGCTCCACCATCAGCTTGGGCAGCTCCGGGCGGATGGCGAGATCGAACTTCTCGAAGGGGTTGGCCGCTGCGGTCTGGCCGATGTTCTCGTCGCCGGCGCCGTCTTGTTGCAGCTGCTCGAAGAACAGCCGATCTGACTCGTCGAAGGCCGTGCCGAAGCGGTCGTTGAGGTTGGCGATGATCTCCGAGAGCGGGGACTCGTCTTCTTCTGTACGGCCTGTGCCCACCTCGGTCGGACTCCGCACCGTTGTGTCGTCCTCGCCGAGGCCGATGGCGCCGTTGGAGACGCGGTGGAGCCGGTAGTACTCCAGCTCGACGTCGTCTTCAAGGCTCAGCTGCTCGGCCCTGCCGTCGCGAAGGCTCGGCAGCAGTCCTCGGGCGAACGCGTGGAGCTGTTCCAGCTCGCTATCGGCGTAGGGGATGATCTGGCTGATGAACGCATAGAGCTTCACGAATGCCCCAAGCCGGTCGCGGAACCGGGCTTGCTTGTTCTCGTCGCGGTTGTGGAATCGGTCAACGGCGTGCCGAAGCTCCACCGCCAACATCGCATGGCCGCTCTTTTGGCGCTTGTCGAGTGGCTGGAAGTACACCCGCGCGAACCGCTCCACCTCGTCGTGGTGGTACACCTGCATCTCGTCGAGTTCGTGCTTGAGTTCGTCGAGCCGGTTCGGGTCTGATCGGGCTTCAAGCTGGGTCTGGTCGTAGTAGGGGGCGAAGGCCGCGCTGATGTCGGCGGGATCGTTGACGAAATCCAGCACGAACGGGTTGCTCTTGCCGGGAGCAACCCGGTTGAGGCGCGACAGCGTCTGCACCGCCTGAACCCCGTCGAGGCGCTTGTCGACGTACATCGCCTGCAACAACGGCTGATCGAAGCCGGTCTGGTACTTCTTAGCCACGAGCAGTATCTGGTAGTCGGGGGAGCCGAAGCGCGCCGGCAGCGCCGACTCGCTGATGGGCTTGCCGCTGGCGATGTCGGTGTTCATGGCGGGCTCGGTGAAATCCTCGCCGGTGTCGGGGTCGGTCACGGTGCCGCTGAACGCCACCAGCGGACGGATGTCGGTGTAGCCCTTCTGGGCGATGTACTCCGCAAAGGCCTGCATGTAGCGCACGGCTTGGCGCCGCGAAGACGTGACCACCATCGCTTTGGCCTTGCCGCCCATGTGGTGTCTGACGTTGGCGCGGAAGTGCTCGATGATCACCTCGGTCTTCTGGGCCAGGTTGTGGAGGTGGATCGCCGCAAATTTGCTCAGGGCCTTGGCGGCGCGGCGCTCCGGATACTCGGGGTCATCGGCGGCAGTGCTGGCGATCCGGTAGTAGGTGTCGTAGTCGGTGTAGTTCTCCAGCACATCGAGGATGAAACCTTCCTCGATGGCCTGGCGCATGCTGTAGATGTGGAACGCCTCGGGTAGTCCGCTCAGGCCCGGGCGCCCGAAGAGTTCGATGGTCTTGCCTTTGGGGGTGGCGGTGAAGGCGAAGAACGACAGGTTCGGCTGCGGGCCGCGCGACTCAACGATTGCGTTCAGCCCGTCCTCCCAGTTTTCAAGGTTCTCCAACGCGGTGTGCGAGCGCTCACCTAGGACCTCTTTCATGGCGCGGGCGCTCTCCCCGGTCTGGCTGGAATGGGCCTCGTCCACGATCACCGCATACCGCCGCCCCGCGATCTTCTGGACCCACTCGGTTGCCTGGGCCTGGTCGTGCTGGGAGGGCTCGTCGGGGGAGCTGGCCCCGGCTATGGACAGCAGGCCCTGCATCACGAACGGGAACTTCTGCAACGTGGTTATCACGATCTTGGTTCCGTCCACGAGGGCCTGGGCCAATTGCCTGGAGTCCTCGTCGATGGCCTGCACCACGCCCTGGGCGTGTTCGATTTGGTAGATGGCGTCTTGAAGCTGCCGGTCGAGCACCCGGCGGTCGGTGATGACCAGCACGCAGTCGAACACCTTGTCGTCGGCCTCGGTGTGCAAGCTCGCCAGCCGGTGCGACAGCCACGAGATGCTGTTGGTCTTCCCGCTGCCCGCCGAGTGTTGGATCAGATAGTTGTTGCCCGCTCCTTCTGTTCGGGCTGCTTCCACCAGTCTGTTGACCGCATCGAGTTGGTGGTAGCGGGGGAACACCAACGTCTCTCGCCTCACGGTACGGGCACCGCTGTCGCCATAAACCTTTTCGTCTCGGCGCTCGACGAACACGTAGTGGCCCAAGATGCCGAGGAAGCGGGTGCGCTCGAGCACTTCCTGCCAGAAGTAGCCGGTGCGGTAGCCGCAGGGATGCTCCGGGTTGCCCGCACCGCACCTGATCTCGCCGGGTGCGCTGCCTCGGTTGAAAGGCAGGAATCGAGTCTCGTGCTTGGCTAGCCGCGTGGTCATGTGAACCTCGTCGGTGTCAGCGGCGAAATGCACCAGGGCGCGCTGGGAGAACTTGAACACCGGAGCGTTGGGGTCGCGGTCTTCTTTGTATTGGTGGACTGCGTCGCGCCACGTCTGCTCCGTCATCGGGTTCTTCAACTCGCAGGTGGCCACCGGCACCCCGTTGAGGGCGAAGAGCAGGTCGATGGTGTCGCCCTTGCCGGGATGGCAGCGGACCTGGCGGGTCACGGTGAGCTCGTTCAGCTCGAATTGTGCCACCGCCTCAGAGTTCAAGCCGTGAGCTGGTTTGAAGAACGCCAGACGCAGCACCTTTCCCTGGAACTTGAACCCCTGGCGCAAAACCCCGAGCGTGCCCTTGATGTCGAGCTGCTTCACCAACTGGTCTACAACCATCGATTCCAAGCTCT
>JAPYOC010000074.1 GCA_028278955.1 Candidatus Poriferisocius aerobius
CCCCCCAGACTCCGGCGAACGCGGCCAGCGTGCCCCCGAAGGCCAGGCCCAGCGCCCCACCGGCGCCCATGAGCCCGTCCAAGTCCTTGATTCCGGGACGGTCGATGGCGATGTGCAGGAGGCCGGTGACCGAAAGGAGCGTCGCAGCGGTGCCGATGGCGAGGCGGGCAACCAGCACCAGGTCGGCCCGGGCTGGGTCGGCCCGGGTGTCCTGGTCAAGGGCCGCCGAAGCGGTGTCCGCCGCCTCTTGGGGTCGGGGGCCCCGCAGCAGCGCGATGCCGACCGCCACCAGCGCGATCGGCGCGACGGCCCTCGCCGTGCCGATCAGCGCGCCGAGCACAATTCGAAGGCCCGAGCCGAAAGTCCCGGCGACGTCGGCCCACAGGCCACAAGCGGCCAGCAAGCCGGCCAGGATGAAGCCGACGGCGACGATGTCGGCCCGGTGGCGGGCCCACACCGCGGCCGACGCCTGCCTCAACCGGCGGTCGGGCGAAGCTCCGGCCTTGGCGTTGGCCTTGACGCCGGCTTTGGCGGAGGGCTTTCGGGTGGTTTTTGTAGCCACAACAACCACAAACGTACCATTGACAACACCGATAACCAACGGTTTGGGCCCAAGAGGCCGGGCGGACAGATCAGAGGCGGCAATCAGCTCTCGATGACGATGGGCACGATCATCGGACGGCGGCCGGTGCTGTGGTTGACGAATTGGCCGGCCGTCCGCCGCACCAGCTTGACCAGCCCCTCTTGCGCCCCCGATGCCAGGTGCTCCTCCACCGCAGCCGCCACCTCGTCGACCCCCGCCTGCTCCAGCTCCCGAGCCTTTTCGGGCCCAATCCAGCCCTTGCTCTCAAAACGGGGGCGAGCCAGCAATCGGCGCCCATCGCGGCTCAGCGCCACCACCACGGTGACCACCCCCTGCTGGCCGAGGATGGAACGCTCGCCGAACAGCTCCCGGCCGCTCTCCACCAGCCGCCCGTTCACATAGTAGTAGTCGCCAGAGGCGACGCGGCCCCGGCTGAGCAGGCCGCGGTCGCCCAGTTCCACCTGATCGCCGTCGCGCGCCAGCACCACCCGGTCTGAGGGCATTCCCATCCTCACGGCCAGCTCGGCGTGGGCCGCAAGGTGTCGGGCCTCCCCGTGGACCGGCACGAAGAACTCCGGGTCGGCCACCGTGTGCAGGGTGCGCAGCTCGTCTTGCTTTCCATGGCCGGTGGTGTGGACTTCGAGCTGGCCGCCGTGGACCACCTTGGCCCCCCGGCACACCAGGTTGTTGATCATGCGGGCAACCCGGGCCTCGTTGCCGGGGATGGGGCTGGAACTCAGCACTACGGTGTCCTCGGCGCCGATGTCCAGCCAACGGCTGTCACCGGTGGCGGCCAGGGCCAGCGCCGAGCGCGTCTCCCCCTGCGAGCCGGTGGACACGACGCACACTCGGCTGGGGGGAAGGCTGTCGGCCTCGGCCACATCGATCACCGCGTGGTCGGGCAGCCGGAGCAGGCCCAGCCCGCGGGCCAGGGCGACATTGCGCTTCATGGAGAGTCCCAGGGTGGCGACCTTGCGCCCCGACTCGACCGCGGCGTCGGCCACCTGCTGCACCCGGTGGATGTGGCTGGAGAACGCCGCCACCACCAGCCGCCGAGCAGCATGGGCCGCGAACACCCCCCTCAGCACCTCCCCGACGTCGGACTCCGACCGGGAGCTGCCGGGAAGCTCCGAGTTGGTGGAATCGCACAGCAGCAGCCGAACCCCCTCGTGGCGGGCAATCGCCCCAATCCGGGCCAGATCGGTGCGCCGCCCGTCCACCGGGTTCAGATCCAGCTTGAAATCGCTGGAGTGGAGTATCACCCCCTGGGGGGTGCGAATAGCCGACATCAGCCCGGAGGGAACCGAGTGGGTGACCGGGATGAACTCGCAGTCGAACGATCCGATGCGGATCCGGTCGTGGTCTCCTATGGGGATGAGGGTCGTGCGGTGGCCCACCCCGCGCTCCTCAAGGCGGGCGCTGATCAGGCCCAGGGTGAAGCGAGAGGCATAGATCGGAAACGAGAGCCGCTCCAGGGCATGGGCCAGCGCCCCGATGTGGTCTTCATGGCCGTGGGTGCAGATGCAGCCGACGATGCGATCAGCCCGGTCGCTCAGGTACTCCAAATCGGGGAGCACGAAGTCGGCGCCGGGCATGTCCTCACCGGGGAACAGCACCCCGCAGTCCAAGACGAGCACCTCGCCTCGGCATTCAATGGCCGCGCAGTTCCTGCCGATGTCGCCCAGCCCGCCCAGAAAGGTGATCTGAACCGTCTCAGGCATGGGCTCAGAACCCGCTCATCCCCGCTGGCAGCCCAGCAGCTGCCATGCCCGTTTCAGCCATCGGCGCCGATGCGTGTGCCAGCCAGGACGGTGGCGGCTTCTTGGGCCAGGCCGTCGGGCTCGACGTCCAGCGGCGGGCGGCACCGGCCCACTGGCAGGCCGATCAGGCGCATCATGGCCTTGGCCGGGATCGGGTTGGGCGCCGCCGATCCCGCTTCGAAGCGGTACGACGGCATAAGGCCGGCGTTGATGCGGCGGGCGGCGGCAACGTCGCCCGCTTGGAAGGCGGCGATCATGTCGCGGTGCTCGGCGCCCGTCCAGTGGGTGGCCACACCGATGGCGCCCACCGCGCCCACCGAGAGCAGCGGCAGGGTGAGGCTGTCGTCGCCGCTGTAGACCTCGAAGCCGTCGGGGGCCGCCGCGATGAGGCCGGCCGTCTCAGCCGGATCACCGGCGGCGTCTTTGACGCCGGCGATGTTGCCCACGCTGCGGGCCAGCTCCAGCAGCGTGGCGGTGTCCACCTTGCGGCCGGTGCGAACGGGAATGTCGTAGACGAGCACCGGGAGGTCGGTTGCCGCCGCCACCGTGGCGAAGTGCCTGGCCATGCCGGCCTGCGAAGGCCGGTTGTAGTACGGCGCCACCGACAAGATGCCGTCGGCCCCGGCCTCAGACGCCCGCTCAGTGAGCTCGACGGCCGCCGCGGTGTCGTTGCTGCCCGCTCCGGCCACCACCGGGATGTCGACGGCTGAGACGACTGCCCTGATGAGCTTGACCTGCTCATCGTGGGTCAGGGTGGGCGACTCGCCGGTGGTGCCGGCAACTACTAGGCCGTCGCTTCCGTGCTCGCTCAGCCACCGGGCCAGCGACGCGGCCGCATCCAGATCGAGCGAGCCGTCTTCTTGAAACGGTGTGACCATGGCGGTCAGCACCTTGCCGAATCGGGCCATGGGGTCTCCTTAGGGGATGCGCGCACCGGCGGATAGGGGTGCGGTCGGATTTTAGCAAAAGGCCGAAAACGCGCCGCCTCGGTTCGCCCGTGCGCTGGCAGTCACGCGCGGGCGGAATCGGCGGCCGTCTCGGCTGCCCGATCCAAGCCCAGGGTCACCAGGAGATCCTCGTGCAGCTCGAACCAAACCTCGTGGTAGGAATCCAGCGAGGGTTTCGTGAACCAGTCGATGTTGCCGCCCGCAACCTGGCTCAGCGCGAAATCCAGCCGCGGTCCGTAGTGCCCGAAGCGGTCCAAGGCTCGGGCCAGACCGGCGGCAATCGGCTGGACGCGCCCGTTGACGGCGGCAAGGCGGTCGATGACCGCGGCGTCGTAGTCGGCATCGGTGTGGTCGTTCATCGACTGGTCCCCGCGAATCTGGAAATCGGTGCAAACCTTCTTCAGCTCGGGGTCCAAGAGCTTGAACGCCCCATACAGCTCCAAAACCAAGGACCGCTTGCCCGACTCCCCCATCTCTGCGGCCGCTCCTGCTTCGGCCTCAGCCCGCCCCTGGCCCACCAGCATCCAGCCCGCGGCCCGCCTCGACTCCCGGTAGCGCGCCCATCCCCGCCCCTCCAATTCCTCCAAGACGGCCGCGACCTGCTCCGATGACCGGCCGACAGCCTGAGCCAGCCCATTGAC